>NZ_JBIWNI010000003.1:0-29760 GCF_044767145.1 Streptomyces sp. NPDC101490
GCCTTGGTAGGCCATTACCCCACCAACAAGCTGATAGGCCGCGGGCTCATCCTTCACCGCCGGAGCTTTTAACCCCCGCCCATGCAGGCAGGAGTGTTATCCGGTATTAGACCCCGTTTCCAGGGCTTGTCCCAGAGTGAAGGGCAGATTGCCCACGTGTTACTCACCCGTTCGCCACTAATCCACCCCGAAAGGCTTCATCGTTCGACTTGCATGTGTTAAGCACGCCGCCAGCGTTCGTCCTGAGCCAGGATCAAACTCTCCGTGAATGTTTACCCGAGATCGGGTGACACTCGCGTTGAGCGGGACAGTCATGCCGGAATGTGGCCGACTGTCCACAGCGTCCTCGCTGTGTTTTTACTTCAAAGGAACCTCGACCATCCGAAGATGGACGGGGTATCAACTAATCTGGCGTTGATTTTTGGCACGCTGTTGAGTTCTCAAGGTGCGGACGCTTCCTTTGTACTCACCCTCTCGGGCTTTCCTCCGAGCTTTCCCTTCGTGTTTCCAACCTTACCAGATCGTTTTCCGCTCCGTTTCCGGTTCGGATTTCATATCCAGTGGCCTGTTGGCGGCCTTGCCTCTCGGCGTGTCCACTACGTTAGCTGATTTCTTCGGCGACTCATAATCGAGTCATTCGAATTCGAATTTCGGCACGCCGAAATAAGCCCCTGCTGGGGAGTCATCTTGAGTAGTGGGTGGCAGCTGCGGGGTGCTTGAACAAGCAGGCAGGCCCGTGTCCAACTGCTCGGGCTACGTTAGACGGTCGCACGCCCGGAGTCAAGGGGGCGCTTGCGAGGCGTGTGGGGCCGGTAGGGGCTGACCGTCGGATCGTCGTCGATCCAGAGGCGCCAGGCGTGCGGGGCACCGTCGCCGCGGACCCCCGTACGAGGTCCGCTGCGGATGGCTGCCGACACGGGCGGGGTCCCGGTCAGCAGGCCCACCGGGGCGTCCGATCCGCCGCAGGTGTCCGGGCCGTTCAGGGAGACGCCGATGCCGAGGGTGGAGGGGCGAGGAGTCCAAGGGCGGGAACCTGACACAACAGGTCGAGCCGAGTCAGGCGCTGTGCGACCGGAAGGGCTGGTCGGTCGTGGCCACGATCGTCGAGAAGGACACGTCGGCTTCGACGGAGCGGGGAGCGGCGGACCGAGGAGATCAGGGCGGGCAACTGGGAGGCGATCGTCTCCGAGGGCGTATGCCGTGCTCTGATCCGCCACCTGAGCGACCCCGAGCGCAACACGGGTGGCGGCGGGAAGCGCAAGGCCCTGTTGTCCGGCGTGGTCCGCTGCTCGGAGTGCCGGGCCGTCGTCGCTCAAGGGTGGAGCGGGAAGAACGCGGCAGGCGAGCGGTACCGCGTCTACACGTGTGCGGGTGGCCGGTGCATCACCTGCCCGGCGGACCCGCTGGACTCCTGCGTGGAGCCGAGCCTGCAGACCTGGCATCGCGGCGTGTGCGCGTCGGCCTGGGCGACAGCGAGTACCTGTGGCGAAAGTCGGGCGGTGATCTCGTACCCACCGCTTGTGCGCTCGCGAGCGATCACCCGTCTTCTGTGCCCGATCTCCGCGGTTCAGGCTCCGGTGGGCGGCTTGGCTCTCGGGCTCAGTCGGTACGCCGAGACCGTCGGATCGTCGGCGAGGTAGAAGCGGTGCCGCCAGTCGTGAGCCTTGCTCACGCCCACCCGTGGGCCGACCCTGATGTGCGCGGCGGGTACCGGCTCGCCCTCGGACAGCACGACCGAGGCTCCTGTGAGAACGTCCATGCCGTTGTGCTCCGCCGTGATGCCGAGCGCCCGGCAGAAGTTCCCCGGGCCCCGTGCGAGGCGCGCGCTCTCGACCTCCGCTCCTCGCCGCTCGCGCGCCAGGGCTTCCCCTTCGATGATCCTGCCCGCCCGGATGAGGACGGCCGAAGCCACCCCCTCTGCTCCGGTGACGACGTTGGCGCACCAGTGGAGACCGTGGGACCGGTAGACATACAGGTGCCCCGCGGGTCCGAACATGACGGCGTTACGGGCTGTCCGGCCTCGGTAGGCGTGGGAAGCCGGGTCGGTCGCACCGGAGTACGCCTCGGTCTCCGTGATGGCGATGCTCACGGTCCCTTCGGGGTTCTTGCAGGTGAGGACGGTTCCAAGCAGCTTGGGGGCGACCTCTTCGGCCGGGTGGGCAAGGAAGTCGATGTTCATGCCGACCGCCTTGACATGCCGTGGGTGAAGTAGCCGTACACGTGTCCCGGCGGGCCGAACATGACCGCGTCGCGCGCGGTGCGGCCCCGGAAGGCGTGCGAGCCGGGGTCGACGGCACCGGCGTACGCCTCCACCTCCTTGAGGCGCGGTTCCCGTGTTCCCTCGGGGGCGCGGTGGAGGAGCGTGCGGCCCAGGAGATCGGGCGCGACCCCCAGGACCGGACGGTCGGAGCAGGAACGCGGGAGCGGCGTACGGTCGGGGGTCTCGCTCATGGCGTCCGAGCGTAGTGGGGAACCGGTTACCGTCGTTGCGCGTATGTAGGGGTCAGGACCGAGAAGGAGTGAAAGTCATGGGATTCAAGAAGCTGCTCGCGAGCCTGGGCGCCGGCGGGGCCACCGTGGAGACGGTGCTCACCGAGGAGAACGTGGTCCCGGGCGGGGTCGTCCAGGGTGAGGTCCGTATCCAGGGCGGCAGTGTCGACCAGCAGATCGAGGGACTGTCGGTCGGTCTCCAGGCGCGGGTCGAGGTCGAGGGCGGTGACCAGGAGCACAAGCAGAACATCGAGTTCGTCAAGGTGCGCCTCGGCGGTGCCTTCCAGGTGCAGGCCGGCGCGGTGCACGTGGTGCCGTTCGGTCTGGAGATCCCCTGGGAGACCCCGGTGACCTCGGTCTCCGGGCAGCAGCTGCGCGGGATGCACATCGGTGTGACGACCGAGCTGGAGATCGCCCGCGCGGTGGACTCGGGCGACCTGGACCCGATCAACGTGCACCCGCTGCCCGCGCAGCAGGCGATCCTGGACGCCTTCCTCCAGCTGGGCTTCCGTTTCAAGAGCGCGGACATGGAGCGCGGGCACATCCGGGGGACGCGGCAGCGGCTGCCGTTCTACCAGGAGATCGAGTTCTTCGCGCCGCAGCAGTACCGGGGGCTCAACCAGGTCGAGGTCAGCTTCGTCGCGGACGACCGCGAGATGGACGTCATCCTGGAGATGGACAAGAAGCCGGGTCTGTTCACGGAGGGCAGCGACTCCTTCCGTGCCTTCAAGGTCGGGCTGCACGACTTCCACACCACCGACTGGGCGGCCTACCTGAACCAGTGGCTCGCCGAGGTCGGCGGCCGTCGCAACTGGCTCTAGGCTCGGTCCCGTCAGGCTGCCGAGGCAGCGCACGGGCGTGAGGTTCGGAGGTTTTCGACGTGTCCGAGGGCAAGAGGGCGCCGCTCCCCCACGACTTCCATCCGCCGGTGGCGGCGTTCACCGTGGTGAGCGACGACATCGCGCCGGGCGGGGTCCTGAAGGACGCGCAGGTGTACGCGGCGGGGAACACCTCGCCGCAGCTGCGCTGGGAGGGTTTCCCGGCGGAGACGAAGAGCTTCGCCGTCACCTGCTTCGACCCGGACGCCCCGACGGGCAGCGGGTTCTGGCACTGGGTGCTGTTCGACATCCCGGCGTCGGTGACGGAGCTGCCGACAGGCGTCGGCTCCGGTGCCTTCGAGGGACTGCCCGCCGGTGCCACGCACGTACGGAACGACTACGGGTCGAAGGACTTCGGCGGGGCGGCTCCCCCGGCGGGGGACCCGGCGCACCGGTACGTCTTCACGGTGTACGCGGTGGACAGCGAGAGGCTCGGGCCCGACGGGGACGTGTCGCCCGCGGTGGTGGGCTTCAACCTGCGCTTCCACACGCTGGGGCGCGCCCAGCTGGTCGGTGAGTACGCGGCTCCTGCGGGGGTCTGATCGTTCGTTTGTTGTTTGCCCGCTTCTGGTCTTGGAGAGATCAGAAGCGGGCATCTTTTGTTGCGCGGAAATTGCGTTGTCCGACCCGGCCGTCCCGGCCATCGTTGATCCAGGTCCCGTCGCCCCGTCCGGGGGCCGGACCTGCACACGGGAGGTGGGCACCCATGCGGGAAACGCTGGTACTGAACGCGAGCTTCGAGCCGCTGTCGACGGTCACGCTCAACCGCGCGGTGGTGCTCGTCCTGACGGACAAGGCCGTCGTCGAGCACGCCCATCCCGATCTCCGTGTGCGGGGCGCGGCCGTCGATCTTCCGGTGCCGCGGGTGATCAGGCTCTGCCGGTACGTGCGGGTGCCCTTCCGAAGACAGGCGCCGTGGTCGAGACGGGGGGTGCTGGTGCGCGACCAGCACCGGTGCGCGTACTGCGGGCGGCGGGCGACGACCGTGGACCACGTGGTGCCGCGCGCCCAGGGTGGTGGGGACAGCTGGCTGAACACGGTCGCCTCCTGCGCCGAGGACAATCACCGCAAGGCGGACCGGACGCCCGAGCAGGCCGGGATGCCGCTGTTGCGGCAGCCGTTCGAGCCGACTCCCGCGGACGCGATGCTGCTCGCGATGCGGGCCGGTGACCGCTCCCAGCTGCCGGAGTGGCTGGCGGGGGCGGCCGCGTAACCCCTTCTCGTACGGTGTGGGCCCGTCTTCCCCGGTGAGGGAGGCGGGCCCTTCCCGTTGTCGGGGTCAGCACAGGGTGAGCTGGAGGATGGCGACGACGCCGACCGTGATGATCACTCCGCGCAGCGCGGCGGACGGCAGTCTGCGGCCGATCTTGGCGCCGATCTGGCCGCCGAGGGTGGAGCCGACGGCGATGAGCAGGACCGCGGTCCAGTCGAATTCGGCGACGAAGAGGAAGAAGACGGCGGCGACGGCGTTGACGAGGGCGCCGAGGATGTTCTTGACGGCGTTGATCCGCTGGAGCTCGTCATGGAGCAGCAGGCCCATGAGCGAGAGGTAGAGGACTCCCTGGGCGGCGCCGAAGTATCCGCCGTACATGCTGGCGAAGAAGAGTCCGACGAGGAGGACGGGGCCGCCGTCGGGGTGGGCCTCGGTGCCGGTCAGCTCGCGGCGGCGCTTGACGACGGCGGCGATCCGGGGCTGGAGGACGACCAGGACGAGTGCGAGTCCGATGAGGACGGGGACGATCGCGTCGAAGGCCTTGGACGGCAGGGCGAGCAGCAGGATCGCGCCGATGAGGCCGCCGAGGAGGGCGGCGGAGCCGAGACGCAGGACACGGTTCTTCTGGCCCTTGAGCTCGCGCCGGTAGCCGATGGCTCCGCTGACGGAGCCGGAGACGAGTCCGAGGGCGTTGGAGACGTTCGCGGTGATCGGAGGGAGTCCGGTCGCGAGGAGGACCGGGAACGTGATGAGCGTTCCCGATCCGACGATGGTGTTGATGGTGCCGGCGCCGATGCCGGCGGCGAAGACCGCCAGGGCTTCCCAGATGGACAACGCCATCTCCTTACATGGTCAGTGAGTCGCCTCCCCGCCCTGAGGTCGTCCGGGTCGAGGGGCTCGTACCGATCATGCACGAGTGTTACGTGTACGTGTCAGTCAACCGGCGGTTCGTCGCGTCGTTCGGGTCCGGCGCTCTTGGTATTGAAGCCGGGTGCGCCGCCGGGGACGTTGCCGAAGGCTCCGGAGAGGCCCTTGAGGGCGTCGCCGATCTCGCTGGGCACGATCCAGAGCTTGTTGGCGTCGCCCTCGGCGATCTTCGGAAGCATCTGGAGGTACTGGTAGGAGAGGAGCTTCTGGTCCGGGTCGCCCGCGTGGATGGCCTCGAAGACCGTGCGGACGGCCTGGGCCTCGCCCTCGGCGCGGAGGGCGGCGGCCTTGGACTCGCCCTCGGCGCGCAGGATCGCGGACTGCTTCTCGCCCTCGGCGGTGAGGATCGCGGACTGGCGGGTGCCCTCGGCGGTGAGGATCGCGGCGCGCTTGTCGCGCTCGGCGCGCATCTGCTTCTCCATCGAGTCCTGGATGGAGGTCGGCGGCTCGATGGCCTTGAGCTCGACGCGGTTGACGCGGATGCCCCACTTGCCGGTGGCCTCGTCGAGAACGCCCCGCAGGGCCGCGTTGATCTCCTCGCGGGAGGTGAGGGTCCGCTCCAGGTCCATGCCGCCGATGATGTTGCGGAGGGTGGTGACGGTGAGCTGTTCGATCGCCTGGATGTAGCTGGCGACCTCGTAGGTCGCGGCCCGCGCGTCGGTGACCTGGTAGTAGATGACCGTGTCGATGTTGACGACGAGGTTGTCCTGGGTGATCACCGGCTGCGGCGGGAACGGCACGACCTGTTCGCGCAGGTCGATCCGGTTGCGGATCGAATCGATGAACGGGACGACGATGTTCAGCCCGGCGTTGAGCGTGCGGGTGTAGCGGCCGAACCGCTCGACGATCGCCGCGCTCGCCTGCGGGATGACCTGGATCGTCTTGATCAGGGCGATGAAGACGAGCACCACCAGAATGATCAGGACGATGATGACTGCTGACATCGTGTTCCCCGTGCCCTTCGCTGCCGGTTGACTGCCGGGTTGCTTCCGATGATCGAGTTTCGCAGACGTCGGGACGTCATGGGCGAGGTTCGGTCACATGACGACGGCGGTCGCCCCGTCGATGTCGACGACGTCGACCTGTTCGCCGGGCTCGAAGGTCTGTCCGGTGTCGAGGGTGCGGGCGGACCAGATCTCCCCGGCGAGCTTGATGCGGCCGCCGTGGCTGTCGACCCTTTCGAGGACGACGGCCTGACGCCCCTTCAGCGCGTCGATCCCGGTCGCGATGCCCGGCCCGCCGCCGCGGTGGCGGGCGGCGATGGGGCGCACCACCGCGATGAGCGCCACCGAGACCACGACGAAGACGAGCACCTGGGGAACGACGCCGAAGCCCAGGGCCGCGGTCACCGCCCCCGCCACCGCTCCCACGGAGAACATGCCGAACTCCGGCATCGCGGTCAGGACCAGCGGAATGCCGAGCCCCACCGCGCCGATCAGCCACCAGATCCACGCGTCGATGTCCACCTGGTCATGGTAGGGCGGGTGGGGCCCCCTGGGACAGGGCGCGGGCGGCTGTGCGGGGCGCCGGCGCCGGGTGCGTCACTTCAGGGGGAGGCCCCGGGCGGTCCAGCGGTCACCGGCGCGCTCGACGACGAGCGGCAGGCCGAAGCAGTGCGAGAGGTTGCGGGAGGTCAGCTCCATCTCCACCGGGCCCGCCGCGAGGACCTTGCCCTGGCGGATCATCAGGACGTGGGTGAAGCCGGGGGCGATCTCCTCGACGTGGTGGGTGACCATGATCATGGAGGGGGCGTACGGGTCGCGGGCCAGGCGGCCGAGACGGCGGACGAGGTCCTCGCGGCCACCGAGGTCGAGGCCGGCGGCGGGCTCGTCGAGCAGCAGCAGTTCGGGGTCGGTCATCATCGCGCGGGCGATCAGGGTGCGCTTGCGCTCGCCCTCGGAGAGGGTGCCGAACCTGCGGTCCAGGTAGTCGCTCATGCCGAGGCGGTCGAGGAATGCCTTGGCGCGCTCCTCGTCGACCGGGTCGTAGTCCTCGTTCCACGTGGCGGTCATGCCGTACGCGGCGGTGAGGACGGTCTCCAGGACGGTCTGGTGCTTGGGGAGCTTCTCCGCCATGGCGATGCCCGCCATGCCGATGCGGGGACGGAGCTCGAACACGTCGGTGCCGACGCCGCCGAGCTGCTCGCCCAGGACGCGGGCGGTGCCGCGGGTGGGGAAGAGGTAGCTGGAGGCGATGTTCAGAAGGGTGGTCTTTCCGGCGCCGTTGGGTCCGAGGATCACCCAGCGCTCGCCCTCCTTGACCGACCAGGAGACCTCGTCCACCAGAGCCCGTCCGTCGCGGACCACGGATACGTCCACCAGCTCCAGTACATCGCTCATGAGCGCGTTGTCTCCCCTTGCGGTCGAGTCGTGTCGTCGCCTTGCGCCGGTGGGCGCGGCGTCCAGGGGAAAACCTACGTTATCGGCAGGACGGGCCGGTCCCTAGGGCTTCCTTTGGGCCGGCGAGCGCGGCCTAGTCTGGGGGGATGCTTTCTGAACCACGCTCAGGACGCCTGGCCGCATGGGGCAATGCCCTGCTGGCCGGGGTGGTGTCGCCGGACGAGGCGGCGCTGGCCATTGTCGGGGAGGACGCGGTGCACCGCGTCGAGGGGCTGCCGGGTGAGGCCGGGCAGGTGGGGCTGACGCTGGCGCTCGGGCGGCTGCGGGGGCTCGGGGTGACCGGGTGGCGGGTGGCGCTGCCCGCGCCGGGGCATCCGCTGGGGCTGAGCGGGCCGCCGGACTTCAACGCGCGCGCCCTGGAGGCGGAGGAGGCCGTGGTGGGCTTCGGCGCCCCGTACGGGCTCGTGCCGGAGGTCTCCGAGGCGGGGCCCCGGGGTGACGTGCGGGTGTCGGTGGTGTGGCGGTGCCTTCCGGTGCGGGAGGCGCCGCCCGCCGACGTGCCCTCGCTGGGGGAGGCGGAGCGGGAGCTGGCGGAGGGGCTGCGGGAGGCGACGGCGGTGCTGACCCGGCTGGACGTGGCGGCCTCGGGGCCGGTGGCGGACGCGGTGCGGGAGGCGTACCGGGCGCGGGCGGAGGTGGGGCGCGAGGTGCTGGCGCCGGGGTATCCGGCGCGGGCGGTGCGGGTCCTGGAGCTGGCGCAGCGGGTGGGGCTGCTGGTGGACCTGGCGTACGACCACGGGCACGGGGGCGCGGTGAGCGCCTCGGAGATGGCGGCGCGGGGGGCGGCGCTGCGGCCGGTGGAGCGGGCGGCCCGGCGGGCGCAGGTGGCGGCGTACAACGCGTACGTGGAGGAGAGGGAACGGGAGCGGGAGGGCTGAGAACCGTGCCCTCGCCCATGCGTCTCGCGCTGTCTCCGTGTGCGTCCGGCCAGAACCCCGAGACCCGCGACCGCGTGTGTCCGCCCGGACCGGGCGGGGCCGGGCGGGGCCGGGGCGAGGCCGGGGCGAGGCCGGGCGAGGCCGGGGCGAGGCCGGGGCGAGGCCGGGGCGAGGCCGGGGCGAGGCCGGGGCGAGGCCCTCTCCCTGATGTCCGTGCCCTCGTGCCCTCCCGCGTTCGCCTTCGCGGGGCGAGGGGTCGTGGGGTGGCCGGGGGCGGGTCCGGCCGCTTGGGCTCGGGGCGGGTGCCACCGGGTGCCTGGTTCGGGGCGTACGGCAGGGGGGCGAGGTCCCCGCACACGGGACCGGCCCCCGGGGGTGCCGGGGGCCGGTCGGGTCCTGCGTGCGGTGGTCAGCCGTTGAAGGCGCCGTTGCCGAAGGCCGGGTTCAGGAGGCCGATCACGTTGACCGTGTTGCCGGAGACGTTCACGGGGACGTGGACCGGGACCTGCACCAGGTTGCCGGAGGCGACGCCCGGCGAGTGGTGGGCCTGCCCCGTGGCGTCGGCCCCGTGGGCGGAGGCGACACCGGCACCGGCGGCGACGATGCCACCGGCGACCATGGTGAGGGCGGCGGCCTTCTTGAGGTTCTTCACTGGGTACTTCCTCCTGGTCATCGCTGCGGCCGGTCCGCCGCAGCACGCCATGGAGAACGCCGCACCTCCCGCGAGGTTGCGCCGAACGGGGGACATACACACGACGGTATGAAGTATTGAACGGTCGTGCGCCCGGCGCGTTCGGGGGCGCGTCAGTCGGTGAGGCCGTTCCGGACCGCCCAGAGGGCCGCCTGGGTGCGATCCGCGAGGTCGAGTTTCATCAGGATGTTCGAGACATGGGTCTTGACCGTCTTCTCGGAGAGGACGAGCGCGCGGGCGATCTCGCGGTTGGAGCGGCCGTCCGCGATCAGGCCGAGCACCTCGCGCTCCCGCTCCGTGAGGGTCGAGCCCCGGCCGGTGCCGCCCGGCGCGTCCTCCTGGGAGAGGAGCGCGCCCGCGACCTCGGGCTGGAGCAGCACGTGCCCGGCGTGGACCGAGCGGATCGCGCCGGCCAGCGCGTCCGGGTCGATGTCCTTGTAGACGTATCCGGAGGCACCGGCGCGGAGCGCGGGCACCACCGTGCGCTGCTCGGTGAAGCTGGTGACGACGAGGACCCTGGCGGGGTTGGCGAGCCCCCGGAGCCGCTTCAGCGCCTCCATCCCGTCGGTGCCGGGCATCTTCACGTCCATGAGGATCACGTCGGGGCGCAGCTCCTCGGCCCTGGCGACGCCCTCGGCGCCGTCGGAGGCCTCCCCCACGACCTCTATGTCGTCCTGCACCTCCAGGAAGGTGCGCAGTCCTCTGCGGACGACCTGGTGGTCGTCGACCAGCAGGACGCGGATCCGCTTGTCAGCCACCGGGTACCTCCATCTCGATCGTGGTGCCCTCGCCCCGGGCCGAGGTCACGGTGAGCGATCCGCCGACGCCGTTCGCCCGGTCCCGCATGGAGACGAGCCCGAGGTGGCGGCCCGCGCTGCGGACCGTACGCGGGTCGAAGCCCTTGCCGTCGTCGGCGACGGTCAGCCGGGCGCCCTGGCCCGCTCGGGCCAGGGAGACGGCGACGTGTCCCGCCTCGGCGTGCCGCAGGGCGTTGTGCAGGGCCTCCTGGGCGACGCGGAGCACGGCCTCCTCCTGGGCGGCGGGCAGGGCCCTGGTTCCGGCGCTCTCGAAGGTGACGCGGGCGCTGTGGGCGCGGTCGAGGACCTGGATCTGGGTACGGAGGGTGTGGACGAGGCCGTCCTCGTCGAGGGCCGCGGGGCGGAGCTCGACGACGGCGGCCCTCAGTTCGTCGGCGGCCTCGGCGGCGAGCGCGGCGACCTGCTGGAGCTCGTCCTTGGCGCGGGCGGGATCGCGGTCGACGAGGGCGGCGGCGGCCTGGGCGGTCAGCCGGAGGGAGAAGAGCTTCTGGCTGACGGCGTCGTGCAGCTCGTGGGCGAGGCGGGAGCGCTCCTCGGCGATGGTCAGCTCGCGGCTGCGCTCGTAGAGGCGTGCGTTGGTGAGGGCGATGGCCGCGTGCTGGGCGAGGATCGAGAGGAGTTCCTCGTCCTCGGCGGTGAAGCCGCAGCGGCCGTCCTCCTTGGGGCAGCGCTTGTTGGCGAGGAAGAGCGCGCCGAGGGTCTCGTCGCCGTCCCGGACGGGCAGGCCGAGGAAGTCGGACATCTCGGGGTGGGCGTCCGGCCAGCCCTCGAAGCGGGGGTCACGGCGGACGTCGGCGAGCCGCTCGGGCTCGGCCTTGTGGAGCATCGCGGCCAGGATGCCGTGCTGCCGGGGCAGCGGACCGATCGCCTTCCACTGCTCGTCGCTGACGCCGTCGACCACGAACTGGGCGAAGCCGCCGTGGTCGTCGGGGACGCCCAGGGCCGCGTACTCGGCGTCAAGGAGCTCGCGGGCGGAGGCCACGATCGTCTTGAGGACGTCGCGGACCTCCAGGTGTCTGCTCATCGCGAGGAGGGCGGTGCTCACGGCTGCCAGGCCGGAGCTGGGTCGATGGCTCATGTGTTCACCGTACCGGCGGGTCGTGACACTGCGTATCCGTCCGGGGACCTCGGCGGACGGGACGGGGGACCTAGGTCGCAGGACCCCCGGGACTTTCTCCCCCGGAAGGAGGAGAGCACTCACCGAACGCGTTGCTTCAGCAACGTGGGGTGAGTTCGAGGTAGGGGTGGTGTGAGCCCGCGCATAGGACGCACATCACTTACGAAGCGACCTAGTGGGTGCCCCAGGGCGGCCCCAGACCGGGGTGAGTCAGACATCAGGACCCATCCGTGGCCTGCACACGGGCCCCTGATCCACTATCCGGGATCGTAGGTAGCACCTTTGCCACAGCATTTTGCCGCCGCTAAGAATTGCCCTCGTCGCCGCCGAGCAGGCGCAGCGCCGCCCCGGCCGAGCGACCCCCAGCGATTCGAAGAGGTAGTCCGTTATGTCTGCGAACACCCCTGGCCACAGTCGTGGTCTGAAGAAGACCCACAAGGCCGCCGCCGCCGGTGTGGCCGCTCTCGCTGCCGGGGCCCTCGCCCTCTCCCTCGTCCCTGGGAACGGCGGCACCGAGACGGAGCCGCAGGCCCTCTCCGGGGCACAGCAGGTCTCCTGGTCGTACGACGCGAACAGCCCGCAGGCGAAGGCGCTGGCCGCCAGCATCGCCGACCAGCAGAGCACCATCGGG
Source organism: Streptomyces sp. NPDC101490 (assembly GCF_044767145.1). Lineage (NCBI taxonomy): Bacteria > Bacillati > Actinomycetota > Actinomycetes > Kitasatosporales > Streptomycetaceae > Streptomyces > Streptomyces sp. NPDC101490. The sequence goes on from NZ_JBIWNI010000003.1 coordinate 12,043, forward strand.
CTGAAGGCCAAGCAGGAGACCGAGGCGAAGGCCAAGGCGGACGCGAAGGCACAGGCGGACGCGAAGGCCAGGACCGAGGCGAAGGCCAAGGCCGACGCCCGGGCCAAGGCGCAGGCCGACGCGCAGAAGCGCGCCGCCGAGCAGGCGGCCGCGAACCGTTCCGTGACCCGCGCCCCGGTCTTCGCGAACAACCTCGACGGCTGGATCCGCGAGGCCCTGTTCATCATGGACAAGCACGACATCCCCGGCAGCTACCACGGTCTGCACAAGAACATCATGCGCGAGTCCAGCGGCAACCCCCGCGCCATCAACAACTGGGACATCAACGCCGTCAACGGCGTCCCGTCCAAGGGTCTGCTCCAGGTCATCTACCCGACCTTCAAGGCGTACCACGTGCCCGGCACCGCCTTCGACCAGTACGACCCGGTCGCCAACCTCGTGGCCGCCGCCAACTACGCGGCCGACCGCTACGGCTCGATCGACAACGTCAACAGCGCGTACTGAGCCCGCGCGGACCGCACCGGGTCCGCCGCTCCGCGCCGTCGTACGCCGAAGGGCGGCACCCCGTGTCAGGGGTGCCGCCCTTCGGCGTACGGACGCCCGGCCGCTACTTGCGCATGACCTCGGGCTCGTGGCGGCGCAGCAGGCGCGCGACCAGGACGCAGCAGATCGTCGCCATCAGGAGCTGGACGCCGAGGTCCAGGCTCCACTGGCCGACCGAGTGCTCCCACAGCGGGTCGGTCTCGAGCGGGTTGTCGCGGTCCCACGGCGGCATCAGGTGCCCCAGGTCGAGCGTGGCGCCCGCGCCCGCGATGGCCCAGCGGGACGGCATCAGCCAGGCGAACTGCTCCAGGCCGGGAGAGCCGTAGACCTGGAAGAGAACGCCGGTGAAGACGACCTGGACGATCGCGAACATGACCAGCAGCGGCATGGTCTTCTCGGCGGTCTTCACCAGCGCGGAGATGACCAGGCCGACCATCATCGAGGTCAGGCCGAGGGCGATGACCTGGACGCACAGCTCGACGGCCGGGGGCATGAGGAGGCCCTCGGCGGGCAGCGCCCGGGTGGAGAAGCCGATGCCGCAGATGATGACGCCCTGGAGGGCGGTGATCACGCCGAGCACGATGACCTTGGACATCAGGTACGCCGAGCGGGACAGGCCGGTGGCCCGCTCCCGCTCATAGATGACCCGTTCCTTGATCAGCTCACGGACGGAGTTGGCCGCGCCGCTGAAGCACATGCCGACCGCGAGGATCAGCATGATCGTTCCAGCGTCGCTGTTGAAACGGGCAGGCGGCTTGGGCGCGCCGAGGCCGAAGTCGGCCGGGATGACCACCGAGACCGCGCCGAGGACGGCCGGGAGGATCACCATCAGGGCCAGGAAGCCCCGGTCGGAGGCGATCACGGAGACGTAGCGGCGGATCAGGGTCCACAGCTGGGAGCCCCAGCCCTGGGGCTTCGGCGGCCGGACCATCGCCTGGTGGGGCATCTGCACGGGCTGGGCGGCGACGGCGTCGATGTCCGCCGCGTACAGCTGGTAGTGCTGTGAGCCCTTCCAGCGGCCCGCCCAGTCGTAGTCGCGGTAGTTCTCGAAGGCGGAGAAGACATCGGCCCAGGTGGAGTAGCCGAAGAAGTTCAGCGCCTCCTCCGGCGGGCCGAAGTACGCCACGGAGCCGCCGGGGGCCATCACCAGGAGCTTGTCGCACAGGCCCAGCTCGGCCACCGAGTGGGTGACGACGAGGACCGTACGGCCGTCGTCGGCGAGGCCGCGGAGCAGCTGCATGACATCGCGGTCCATGCCCGGGTCGAGACCGGAGGTCGGCTCGTCCAGGAAGATCAGCGAGGGCTTGGTGAGGAGCTCCAGGGCGACCGAGACGCGCTTGCGCTGGCCGCCGGAGAGGGAGGTGACCCTCTTCTCCTTGTGGATGTCGAGCTTCAGCTCGCGCAGCACCTCGTCGATGCGGGCCTCGCGCTCGGCCGTGGCGGTGTCGCCGGGGAAGCGGAGCTTGGCCGCGTAGCGCAGGGCCTTCTGGACGGTCAGCTCCTTGTGCAGGATGTCGTCCTGCGGGACCAGACCGATGCGCTGGCGCAGCTCGGCGAACTGCTTGTAGAGGCTCCGGTTGTCGTAGAGGACGTCACCCTCGTTGGCCGGGCGGTAGCCGGTCAGGGCCTTGAGGAGGGTGGACTTTCCGGAGCCGGACGGGCCGATGACGCCGATCAGCGACTTCTCCGGGACGCCGAAGGAGACGTCCTTGAGGATCTGCTTGCCGCCGTCGACGGTGACCGTGAGGTGGCGGGCGGAGAAGGAGACCGAGCCGGTGTCGACGAACTCCTCGAGTCGGCCCTCGACGATCCGGAAGGTCGAGTGGCCGACGCCGACGATGTCCTGCGGTCCGAGGACGGCGGCGCCGCCCTTGGGGATCGGCTGGCCGTTGACGTACGTGCCGTTGTGCGAGCCGAGGTCGCGGATCTCGAAGCGCCCGGCGGGCGTCGAGCGGAACTCGGCGTGGTGGCGGGAGACCTGGAGGTCGGAGACGACCAGCTCGTTCTCGAGCGCACGGCCGATCCGCATGACGCGGCCCAGCGCCAGCTGGTGGAAGGTGGTCGGGCTGCGGTCGGCATAGGCCGACGACGCCCCCGCGACGCCGTCGGGACCCTGCTGGTGCGGCGGCTGGTGCGGTACGTGCTGATGAGGTACCTGCTGGTGCGGCGCCTGCGGCTGTGCGGGCGGGACCTGCTGCCAGCCCTGCTGCTGCGGCGGCGTCTGTAGCGGCGGGCCGTCGTGCCCGGCCCACCCCGCCTGCTCGGCCGGCTGGTGGGCCGGGACCTGCTGGGCGACCGGCGACTGCGGCTGCGGCTGCTGGGCCTGCGGCTGCTGTTGGACCTGCTGTCCGGCGGCGGCGAGATTCAGCCGCGGGCCGTCGGTCGCGTTGCCCAGGTGGACGGCCGAGCCGGGGCCGATCTCCATCTGGTGGATCCGCTGCCCCCGCAGGAACGTGCCGTTGGTGGAGCCGTGGTCCTCGATGACCCAACTCCGGCCGCCCCAGCTGACCGTGGCGTGGCGCCACGAGACCCTGGCGTCGTCGATGACCAGGTCACCCTGTGGATCACGGCCCAGGGTGTACGACCTGGACGGGTCGAGCGTCCAGGTTCTTCCGTTCAATTCCAGTACGAGTTCCGGCACTCCATGCCCCACTACTTGTCCCCCGATGTCCCCCCGTCGCCGGGAGTCCAGGGATGGCGAACATCCGGGGGGAACTATTTCAGGCCCGGTCCCCTCTCCGGAAGTCGGGCCGGGCGCGGAGTGGGGTTGGGCGTGGCCCCGGCGCGGAGTCGGGTGGGGCGTGGCCCCGGCGGAACCTCCGCCTCTTCGTTCCGTCCCTCCTTCGCTGCCGCTCGCCATCGGCTGCCGCTCGCCATCGCTTGGATCCGCCCGCGCGCCCGCGCGTACCGCACGAGGGGCCTCCGGGGCATCCGCGCGACCACTCGGGTGTCCGCTGGGCGGGACGGGGAGCCGGGTGGCGGGGCGTGCCCGATACGGTGGACGCACCATGAGCGCATCGCAGACCTCAGACGTTCCCACCCTTCTCGTCAAGATCTTCGGGAAGGACCGTCCCGGGATCACCGCGGGACTCTTCGACACCCTCGCCGCCTACTCCGTCGACGTCGTGGACATCGAGCAGGTCGTCTCCCGCGGCCGTCTCGTCCTGTGCGCGCTCGTCACCGAGCCGACCGTCGCCTCGCAGGGCGAGCTCCGCGCCACCGTGCACAGCTGGGCCGAGTCCATGAAGCTCCAGGCCGAGATCATCTCCGGCACCGGCGACAACCGTCCCCGGGGCGAGGGGCGCTCGCACGTCACCGTGCTGGGCAACCCGCTGACCTCGGAGCAGACCGCGGCCATAGCGGCCAGGATCACGGAGTCCGGCGGCAACATCGACCGTATCTTCCGGCTGGCGAAGTACCCGGTCACGGCGGTCGAGTTCGCCGTCTCCGGCTGTGGGACCGAGCCGCTGCGGACGGCGCTGGCCATCGAGGCGCACACCATCGGCGTCGATGTGGCCGTGGTCTCCGCCGGACTGCACCGGCGGGCCCAGCGGCTCGTCGTCATGGACGTCGACTCGACGCTGATCCAGGACGAGGTGATCGAGCTCTTCGCGGCGCACGCGGGCTGCGAGGACAAGGTCGCCGAGGTGACGGAGGCGGCGATGCGCGGGGAGCTGGACTTCGAGCAGTCCCTGCACGCGCGGGTGGAGCTGCTGGCCGGGCTCGACGCCTCCGTGGTCGAGAAGGTCCGCGCCGAGGTACGGCTCACGCCCGGTGCCAGGACCCTGATCCGTACGCTCAAGCGGCTCGGCTACCAGGTGGGGGTCGTCTCCGGGGGGTTCACCCAGGTCACGGACGATCTGAAGGAACAGCTCGGGCTCGACTTCGCCTCCGCCAACACCCTGGAGATCGTGGACGGCAGGCTCACCGGGCGGGTGACCGGCGAGATCGTGGACCGGGCGGGGAAGGCACGGCTGCTGCGCCGGTTCGCCGAGGAGGCGGGAGTGCCGCTGGCCCAGACGGTGGCGATCGGCGACGGGGCGAACGATCTGGACATGCTGAACGCCGCCGGACTCGGGGTGGCCTTCAACGCGAAGCCGGTGGTGCGACGGGCCGCGGACACGGCGGTGAACGTGCCGTTCCTGGACACCGTGCTGTACCTCCTGGGGATCACCCGCGAGGAGGTCGAGGCCGCGGACGGCGGCGAGGACCTGCTGCACTGAGCGGAAGGCCCCCGTACCGAGTGGGGACCCGGCCCCGCTGAGCGAAGACCCCGCCGCACGGAGCGGGGCACCCGCCGGGCGGAAGCGGAAGCCGTACGGGAGCACGGGAGTACGGAGGAGGGGCCCGGTCGTCGTCGGACGGCCGGGCCCCTTCGTCGTGCCGCGCGCCGTCACGCGCCGGGCGACCCGCCGGGACGGGGGCTCGGGCCCGCGGGGTCCAGGCGTGCGGAGTCGCGCCGTACGGGTCCGGGCCGTCGCGCCGCACCGGTTCAGGGCCGTACCGATTCGGGGCGTACTGGCCAGGGCCGTACTCGTCAGGGCCGTACGGGATCCGGCGCGCGAAGCACGCGGAAAGACGGCTCCGGCGGCCGGGGCAGGAGGCACGGAGCCGTGGGGGCGGGGCTCGGAAGTCTCTGGTTCGGGAAGGCCCGGACGCCCTCCCGGCAGCGGTCGCCGGGGCGGGCTCCGGGGGCGCCGGGCTCAGGCGTGCGGGGTCCAGAATTCGGCCAGGCGGCCGACGCCGTGCTCGACCGATTTCCACGAGCCGCCGAAGGTGAGGACGGCGAGGGCCGAGGTCGGGAAGCCGCTGCGGTTCATCCGGGCCAGGGCGTCCTCCTCGGCCTCGCCCGCGAGGGCGTCGGCGAGGGCGTGCATCCCCGGGTTGTGACCGATGACCAGGAGGTCGGAGACCTCGTCCGGCACCTCGTTGAGCAGGGCGATGAGCTCACCCAGCGACGCCTCGTACAACCGCTCCTCGTACACGGTCCTGGGGCGCTCCGGCAGTGCCTGCACGGCCAGCTTCCAGGTCTCGCGCGTTCTGAGGGCGGTCGAACAGAGGGCCAGGTCGAAGCCGATGCCGGTCCCGGCGAGCTTGCGGCCGACCAGGGGGGCGTCCGCGCGGCCTCGCTCGGCGAGGGGGCGCTCGTGGTCCGACTCCTGGTTCCAGTCCGCCTTGGCGTGTCGGAGCAGCGCGATCCTGCGGGGTGTGTCGACGCTCATGGTGCTCAGCTTCGCATGAAACAGGCCGTGTCGACTCAGAGAGAGAGCGTTTGCTGAACGCGCTCCAGGAACCCTCCGACCCCATGGGCCCCGAGGGGCGCCTGGGCCTCTCCCGAACCGGTCATCAGGAGCAGCAGGGCGAGGAACGCGGCCACCGGAAGGGCCAGGGCCCACCAGGGCAGCCGGGTGTCGACGCCGCTCGCCGTGGGCCGGGCCCGGGTGTACGTGTGGGCCGACATGACCGCCTCCATGGGTGAGAGTCTCCGTTTTCCCTGTGTCTCCAATCTAGGGATCGCGGCCCCTCCGGCCCATCAGGTGATCCACCCACTTCACCCTGAGACCTGCCCCCTAGGGGATAGGGGGGTTACCTCCACCCCGGGGTGGGGTGCCGGGGTGTCAGGGGGAGACGAGGGAGGCGATGACGCCGATGACGACCGTGATACCGATCATGGTGCCGAAGACGATGAGCAGCTTCTTCTGGCCGTTCGGGGGGTTGGGTTCGAGGACTGGCATGGGAACAGTCTCGCATCTCAGCATTCGTCCTCGACCGTCCGGTCCCTCCCCGCCAGGGTGCCGACGATCATCTGCGGGATCATCAGTCCGCCCATGAGCGCGATCGGCAGTCCCCAGCCGCCGCTGTGCTGGTAGAGCACGCCGACGAGGAGGGGGCCCGGGATCGAGATGAGGTAGCCGACGCTCTGCGCGAAGGCGGAGAGCCGGACGACTCCGACGCCGGTGCGCGAGCGCATTCCGATCATGGTGAGGGCCAGCGGGAAGGCGCAGTTGGAGATGCCGAGGAGGACGGCCCAGGCCCAGGCCCCCCCGGCCGGGGCGAGGAACAGGCCGGTGTAGCCGGTGAGTCCGCAGAGTCCGAGCGCGACGACGATCGGGCCCTGGGTCCTCATCCGGCTCGCGAGCCGGGGTATGACGAAGGCGAGCGGGACGCCCATGACCATGGTGACGGCCAGGAGCACGCCCGCGGTGGAGGCGGAGACGCCCGCGTCACGGAAGATCTGCGGCATCCATCCCATGGTGATGTAGGCGCCGGTCGCCTGGAGTCCGAAGAACACGGCGAGCGCCCAGGCGGTGGGGCTGCGGCCGACACGCGGGGCGGCGGCGGACGCGACCGGGCCGGACCCGCCGGTCGGCGCGGCTCCGGCGGAGGCGGCCGGTGCGCCCGGGGGCGTGGCCGTGGTCATGGCGCGGTCGCGCACCAGGGGCAGCCAGGGCAGTACGGCGAGGGCCGCGAGCACCGCCCAGATGCCGAGGCCGAGGCGCCAGTCGCCGCCGAGGGCCTCGGTCACGGGGACGGTGGCGGCGGCGGCGAGGGAGGTACCGAGGGCCAGCGCCATGGAGTAGAGGCCGGTCATGCTGCCGACGCGGTCGGGGAAGTACCGCTTGACGATGACGGGCATCAGGATGTTGCTGACGGCGATGCCCATCAGGGCGAGGGCGCTGGCGGCCAGGAAGGCGGGGGTGCCGGTGGCGAAGGACCGCAGGACCAGCCCCGCGAAGATCGCGGCCATGCCCGCGCAGACGACGGCGGCGGGGCCGAAGCGGCGGGCGAGGCGCGGGGCCGTGATGCCGAAGACCGCGAAGCAGAGCGGCGGCACGGAGGTCAGGACCCCGGCGAGGCTGCCGCTCATGTGCAGGTCGGCGCTGACGTCTTCGAGGAGGGCGCCGAGGCTGGTGATGGCGGGGCGCAGGTTCAGCGCGGCGAGGACGAGGCCGACGGTGACGAGACCGAGGGTCCAGCGGAGCGCCGGGGCGGGTGCGGGTGGGTCGGCGGCGGCCGTTCCGCCCGCCTTCGCGGAAGCCCCCGGTGCGGAAGCCCCCGGCGCGGAAGCGCCCAGCGGGGTGGCTGCCTGCACGGAGGCGGCCGGTACGGAGGCGGCAGCCGCGCCGACGTCCCCGGCCGCGGCGGTGCTCCCGGCCGGTCGTGCGGCGGGGTCGAGGGTCTTCGGCTCGTCTGGCATGAGGCCATCATAGAATCATGGGATGATTGGTTGTCCAATCCCGAACGAACGGAAGGTGTTCCATGGCCCTCGGTCACCCGCGGCGCGCAGGTCTCTCCGATCAGGTGATCGCCGAGCTGCGGAACCAGATCACCTCGGGCGAGTGGCCGGTGGGGTCCCGCATCCCGACCGAACCCGAGCTGGTCGAGCAGCTCGGGGTGGCCCGCAACACGGTCCGCGAGGCGGTGCGGGCGCTCGCCCACAACGGACTCCTCGACATCCGCCAGGGCTCGGGGACGTACGTCATCGCCACCAGCGAGCTGGCGGGCGTCATGCACCGCCGCTTCGCGGGCTCCGACCCCCGGCACGTCGCCGAGCTGCGTTCGACGCTGGAGTCCGCCGCCGCCCGGCTCGCCGCCGCCCGGCGCACCGAGCGGGACCTGAAGCAGCTCGACGCGCTCCTCGTACGGCGGGACGAGGCCTGGGAGTCCGGGGACGCGGAGCGGTTCGTGACCGTGGACGCCGCCTTCCACCACGCGGTCGTCGCCGCCTCGGGCAACGAGGTGCTCACCGAGCTCTACGCCGACCTGGGCGATCTGCTGCGGCAGTGGCTGCGCGACGACATCGGGCAGGTGCTGCGGCCGGAGAACCACATGGACCACGCGCGTCTGGTGGACGCCGTCAGGGAGGGCGACGCCGAGCGGGCGGGCGCGGAGGCGGCCGGTTACCCCTTCATGTGCCTCAGGAGCCCCGTACCGGAGGAGTCCGGTCCGCGGGCCGGTGCACCGGAGCCGGAGTCCGGTCCGCGGGCTGGTGGGTGAGCCAGGCGGCCCGGACCTCCTTCCAGCAGCGGCCGTCGAGCCGGGCGTAGTCGGCGGGGCCGACCTCCGCGGGGGCGCTGTCGGTGTCCACGTCCCACCAGCGGTCGCACTCGACGTGCAGCCGGACCCGGTCGGTGATGAGGTACGGGTTCTGGCAGTGCGCGGTGACGTGGGAGCCCCGCACCACGGTCCGGCAGGAGGCGCCGAAGTTCTCCGGCTCGCCGCTCTCCCCGCGCCGCGCCGGGGCGGCGGCCGGAAGGTCCTCGGCGGGGGCGGGCGCGGCCCTCACCTCGGCGGCGACGGCCATGCCGGTGAAGAGGACCGCGACGGAGACGGTGACACCGAGTCCTTGCCGGGTGACGCGCATGTCCGCACCTCCTCCCCGCCCGTAGCAGGAACATCACGCTCCGCCCCAGTCTGGGCTGGTTCGCGTGACTTTTCGAGTCGGGCAGGAGTTGCGGAACGCCGAGGGCCGTGCGCCGCCCGGCGGGGGCGGGCGCACGGCCCTGGGGCGTCACGGGGACCGTGACGGGAGGAGCGGGACGGACGGAAGGGTCCGGTCCCGCTCGGGCATGACGCGGAACGGTCACGCGCGGCACCGGACGGTCACACGAGGTGCCGGACGGTCACGCGGGATGCCGGACGGTCACGCGCCGATCGCGTGCAGACCGCCGTCGACGTGGATGATCTCGCCCGTCGTCATCGGGAACCAGTCGGAGAGCAGCGCCACGATGCCGCGGCCGGCCGGCTCCGGGTCGGCGAGGTCCCACTCCAGCGGGGAGCGGCTGTCCCAGACGGAGGCGAGCCCGTCGAAGCCCGGGATGGACTTGGCGGCCATCGATCCGAGCGGACCCGCCGAGATCAGGTTGCAGCGGATGTTCTGCTTGCCCAGGTCACGGGCCATGTAACGGCTGGTGGCCTCCAGGGCGGCCTTGGTCGGGCCCATCCAGTCGTACTGCGGCCAGGCGTACTGCGCGTCGAAGGTGAGGCCGACGACGGAGCCGCCCTCGGTCATCAGCGGCAGCAGCGCCACCGTCAGGGACTTCAGCGAGAAGGCCGAGACGTGCATGGCGGTGGCGACCGACTCGAACGGCGTGTGGAGGAAGTTGCCGCCGAGCGCGTCCTGCGGAGCGAAGCCGATCGAGTGCACGATGCCGTCGAGACGGTCACCGAGGTGCTCGCGGACCTGGCCTTCGAGGCGGGCGAGGTGCTCGTCGTTGGAGACGTCGAGCTCCAGGACCTTGACCTTCTCCGGGTGGGGCAGCTTCCTGGCGATGCGCTCGGTCAGCGACGGCCGGGGCCAGGCGGTGAGGATGATCTCCGCGCCCTGCTCCTGGGCCAGCTTCGCGGCGTGGAAGGCGATGGAGGACTCCATCAGCACACCGGTGATCAGAATGCGCTTGCCCTCGAGAATTCCGCTCATGTGATCAGTGACCCATGCCCAATCCGCCGTCAACCGGGATGACGGCTCCAGTGATGTACGAGGCGTCGTCCGAGGCGAGGAACTTCACCGCGGCGGCGATCTCCCCGGGCTGCGCGTAACGGCCCAGCGGCACCTGCGCCACGATGCCCGCGCGCTGCTCGTCGGTGAGCACCGCGGTCATGTCGGTGTCGACGAAGCCGGGGGCGACGACGTTGAACGTGATGTTGCGCGAGCCCAGCTCACGCGCGAGGGAACGGGCGAAACCGACCAGGCCGGCCTTGGAGGCGGCGTAGTTGGCCTGGCCCGCCGAGCCCAGCAGACCGACGACCGAGGAGATCAGGACGACCCGGCCCTTCTTGGCGCGCAACATCCCCCGGTTGGCACGCTTGACGACCCGGAAGGTGCCGGTGAGGTTGGTGTCGAGGACGGACGTGAAGTCCTCCTCGGACATCCGCATCAGGAGCTGGTCCTTCGTCACGCCGGCGTTGGCCACGAGGACCTCCACCGGACCGTGCTTCTCCTCGATCTCCTTGTACGCCCGCTCCACCTGGTCGCCGTCGGTGATGTCGCACCGCACCGCGAGGAACCCCTCCGGAGGCTGGCCGGAACGGTACGTGATGGCGACCTTGTCGCCCGCCTCGGCGAACGCGCGGGCGATGGCGAGGCCGATGCCCCGGTTTCCTCCGGTGACGAGAACCGAGCGGCTCAACGGATCACCCTTTCGATAGCGGTCTGGTAGCCGAAAACCTATCGGTAACGCTCCCGACATGAGGAATCGACCTCCGACAGTCGCATACCGGCGCGACTGTCGAGTCCCTACAGCTCCGGGGCCTCGCGGGGGATCCGTACAGGGCTCCCGTCTGCGCCGCACGCCGTCCCCGCACGCCCCGGGACGGCGGAGCGCGACAATGCGCCGCCCCCGCGCCCCGAGGCGTGATTGACTGCGCGGGCAGTCCAACCGCCGCCTTTTGATCGCCGAGAGCGAGGCCGCTCGTGGTCCATCAGATCGACCCTTCGTTCGTCGCGCTGCCGTTGCGGGCGCTCGCCGACGCGGCGCTCGCCCGAGCGCGCGCGCTCGGTGCCGAGCACGCCGACTTCCGTCTGGAGCGGGTGCGCAGCGCCTCCTGGCGGCTGCGCGACGCCAAACCGTCCGGCTCCTCGGACACCACCGACCTGGGGTACGCGGTACGGGTGGTGCACGGAGGGGCCTGGGGGTTCGCCTCCGGGGTGGACCTGACCATGGACGGGGCCGCCCGGGTCGCCTCGCAGGCGGTGGCCATGGCCCAGCTGTCCGCGCGGGTCATCGCGGCGGCCGGGTCCGACGAGCGGGTGGAGCTGGCGCCGGAGCCGGTGCACGAGGACAAGGTCTGGATCTCCTCGTACGAGATCGACCCCTTCTCCGTGCCCGCCGAGGAGAAGGGCGCGCTGCTCGCCGACTGGAGCGCGCGGCTGCTGCGCGCGGACGGCGTGGCGCACGTGGACGCCTCACTGCTGACCGTCCACGAGAACAAGTTCTACGCGGACACGGCGGGGACCGTGACCACGCAGCAGCGCGTCCGGCTGCACCCGCAGCTGACGGCGGTGGCCGTCGACGAGACGACCGGCGAGTTCGACTCGATGCGGACGATCGCTCCTCCGGCCGGGCGGGGCTGGGAGTACCTGACCGGCACCGGCTGGGACTGGGACAGGGAGCTGGACGAGATCCCGGGGCTGCTCGCCGAGAAGATGCGGGCGCCGAGCGTCGAGGCGGGCCGGTACGACCTGGTCGTGGACCCGTCGAACCTCTGGCTGACCATCCACGAGTCGATCGGCCACGCCACCGAGCTGGACCGGGCGCTCGGCTACGAGGCGGCGTACGCGGGCACGTCCTTCGCCACCTTCGACCAGCTGGGCAAGCTGGCGTACGGCTCCTCGGTCATGAACGTGACGGGCGACCGGACCGCCGAGCACGGGCTCGCGACGATCGGGTACGACGACGAGGGCGTCGAGGGGCAGAGCTGGGACCTGGTGAAGGACGGCACGCTCGTCGGCTACCAGCTGGACCGGCGGATCGCGAAGCTCACCGGGCTCGGCCGGTCGAACGGCTGCGCCTTCGCGGACTCCCCCGCGCACGTGCCGGTGCAGCGGATGGCGAACGTCTCGCTCCAGCCGGACCCGGGCGGTCTTTCCACCGAGGACCTGATCGGCGGGGTGGAGCGGGGCGTCTACGTGGTCGGTGACCGCTCGTGGTCGATCGACATGCAGCGCTACAACTTCCAGTTCACCGGACAGCGCTTCTTCCGCATCGAGAACGGCCGGCTGGCCGGGCAGCTCCGGGACGTGGCCTACCAGGCGACGACCACGGACTTCTGGGGCTCGATGGAGCAGGTCGGCGGCCCGCAGACGTACGTCCTGGGCGGCGCGTTCAACTGCGGCAAGGCCCAGCCGGGCCAGGTCGCCGCGGTCTCCCACGGCTGCCCCTCCGCCCTCTTCCGGGGCGTCAACATTCTCAACACGACGCAGGAGGCCGGTCGATGAGCCGCGTCAGCAAGCCGTACGAGATCGTCGAGCGGGCCCTCGAGCTGTCCCGTGCCGACGGGTGCGTCGTCATCGCCGACGAGGAGTCCTCGGCCAATCTGCGGTGGGCGGGCAACGCGCTCACCACCAACGGCGTGACCCGGGGCCGGACGCTGACGGTCGTCGCGACCGTCGACGGCTCCCAGGGGACCGCCTCCGGTGTCGTCTCCCGGTCCGCCGTGACCGCCGACGACCTGGAGCCGCTGGTACGGGCCGCCGAGGCCGCCGCGCGCGCCGCGGGACCCGCCGAGGACGCGCAGCCGCTGGTGACCGGGGTGCCCTCGTCGCCCGATTTCACGGACGCCCCGGTGGAGACCTCCTCCGCCGTGTTCGCCGACTTCGCTCCGGCGCTCGGCGAGGCCTTCGCCCGCGCCCGGGCCGGGGGCCGCGAGCTGTACGGCTTCGCCAACCACGAGCTGACCTCCACCTATCTGGGGACGTCGACGGGGCTGCGGCTCCGGCACGACCAGCCGAACGGCACCCTGGAGCTGAACGCGAAGTCCCCCGATCGCTCGCGCTCCGCCTGGGCGGGCCGGTCCACCCGGGACTTCAAGGACGTCGACCCGGCCGCGCTCGACGCGGAGCTGGCGACCCGGCTCGGCTGGGCGGAGCGGCGGATCGAGCTGCCCGCCGGGCGGTACGAGACGCTGCTGCCGCCGACGGCCGTGGCCGACCTGCTGATCTACCAGCTGTGGTCGTCGACGGCCCGGGACGCGGTGGAGGGCCGTACGGTCTTCTCCAAGCCCGGCGGCGGCACCCGGCTCGGCGAGACCCTCTCCCCGTTGCCGCTGACCCTGCGCAGCGACCCGAACGAGCCGGGCCTGGAGTCCGCGCCGTTCGTGATCGCGCACTCCTCCGGCGACGACTCGTCCGTCTTCGACAACGGGCTGCCGGTCGCACCGGTGGACTGGGTCCGGGACGGGAAGCTGGCGCACCTGATCACCACCCGGCACACGGCGGCCCTCACCGGCTCGCCCGTGGCGCCGGGAGCGGGGAACCTGATCCTGGACGGCGGCGGCGAGAAGTCCCTGGAGGAGATGGTGGCCGCCACCGGGCGCGGTCTGCTGCTGACCTGCCTCTGGTACATCCGCGAGGTGGATCCGGCGACGCTGCTGCTGACCGGTCTGACCCGGGACGGCGTCTACCTCGTCGAGAACGGCGAGGTGGTCGGCGAGGTGAACAACTTCCGGTTCAACGAGTCGCCAGTGGACCTGCTGTCGCGGGCCTCCGAGGCGGGCCGGACGGAGAAGACGCTGCCGCGCGAGTGGAGCGACTGGTTCACCCGGGCCGCGATGCCCGCCCTGCGGGTGCCCGACTTCAACATGAGCTCGGTCAGCAAGGGGGTCTGACCCGCCTAGACTGGCCGAGAACAACTTCCCACGAGCATCACGAGGAGACGGACGATCGTGACCGACATCGTCGACGAGCTGAAGTGGCGCGGGCTCTTCGCCCAGTCCACCGACGAGGACGCACTGCGCAAGGCTCTCGCGGACGGTCCCGTGACGTTCTATTGCGGTTTCGATCCGACCGCGGCCAGTCTCCACGTGGGGCACCTCGTGCAGGTCCTCACCGTCCGCCGGCTCCAGCAGGCCGGGCACCGGCCGCTGGCGCTGGTCGGCGGGGCCACCGGTCAGATCGGTGACCCGCGGCCGACGGCCGAGCGCACCCTGAACGACCCCGAGACGGTCGCGAACTGGGTGGACCGGCTGCGCACCCAGATCGAGCCCTTCCTCTCCTTCGAGGGGGAGAACGCGGCGGTCATGGTGAACAACCTGGACTGGACCGCCGGTCTGTCGGCGATCGAGTTCCTGCGGGACATCGGCAAGCACTTCCGGGTCAACAAGATGCTGACCAAGGACTCCGTGGCCCGCCGCCTGGAGTCCGAGCAGGGCATCAGCTACACGGAGTTCAGCTACCAGCTGCTCCAGGGCATGGACTTCCTGGAGCTGTACCGCCGGTACGGCTGCACGCTCCAGCAGGGCGGCTCGGACCAGTGGGGCAACCTGGTGGCCGGTCTCGACCTGATCCACCGCCTGGAGCCGGGGGCGCACGCGCACGCGCTCGCCACCCCGCTGATGGTCAAGGCGGACGGCACCAAGTTCGGCAAGACCGAGGGCGGGGCCGTCTGGCTGGACCCGGAGATGACGACCCCGTACGCGTTCTACCAGTTCTGGCTGAACGTGGACGACCGGGACATCTCCACGTACCTGCGCATCCTGTCCTTCAGGTCCCGCGAGGAGCTGGAGGCGCTGGAGGCGCAGACCGCCGAGCGACCGCAGGCGCGGGCCGCGCAGCGGGCGCTCGCCGAGGAGCTGACCGCCCTGGTGCACGGCGCCGACCAGTGCGCGGCCGTCATCGACGCCTCCAAGGCACTGTTCGGGCAGGGCGACCTGACCGAGCTGGACGGGGCGACGCTGGCCGCCGCCCTGTCCGAGCTGCCGCACGTCCGGGTGACCGAGCTGGGCCAGGTCGTGGACCTGTTCGCCGAGGTCGGTCTGGTGGCGAGCAAGTCGGCGGCACGGCGCACGGTGAAGGAGGGCGGGGCGTACGTGAACAACGTGAAGATCACCGCCGAGGACGCCGAGGTGTCCGCCGACGACCTGCTGCACGGGCGCTGGCTGGTGCTGCGGCGCGGCAAGAAGAACCTGGCGGCGATCGAGTTCGCGGGGGCGTGAACCCCCTCTGTGTGAACCCCTTCGGCGCGAGCCTCTTCTCGCACGAGCCCTCCGCGTGAGCCCTTCGCGTCAGCGCTTCCTGTGAGCGCTTCGCCGGGGGGCTCGCGCGGGTGAAGGGCTGCCCGGGCCCCGGGTCTCGCCCGCTCTCCGCGCGGGTCAGCTCCGCTGTCTGTTGCCCTTCATCGAGACCCAGAGCATGTCACCGACTCCGACCACGGCGATGGCGCCGATCAGCTGGAGCAGATGACGGATCCAGTCGATGCCGCTGGTGTCGTTGACTCCGATCCAGGTCGCGACGGCGTTGCCGAGAAGGCTGCCGACCATGCCGAACACGATCGTCAGCCAGAGCGGGATCTGCTGTTTCCCCGGCAGGATCGCCTTCGCGATCAGACCGAGGACGAGTCCCACGATGATCGCCCACAACCAGCCCATGGTCGCCTCCTTCTGCGGGTCTGCGCCCAGTCTCGGCCCATCCGCCATACGGCGCATGTCGGACACCGCCATCCGTGCCCCGGTCTCGTCGGCGCGGGCGGGCGGGCGTACCGTGGAGCGAGGTCCGGACCAGGGAGGGTCCGGCGCGAGCGGCGGGTGGTGGAGGACGGTGCGCAAGCGCGGCGGAAGCGAGGTCATCCGGATCACGGGGGCCCGGCAGGGGCTCGCCGACGACGTGCGGGGACGGCAGCGGCGCTACATCATCTCCATGACCGTCCGCACACTGTCCGTGATCGCGGCGGCGGTGCTGTGGAACGTCGAGCGGCACGTGGCCGTCGTGGCGCTGGCCCTGGGCATCCTGCTCCCCTACGTCGCCGTGGTCATCGCGAACGCGGGCCGCGAGTCGGCTCCGTCCCTTCCCTCCACTTTCGTACCGGCTCCGGTGCGTCCGGCGCTGGCGTCCGACACTGCCCCGGAAGGCCAGGACGACGGCCCTTCGAGCGGCCGGAACTGAGTCACTTTCAGTGGCCGGAAACCTCAGTAAAAGCTCAGATCAATCATGAAGTTCCGGTGCACCGCACCCCAGGTGCCGTGACATACTGCGTACGCGCTCCGCATCCCCCGTCGGAGCGACAGACCGATGCCGGGCAGCTCCCCCCGTGGCTGCTCGGCATCGCCTTTGCCGGACAATGACCGGATGAGCGAAGAGAATCCGACCTGTTCCGCCAAGGGCTGCCGCGCCGACGCCGTCTGGGTCCTGGCGTGGAACAACCCCAAGCTGCACACGCCCGAGCGGCGCAAGACCTGGCTCGCGTGCGACGAACACCGCGAGCACCTCTCCCAGTTCCTGAGCGTACGGGGCTTCCTGAAGGACGTCGTCCCGTTCGCCGAGTGGGAGTCAGCCGCCGATCGCTGACATCGGGCGCTCGGGCTGGAGGAAGCTCGGGTCGTCGAGGCCCGAGCCCGCCTTCTTGCCCCACATCGCCCGCTCCCACAGCGCGGCGATCTCCTCGTCCGGCGCGCCGGAGCGGAGCGCAGCCCGCAGGTCCGTCTCCTCCGTGGCGAACAGACAGGTCCGCACCTGCCCGTCGGCGGTGAGCCGGGTCCGGTCGCAGGCCCGGCAGAACGGCCGGGTGACCGAGGCGATGACGCCTACGGTGTGCGGTCCGCCGTCCACGGTCCAGCGCTCGGCGGGGGCCGAGCCGCGCTCGTCGGCGCCCTCGGGGGTCAGGGTGAAGCGGGTGCGCAGGGACTCCAGGATGTCACCGGCGGTGATCATCCCCTCACGCTTCCAGCCGTGCTGGGCGTCCAGCGGCATCTGCTCGATGAAGCGGAGTTCGTAGCGCTGTGTGATCGCCCAGGCGAGCAGATCGGGGGCCTCGTCGGCGTTGAGTCCCGGCATCAGGACGGCGTTGATCTTGACCGGGGTGAGTCCGGCGTCCCGGGCGGCGGCCATGCCGTCCAGGACGTCCCGGTGCCGGTCACGCCGGGTGAGCGTCTTGAAGACCTCGGGGCGCAGGGTGTCCAGGGAGACGTTGACGCGGTCGAGTCCCGCGGACCTGAGGGCGGCGGCGGTGCGCTTGAGACCGATGCCGTTGGTGGTGAGGGAGATCCGGGGCCGGGGCTCCAGGGCCGCGCAGCGCTCGACGATGCCGACGAGACCGGGACGGAGCAGGGGTTCGCCGCCGGTGAAGCGGACCTCGGTGACGCCGAGGCGGGTGACGGCGAGGCGGACGAGGCGGACGATCTCGTCGTCGGTGAGCAGGTCCGGCTTGGCGAGCCACTGGAGGCCCTCCTCCGGCATGCAGTACGTGCAGCGCAGGTTGCAGCGGTCCGTGAGCGAGACGCGGAGATCGGTGGCCACCCGGCCGTAGGTGTCGCTGAGCACTGTGGGCCCCCTTCCCGTCTTGCGTATGCGTGTGTTCTGAGACTACGTGAGCCCTCGGACAGCGAGGAGGGCAGATTGTCACGGGACCGGGGGGGGGGGGGGGGGGGGGCCCCCGCCCGGGGGCCCCCCCCCCGGGGGGGCGCGGGGGGCCGGGGGGGGGGGCCGCCCGGGGGGGGGCCCCCCCCCGCCCCCCCCCCCCCGGG
>NZ_JBIWNI010000003.1:29770-385044 GCF_044767145.1 Streptomyces sp. NPDC101490
GGCCCCCTGCCCGGTGGTGGGATTGGGTGTGTTGTTCCACTCGGGGCCCCCCCGGCCCGGGTGGGGGCCAGTTGCCCCGGGCCCGGGGGCGGCGGCGGGTGCCCCCCCCCCCCCCCGCCCTCCCCGTGGTCGCGGACCGTGTGCGGACCGTCGCGCTCCGGTCAGTGCTTCACCGCCTCGCCGACCCCGACGCCGGTGAGGGACTTGACCTCCAGTTCGGCGTACTTGCCCGCGTCCGGCTCCTCCTTGGAGAGGAGCGAGCCGAGCCAGCCGAGGAGGAAGCCGAGCGGGATCGAGACGAGGCCGGGGTTCTCCAGCGGGAACCAGTGGAAGTCCACGCCCTTGAACATCGAGGCCGGGCCGCCGGAGACGACCGGGGAGAAGAGGACGAGGACGACGGAGGAGACGAGGCCGCCGTAGATCGACCAGAGCGCGCCCTGGGTGGTGAAGCGCTTCCAGAACAGCGAGTAGAGGATCGTCGGCAGGTTGGCGGAGGCGGCGACGGCGAAGGCCAGGGCCACCAGACCGGCGACGTTGAGGTCGCGGGCGAGGGCGCCGAGCGCGATGGAGACGACGCCGATGAGGACGGTCGCCCAGCGGGCGGCCCGCATCTCCTCCTTCTCGGTGGCCTGTCCGCGCCGGATCACATTGGCGTAGATGTCGTGGGCGAACGACGAGGAGGAGGCCAGGGTCAGTCCGGCGACGACCGCGAGGATGGTCGCGAAGGCGACGGCCGAGATGACGGCCAGCAGGATCGCGCCGCCGGTCGAGCCCGCGCCGCCGCCGACCTCCAGGGCGGTGAGCGGGGCGGCGGTGTTGCCCGCCTTGTTGGAGGCGATGATGTCGCTGTTCTTCAGCAGGGCGGCGGCGCCGAAGCCGAGGACGATCGTCATCAGGTAGAACCCGCCGATGATGCCGATGGCCCAGTTGACCGACTTACGGGCGGCCTTGGCGGTCGGCACCGTGTAGAAGCGGATCAGGATGTGCGGCAGGCCGGCGGTGCCGAGGACCAGCGCGATGCCGAGCGAGAGGAAGTCCAGCTTCGACAGGGCGCTGGCGCCGTACTTGAGGCCGGGCTCCAGGAAGGCGTCGCCCTTGCCGCTGTTGGTGGCGGCGGCGCCGAGCAGCTGGGAGAGGTTGAAGTCGAACTTGAGGAGGATGAGGAAGGTGATGAGGAGCGTGCCCGCGATGAGCAGGACGGCCTTCACCATCTGCACCCAGGTGGTGCCCTTCATGCCGCCGATGGTCACGTAGACGATCATCAGGATGCCGACCAGGGCGACGATCGCGATCTTGCCGCCGTCGCTGGTGATGCCGAGCAGCAGTGAGACGAGGACGCCGGCGCCGGCCATCTGGGCGAGCAGGTAGAAGATCGAGACGACGATGGTGGAGGTGCCCGCGGCGGTGCGGACCGGGCGCTGGCGCATCCGGTAGGCGAGGACGTCGCCCATGGTGAAGCGGCCGGAGTTGCGCAGGGGTTCGGCGACCAGGAGCAGGGCGACGAGCCAGGCGACGAGGAAGCCGATGGAGTAGAGGAAGCCGTCGTAGCCGTAGAGGGCGATGGCGCCGCTGATGCCGAGGAAGGACGCGGCGGACATGTAGTCGCCGGAGATGGCGAGGCCGTTCTGGAAGCCGGTGAACTGGCCGCCGCCCGCGTAGAAGTCGGCGGCGCTGCGGGTCTGGCGGCCCGCCCGGACGGTGATGATCAGGGTCGCGATGACGAAGGCCCCGAAGAGGGCGATGATCAGCGGCCGGTGCTCGCTGGTGGCGTTGCCCGCCGCGAGCAGGACGGGGGTGCTCATGCGTCGCCCTCCATACGGGTTCTGATGGCCTCGGCCTTGGGGTCGAGGCGGCGTGCCGCGTGCCGCGAGTAGAGCCAGGCGATGAGGAAGGTCGTGGCGAACTGGCCGAGGCCCATCAGGAGGGCCACGTTGATGTTGCCGAAGACCTTGGTGCCCATGAAGCCGCCCGCGTAGTTGGAGAGCAGCACGTACAGCAGGTACCAGGCGATGAAGGCCAGGGTCAGCGGGAAGGCGAACGAGCGGTAGGTGGCCCGCAGTTCGCCGAACTCCGCGCTCCGCTGCACCTCGACGAACTCCTCCGTCGTGGGCTGTGCGGGACCGGCTGCGGTCTCCGTGCCGCTTCTGGGCGGCGGTGCTTCGGTAGCCACGGAATCTCCTCGTGACGCGGGAACGGACGGCGTGGTCAAGGGGGCCTCACCCGAAGTGCGGACGACGGGGTTCCGGTCGGAACCCCTCCCCTGCACAACGGCACGGAGCGGGAAGCGAAGCGGTTCACCGGGAGATTTTCTTGCGCAGATCTTCATGAAGTCTTCTCAACTCATTGAAGGCTGAGGAAGATCAGCGATAGCTTCACTCGTCATACACCTGTTCGTGCGTAAACCCGCGCGCGGACGGACACGTACGGATGATGTGGAGAACCCATGGCTCATCTGGGATCGAGGCGCGGCCGAGCTCTCGCTCTGCCGGTTGGTCTCGCGCTCACGGCCTCGCTCGGCTTCCTTCCCTCCGGCGCCGCCTCCGCCGCGGAACTGAGTGACGCTCCGGCGGCCGCGGTCGCGGCGACGAACGGCCCGAAGCTGTCGTACGTCGTGAACGTCGGGGACGGCCGCAAGACCGCCGCCTCCGTGAAGAAGGCCATAGCCGCCGCGGGTGGCGAGGTGGTCATCTCGTACGACCAGATAGGTGTCATAGTCGTCCACTCGCAGAACCCCGAGTTCGCGAAGACGATCCGCAAGGCCCGTGGTGTGGTGTCGGCCGGTTCGACCCGTACCGCTCCGCTCTCCGTGCAGAGCGACAACGCGATCGGCGGCGGCACGCAGGTCCTGACCGAGGCCGAGGCCAAGGCCGCCGCGGCCCGCGCCACGGACGAGCAGGACGCGCTGGAGCCCCTGCAGTGGGACCTCCCCGCGATCAAGGCCGACAAGGCCCACAAGAAGACCCTGGGCAGCAAGCGTGTCACCGTCGGTGTCATCGACACCGGTGTCGACGACACCCACCCGGACCTGGCCCCGAACTTCAACGCCAAGGCCTCGGCCAACTGCGTGTCCGGCAAGCCCGACACCACGGCCGGATCCTGGCGTCCGCAGACGGGCGAGAGCGACCACGGCACCCACGTCGCCGGTACGATCGCCGCCGCGAAGAACGGCATCGGCATCACCGGTGTCGCCCCCGGCGTGAAGGTCGCGGGCATCAAGGTGTCCACGCCGGACGGCTTCTTCTACACCGAGGCAGTGGTCTGCGGCTTCGTCTGGGCGGCCGAGAACGGCATCGCCATCACGAACAACAGCTACTACACCGACCCGTGGATGTTCGCGTGCAAGAACGACGCGGACCAGGGGGCCCTCATCGAGGCCGTCACCCGCGCCTCCCGCTACGCGGAGCGCAAGGGCACGGTCAACGTCGCCGCGGCCGGCAACTCGAACTTCGACCTGGCCGCCGACTCGATCGTCGACAACAGCAGCCCGAACGACAGCACCCCGGGCGGCCGTGTCATCGACCCGAAGGAGTGCCTGGACTACCCGGCGATGCTCCCGGGCGTCGTCACGGTCTCCGCGACCGGAGCGAAGGGCCTGAAGGCCTCGTACTCCAACTACGGCAAGGGCGTCATCGACATCGCCGCCCCCGGTGGTGACCGCACCGCGTACCAGACCCCGGACGCCCCGGCGACCAACGGTCTGATCCTGTCGACCACGGTCAACGGCGGCTACAACTACAAGGCCGGTACGTCGATGGCCTCGCCGCACGCGGCGGGCGTCCTCGCGCTCCTGAAGTCGACGTTCCCGAAGGCGGGCCCGGCGACCCTGAAGGCGCTGCTGTACGCGCAGGCCGACAAGCGCGCGTGCACCAACCCGTACGACATCAACGGTGACGGCAAGATCGACGCCGTCTGCGAGGGTGGCAAGAACAAGAACGGCTTCTACGGAGTCGGTCTGATCGACGCGCTGGACGCCGTCCGCCCCTGATGGCGGTAGCTCCACAGGTCACCGCACTCCGGTGACCACCGGGCGCCTGTGGACGCCGACCCGTCGGTGACGGCGGGCCGGTGGACGAAGCCCGTCGGCCACGGCGGGTGTGTGAACGAGAACCCGTCGGCCACGGCGGGGGCTCGAAGAAGGGCCCTGGTGCGGCAGTTTCGCGCCAGGGCCCTTCGCATGGCACCCGGTGCCACACTGGCCCCATGAACAACACGGTACGCGGGGGTACGGAGTCGCTGTGGTCGGCCCTGGGCGGCGATCCCGCCCTGCTCGACCGGGTGGAGTACGGCGGGCCCGCCGGGGTGCTGCCCGCCCGGCTGCCGGTGCGGGACCTGGCCCGCGCCACGGTCGCGGTGGCCGGGCTCGCCGCCGTCGAACGGGCCGGACTGCCGGGCCCGGTGCGGGTGGACGAGGGGGCCGTCGCCACCGCCTTCGTCAGCGAGCGTCATCTGCGGATCGACGGACGGGCCCCGGTGAGCTTCGCCCCGCTGTCCCGGTTCTGGCGGGCCCGCGACGGCTGGGTCCGCACCCATGCCAACTACCCGCACCACCGGGCGGCGCTGCTGTCCGCGCTCGGCGTGCGCGACGAGACGGCGGGGGTCACGGAGACCGTGGCGGCGGTGGCGGCGGCGATCGGTGAGCGCACGGCCGTCGGGACCGAGACGGCGGTGTACGCGGCCGGGGGCCTGGCCGTGGCCCTGCGCACGCCCGGGGAGTGGGCGGCGCACGAACAGGGCCGGGAGGTGGCGGCGCGCCCGGTGCTGACCCGGGAGCGGCTCGACGAGGCGCCGCCCCGGCGGCGCCAAGGACCCCTGCGGGTGCTCGACCTGACCCGGGTGATCGCCGGACCGGTGGCGACCAGGACGCTCGCGCTGCTCGGCGCGGACGTGCTGAGGATCGACCCGCCGGGCAATCCGGAGCTTCCCGACCAGCACGCGGACACCGACGTCGGCAAGCGGACCTCGGCGCTCGACCTGAACCGCCGGTCCGACCTGCGCGCCTTCGGGGAACTCCTCGACGCCGCCGACGTGCTCGTCACCGGCTACCGGCCGGGCGCCCTCGACCGTTTCCTCACCGGCACCGGCCGCCCGGGCCTGGTCACCGCGCGGCTCTCCGCCTGGGGCGACTTCGGGCCGTGGGGCGGGCGGCGGGGTTTCGACAGCCTGGTGCAGGCGGCGACCGGGATCGCGGTCACGGAGGGGTCGGCGGACGCGCCGGGCGCACTGCCCGCGCAGGCCCTGGACCACGGCACCGGCTACCTCCTGGCGGCGGCGGTGCTGCGCTCGCTGACCGAGCAGGACCGGGACGGCGGGAGCAGGCTGGTCCGGCTGGGTCTGGCGCGGACGGGCCACTGGCTGACGCACGCGCTGCCCCTCCCCCGTGTCCCCGGTGACACGGGCGGGGAGGACCCCGTCCGGCCCGAGCGCCACCTCGCGGAGTCGGACGGGCCGCTCGGCAGGCTGCGGTACGCGCGGTCGCCGGTGGCGTACGAGGGCGGACCGGCGGACTGGTCGCGTCCGCCGGGGGTCGCGGGGGCCGACGCCCCCCGCTGGCTCACGGCCTGACGAGCACCTTGAGCGCGGTCCTCTCGTCCATGGCCCGGTAGCCGCCGGGGACGCCGTCGAGGCCGACGGTCAGGTCGAAGACCGGGGAGGGGTCGATCGTGCCGTCGAGGACGTCCGGGAGCAGCTCCGGGATGTAGGCGCGGACGGGGGCGACGCCGCCGCGCAGGGCGATGTTCCGGTCGAACATGACGGAGAGGTCGAGGCCGGTGCCGCTGCCGTGCGGGACGCCGACGTAGCCGACGGAGCCGCCGTCGCGGGCGATGGCGACGGCGGTGCGCATGGACTGTTCGGTGCCGACGGCCTCGATGACGCCGTGGGCGCCTTGGCCGCCGGTGAGTTCGCGGACGGCGGCCTCGGCGGCCTCGCCGCGTTCGGCGACGACGTCGGTGGCGCCGAAGAGGCGGGCGATGTCGGTGCGGGCGGTGTGGCGGCCGAGGGCGATGATCCGTTCGGCGCCGAGGCGCTTGGCGGCGAGGACACCGCAGAGGCCGACGGCTCCGTCACCGACGACGGCGACGGTGGCGCCGGGCCGGGCGCCCGCGCCGAGGGCGGCGTGGTGGCCGGTGCCGAGGACGTCGGAGAGGGCGAGCAGGGCGGTCAGGAGCCGGTCGTCGGAGGCGGCGTCGGCGGGGAGCTTGACCAGGGTGCCGTCGGCGAAGGGCACCCGGACGGCCTCGCCCTGGCCGCCGTCGGAGCCGACCGAGCCCCAGAAGCCGCCGCGCGGGCAGGAGGTCTGGAGGCCCTCGGCGCAGTGGTCGCAGGTGCCGTCGGACCAGACGAAGGGGGCGACGACGAGGTCGCCGGTGGTGAAGCCGGTGACGTCGGGGCCGGCCGCCTCCACGACGCCGAGGAACTCGTGGCCGATGCGCTGGCCGGGGCGGCGGGCCGACTCGCCCCGGTAGGCCCACAGGTCGCTGCCGCAGACGCAGGCGCGCAGGACGCGGACGACGACGTCGGTGGGGTCCTGGAGCACCGGGTCGGGCACGTCCTCCACGCGCAGGTCGAACGGGGCGTGGATGGTGGTGGCGCGCATGACGGACGGTCCTTGCTGTCAGACGTTTGTACGACTTTCACGGTACAGCGCACGGAGGACGCCCGAGGTCAGCAGGTACTGGGCGGCGAGGTAGGTCAGCATGACCCAGAAGTCGGGCGCGGGCAGCTGGGGCCAGTCGGCGATCCCGGCGGCGATGAGGGTGTCCGAGAGCAGGAAGAGGGCGCCGCCGACGCCCGCCGCGAGCCCGAGGGAGCTGGCCCGGTAGGCCATGGCGGTGAGCAGCAGGGAGTAGCAGGCGACCGGGAGGCGCAGCTCGGCGGGGAGGTCGGGCCAGAGGAGGAGGACGGTGCCGACGAGGGCGGCGGCGTAGAGGGCGCCGAGTGCCGGGGAGGTGCGGCGGCGGCCGAAGAGGACCAGGTAGCAGACGTGTCCCAGGGCGAAGGAGCCCATGCCGACGAGGAAGGCCCAGTCGGCGTCGAGGAGCAGGAAGACATCGCCGCCCCAGCCGAAGAGGAGCGCGGTGGTCAGCAGCCGGGGGGCGCCCCGGGTGACGGCGTACGCGGCGAGCAGCGGCAGCAGGAGGGGCTTGGCGATCCGGTGGCCGAGGTCGGCCCCGGCGAGCAGCGAGACCAGGTCGGCGGCCGCGGCGAGCAGGAAGGCCGCGAGCAGGACGCGGGAGACGGTACGGGGGGTGGTGCGGGCGGTGTCGGCGGGGGTGGCGGTGTTCACGCGGTCGCCTCCGGGGCGGTGGGGGCGGTCGGTCGGGTGTCGGGGCGGGTGGCGGGGGCGGGCTGCCAGCCGGGGCCGCGGAAGAGGTGTCCGGCTCGTTCCCGCCAGCCGTGCGCGGTGCGCAGGTCGCGGGCGATGGCGGCGTACTCGTGGGTGGCGACGCGCAGCGGGTTGTGGGTCTCGATGTTCTTGGTGAGTCCGTAGACGGGCCGTTCGGTCTCGCCCACCCAGGAGCCGAACATCCGGTCCCAGACGATGAGGATGCCGCCGAAGTTCCGGTCCAGGTAGCCGCCCTGGGAGGCGTGGTGGACGCGGTGGTGGGAGGGGGTGTTGAGAACGTACTCGAAGGGGCGGGGCAGTCTGCCGACGCGTTCGGTGTGGACCCAGAACTGGTAGACCAGGTTGACCGAGTAGCAGAAGGCGACGGCCGCCGGGTGGACCCCGAGGGCGATCATCGGCAGGTAGAACGGCCAGCTGGTGATGCTGGTCCACGGCTGGCGCAGGGCGGTGGTGAGGTTGAACCTGCGGCTGCTGTGGTGGACGACGTGGCAGGCCCACAGGACGCGGACGACGTGGTGGCCGCGGTGCTGCCAGTAGTAGAGGAAGTCCTGCGCGAGCAGCATGAGCGGGATCGTCCACCACAGGACGGGGACGCGGAGCGGGGTCAGCTCGTGGACGGCGGTGTAGACCGCGACGACGGGGATCTTCCACAAGGCGTCGAAGAAGAGGCTCCCCAGGCCCATGCCGAGGCTGGTGGCGGCGTCCTTGGCCTCGTACCCGGCGGCGTCCTCGTCGGGACGGATCCGGTGGCTCACCATCTCCACGACGGTGAGCAGGACGAACGCCGGTATGGACCAGAGCACGACATCGGGCAGGTTCGGCATGCCGACGACGGTAGAGGCGGGGGCGGGGGCGCGGCTAGACGTGGTTACCAACAAGTATGCGAGACGGCTTGTCAGCAAGCTTTGGAGCCTTCCGACAAGGGGCGGGGCGGGGCTGCCCGGTGGCCGGGCTGCGGCCCTGGTACGTGGCCGGGCGGCGGTCCTCTCCCGTGGCCGGGCCGTGGTCCTCTCCGGTGGCCGGGCGGAGGCCGGGCGCCCCACACCGGGGGCTGGGTCCCACCCCCGTCCCCTCCCCCGCCCCCGCCCCCGCCCCCGTCCCCGGGTCCGGGCTCAGACCCCCGCGACTCCCAGCAGTGACCCGGTCGCGTAGGTGACCGCCATCGCCAGGGCGCCGCCCGCCACGTTGCGGAGGATCGCGCGGGTCGTGGGGGCCTCGCCGAGGCGGGCGCTCCACCAGCCGGTGAAGACGAGGGCGACGAGGACGCAGGCGACGGTGACCCAGAGGCGGGCCGAGGCCGGAGGGAGGACGATCGCCAGGAGCGGGAGCAGGGCGCCGACGGTGAAGGCGAGGAAGCTGGCCGCGGCCGCGTGCCAGGGGACGGTGAGCCGGTCGGGGTCGATGCCCAGCTCCACGCGCGCGTGGGCGCGCAGCGCGTCGCGGGCGGTGAGCTGTTCGGCGGCCTCGCGGGCCACCTCGGCGGAGAGGCCGTGTCCGCCGAGCAGCCCGGTCAGCTCGCGGAGTTCGGCCTCCGGGTCCTCCTTCAGTTCGCGCTTCTCCTGGGCTAGCGCGGCCTTCTCCGAGTCGCGCTGGGTGGAGACGGAGACGTACTCCCCCGCCGCCATCGACATCGATCCGGCGACGAGCCCGGCGAGTCCCGCGGTGAGCAGGGCGTCGTGGGACTCGGTGGCGCCCGCGACACCGACGACGAGGCCCGCGGTGGAGACGATGCCGTCGTTGGCTCCGAGCACGGCGGCCCGGAGCCAGTTGAGACGGGGCCCGAGGCTGCCGCCGTGGGCCTCGTCATGGACGGGAAGGGACGAATCGGTCACGTCAGGAGGGTCGCACCCGGTGGTTCACCAGACGCGGACCGACCCGCCCGGGGCGAAGGCCGGGCTGGTGGCGCCCGCCGGGACCTCCTTGAGGGGTCGGGCGATCTCCTCGACGGCCGGGCCGTGGACGGCGGCCAGGGCGTCGAGGAGGGTGAGGTCGAAGCCGTAGACGCGGGCCGCGTTGCCGCCGACCATGGCCGCGACCTCGTCCCTCGGCAGACCCGCGTAGGCGATCCGCAGCGCTTCGCGGGAGTGCGGGGCGGTGCCCTCGTCGTGCGGGTAGTCGCTGCCCCACATGATCTTGTCGAGGCCGATCCGGTCGCGCATCGGGACCTCGTGGGGGCGCATGAAGCTCGCTCCGACGAAGCAGTGGTCGCGCCAGACCTCGCTGGGGCCCTTCCCCATTCCGGCGGCGAGCCCGGCGCCGAACTTCGACTCGGCGGTGCCCGCCCCGGCGGCCGAGGCGGCGACCAGCCGCCCGTGGTAGTAGTCCAGCATGGCGAGCACGCCCGGGATCCAGCCCGAGCCCTGTTCGGTGAGGACGAGCCTGAGGCCGGGGTGGCGCCGGAAGGCACCGCCGAAGACCAGGTGCCACAGGGCCCGGTGGGAGAACCAGGTGGTCTCCACCATGAAGACCGCGCGGGCGGCCGGTTCGTCGCCGAGCGGCGGGGACGCCGAACCGCCGTGGTGGTTGACGGGCAGGGCCAGCTCGGCGCAGACGGCCCAGATCGGGTCGTACGCCCGCGCGTACAGCTCGGGCACGGGCGAGCCGGGCGGGACCCCGGGCAGCAGGACGCCCCCGGTGAGCCCGGCCTCGCGGGCGCGGCGGATCTCGGCGACGGCCTCGTCCACGTCGTTGAGGAGGATCTGCGCCACGCCCGCCCGGCGCCCCGGTGCCTGGGCGCAGAAGTCGGCGAGCCAGCGGTTGTGGGCGCGGAGCCCGGCCCAGCGGTGCTCGAACTCGGCCCGGGTGGGCGGCTGGGCCGTCAGCGAGGCCGTGGGGAAGAACGGCGGGACGGTGTTGGGGAAGACGACCTCGGCGACGATGCCGTCGGCCTCCAGTTCGGCCAGTCGGCGCGCCGAGTTCCAGTTGCGGTCGGCGGTGTCGGCGAGCAGGTCCGCGTAGGGGTTGACGTAGGAGGCGGCCCAGGCGTCGAAGTCCTCGTGGTGCTTCTTCTCCAGGTAGGGGCGGTAGTCGAGGAGGTCGGCGCCCGCGTGGCAGTCGGCGGAGATCACCGTGTACCGGTCGGTCACGGCGTCACCCCCAGGACCGGGAAGTCGTGGTCGGTGAGCCAGTGCCGGCCGACGTCGCGGGAGCGGGCCCAGGAGGCCTCCACGGCGGCCTGGTCGGGGCTCTGGCCGAGGTCGGCGGGGGTCGGGCCGATGCGGCGGGCGAGCGGGGCGAGCGCCTCGGTGTCGAAGCCGAAGACCTCCGCCGCCGCCAGGCCCAGCATCCGGCGGGTCTCGGCGACCGGGATGTCGTGGAAGGTGCGGCGGAGCCAGCCACGGGTGTCGGGCCAGGTGCCCTCGGGGTGCGGGAAGTCGGAGCCCCAGAGGATGTTGTCGACGCCGATCTCGTACCGCTGGGCGAGTTCGCGCCGTTTGGTGTTGGTGGCGCAGACGAAGACCTGGCGGTCCAGGTACTCGCTGGGCGGCCGTTTCAGCTCGGCGAACGGGGAGAGTTTCTTGCCGCCGTGCGCGCCGAGGTAGAGCCGGTCCATGAACCACAGCAGGTTCGGCAGCCACCAGCAGCCCGACTCCGCGATCCCGAAGCGCAGTCCGGGGTGGCGTTCGAAGACGCCGGACCAGAGCAGGAACCAGAGCGGCCGGGCGGGCCACCAGGTGACCTCGGAGACGTAGATGCCGAGGTGGTCGCCGTACTCCTCGCGCGGCGCGGCCCCGGAGTGGGTGAGCAGCGGCATCCCGGTCTCGGCGGCGGCGGCCCAGACGGGGTCGTAACGCCGGTCGTGGTAGGGGGCCTTGTCGACCCACATGGACGGGATCATCAGGGCGCCGAGCCCGGACTCCCTGGCACGGTGGATCTCGGCGACGACCTCCACCGGGTCGGCGGTGACCGGGAGCAGCGCGACCCCCCGGTGCCGTGCCGGGTTCTCCCCGACGAACTCGGCGAGCCAGCGGTTGTGCGCCCGCGCGCCCGCCATGCCGAGCTCGGGGTCCTGGTCGCCGGAGAGGCCGAGTCCGACGCCGAAGGGGGCGGCGGTGCCGCTGTCGACGGCGTCCGCGTCGGGGAAGACGACCTCGGCGGCGATCCCGTCGCCGTCGAGTTCCCTGAGCCGTTGTACGGGGTCCCAGCCGCCGCGCAGTCCTTCCGCGTGGTCGTGGAACCAGCGGTCGGCGAAGGCCTCGTTGCGCACCCCGAGCCGGGTCATGGCCTCCCGGCGGGCGTCCCGTCCGGCGAGGAAGCCGTCGAAGGCACGGTGGAATCGGGGGTCGAGGTAGGGCCGGTACTCCTCGGTGGGCAGTCCGGCGTGGCAGTCGGAGGAGATGATCAGATAGGGGTCCTCGTACGGCGTGTCGGCGTCCTCGGTCATATGGGTGCCCTCGGTCTCGGTCGGTGCGGACAGTCCCTGTCAGTCCCGGTCGGGTCTCGGTCAGTCCCGGTCAGCCCTGGTCGGCCCCGGTCACTCCCGGTCGGCGGGGTCGGCGGGGTCGAGGATGAAGCTCTCCAGGTACGTGGGGGCGGCGCGGTCGAGCATGGAGCGGGCGCGGGCCCGGATCTGCCGGTCGCTGTGCGCGCTCTCCGGCAGCATCCAGAAGCGGTCGGCGCGGATGCCGTCCACGACGTGTTCCGCGACCTCCTCCACCGGGGTGAAGGCGACCTCGTGACCGGCCTCCCTCATGGCGGCCTCCCACTGGTCGAGGGTGCGGTACGGGGTGCGGCGGGGGCGCTGTTTGGCGTACCGCCCGGGCCGGTTGCGGTGCGACTCCCACAGACCGGTGCGGAGCATGTGGGGCCCGGGGAAGAGCACGGAGGCGCCCACGCGCGCGTGCTCGGCCCTGAGGTGGGCGTAGAGCGACTCGGTCATGGTGACGACGGCCGCCTTGGTGACCGCGTACACGGAGGCGGTGGGCAGCGGGGCGATGCCGCCGTCGCCGGAGGAGGTGTTGACGACATGGCCCGGCGCGCCGCCCGCGATCATCCGCGGGACGAAGGCCTGGATGCCGTGGAAGACGCCCCAGACGTTGACGGAGAAGGCCCATCTCCAGTCGTTGGGCTCGTGCTCCCACATGCGGCCCTCGGCGCCGGAGCCGACGCCCGCGTTGTTGCAGAGGACGTGGACGGCTCCGAAGGTGTCGTAGGCGGCGTCCGCGAACGCCCGTACCGCCTCCGGGTCGGAGACGTCCACCGTCCGGGCGAGGACCTGCGCCCCGCCCGCCATCAGCTCGTCGGCCGCCGCCGCGAGGGGCGCCTCCTCGACGTCCCCGAGGACGACGGCCAGGCCCTCGGCGGCGAACCGGCGGGCCAGGGCGAGCCCGACGCCGCTCGCCGCCCCGGTGACGACGGCGACCTGTCCCTCGCGCAGTTCCATCAGGCGCTCCCTTCCGGAGGTCCGTCGAGGAGGTGCAGCGGGTCGTCGTAGCGCTGGTGGACGTAGGGCAGCAGGGCGCTCGCGGACACCCGTTCGACGACCCTGCCCCGCTGGGCGGTGGTCTTCTCGCCGAGGGTGATCTCCAGGAGCCTGCGGACGGGGAGGTCGGCGACCGGGTCGTACACGGACTCGCGGAGCACGACGTCACCGGTGACCCGCTCCAGCCTCCGCACCCGTTCGTCGCGGACGCAGTGGACGAGGACGGGGTCGGCGTCGAAGCCGGTGCCGTCCACGCCGGGCAGGAACTTGAAGTAGAAGTCGGTCTTCTCGACGGGGTCCGGCAGCGGCAGCGGCCCGGAGACCGCGCCGCGCACCTCCAGGAACGCGATGCCGTGCCGGGCCAGGGCGGCGCGGACCACCGGGCCGTCGCGCTCGACGGTGACCTCGCCCAGCTTCTTGGGCTCGCCGAAGACCTCGCGGCCGCCGGTCAGGGCCCGTTCGTGGGTCATCGGCATGACCAGCGGGTACCAGCCCGGCCGGTCGCCGTGGGCGGCGGCGACCGCCACGGAACCGGCGCCGAGCGGATAGCCGGACAGTTCGACCCTGCTGACCGTGGCGCGGACGAGGGGCCGGGCGGTGGGTCTCAGCGGGGGCGGCAGGACCGCCGCGACGACCTCCGGGTCGGTCTCCCAGAGGGCGACCACTCCGGTGGACCAGATGTCGGGGAGCTTCGCGCTCCGTTCGCGGGCCGCCGCCGCCTCGGCGTCGGTGCGCGCCCCGTACCGTACTCGTGCCATGAGGTACCGCCTTTCGGGACCGTCAGCCTGTAACACAGTTACACCGCTGGCCGTGAAGGGTAAAGGGCCGTGCACACGGGGGACTCGGAGGATTCGGATGGCACGCTCGGCGCTGACCCGGGACGAGGTCCTGGACACCGCGGCCGCCCTGGTGCGGGAGCACGGCCCGGACGCCCTGACCATGCGCGGGCTCGCCGCCGCGCTCTCCACCGCGGTCACGTCCATCTACTGGCACGTCGGCAACCGCGAGTCGCTCCTGGACGCGCTGGTCGCCCGTACGGTCGCCGATCTGGGCACGATCCGGCCGCGCGGCGGAACCCCCGCCGAGCGGATCGTCTCGGTCGCCCGCGCGCTGCGCCGCGCCCTGCTCGAACGCCCGCACCTGGTGGCGATGGTCCACGAACGGGGGCTGACCGAGCGCATGTTCCTGCCCTCCCGGCGGGCCCTGGTCCACGAGGTCCACGCGGCGGGGCTGCGCGGGGCACGGGCGGCGGGAGTCGTCCGCGCGGTGCAGTTCCAGGTGGTCGGACACGTGCTGGTGGAGCGCGCCCGGGAGCGCGCGCCGGTCCGGGAGCCGGGGGAGGATCCGGCGGAAGTACCTGGTGGGGAGCCGGACGGGGGCGAGCCCTGGGACGTCGGAGGGGTGGAGCCCGACGGGGCCCTCGCGCGCGCCCTGGCCGCCCCGGTCGACACCGAGCGGCTGTTCGTGGACGCGGTGCGGGCGCTGGTCGACGGACTGCTCCGGGGGGCCGCCGGGGACACCGGGGACGGGGATGTCGGTGGCGGGCCGTATTCTCAGTGACCGTGCTTGACGACCGTACGACTGCAGCGACGTGGCCGGCCGCCTACCCGGAGGGGTACGCGGTGGTCGACGTGGAGACCACCGGACTCGCCCGCGACGACCGGATAGTGTCGGCCGCCGTCTACCGGCTCGACGCCCAGGGGAACGTCGAGGACCACTGGTACACGCTGGTCAACCCGGAGCGCGATCCCGGCCCGGTCTGGATCCACGGGCTGACCAGTGACGTCCTGGCGGACGCGCCGCTCTTCCCGGAGGTGGCGGCGGAGTTCGCGGCACGCCTCGACGGCCGGGTGCTGGTCGCGCACAACGCGATGTTCGACTGGCAGATGATCGCCCGGGAGTACGCGCGGGCCGAGTCCGCGGCCCCGGTGCGCCAGCGGCTGTGCACGATCGCGCTCGCCAAGGAACTGGCGCTGCCGCTGCCGAACCACAAGCTGGAGTCGCTCGCCGCGCACTTCGGCGTGGTGCAGCAGCGCGCGCACCACGCGCTGGACGACGCCCGGGTGCTCGCCGAGGCGTTCCGGCCGAGCCTGCACGCGGCGGCGGAGCGGGGGGTGAGGCTGCCGCTCCTGGAGTGCCGGCCGCTGACCGAGTGGGCGGCGTCCCCGGCGGAGCCGCGGATCGGCCGTCAGGGCGGGTACGCGTCCTCCTCGTCGTACCGGGCGGGCAGCTGGCGCCCCGCGCGGAAGCGTCCGGCGTGCCCGCACCCCAACCCCGGCCGGTACCGGTCGGACAGACCGCTCAAGCAGGGCATGAGAATCGCCTTCTCCGGTGACACCTCCGTCGACCGCGAGCTCCTGGAGGACCGCACCGTCGACGCCGGGCTGCACGTGGCGAGCAGCGTCTCCCGGCTGACCAGCCTGCTGGTCACCAACGACCCGGACGCCGCCACCTCCAAGACCGTCAAGGCCAAGTCCTTCGGCACGCCGATCGTGGACGAGGCCGCCTACACACAGCTCCTGCGGGACGTGGCCCCGGCAGACGGGTGACGCCCCCGGCACGGCGGGCGCGGCGCCCCGCGCGCGCCCGCCGTGCGCCCCACCCTGTGGCGCATGGCACGTTGTGAGGTCTGCGGAAACGAATACGGCATGTCCTTCGAGGTGCACGCGCAGGGCGCGGTGCACGTCTTCGACTGCTTCGCCTGCGCCATCCACCGCATGGCGCCCCTCTGCGAGCACTGCCGGGTCCAGATCATCGGACAGGGCGTGGAAGTGGACGGCAGCTGGTACTGCGGCGGCCACTGCGCCCGCGCGGAGGGGAAGGTGGGCATCGTCGACCGCGTGTGAGGAAACGATTCGCGGCACGCGCCGGACTCCGGGCGCACTCTCCGACATGAGCCGGACCACCGGCGCACTCGTCGGCACGAGTCGGCCCCCGGCGCCCGCGCCGACACGAGCCGGACCCCCGGCGCCGACGCCGACGCCGGTACGAGCCCGCTCCCGGCGCCCGCGCCAGTGCGAGCCCGGCGCGCGCCCCGGCCCGGGGCGAACCGCCGCTCCCGCCGGGGCTCCACCACCCGCGTGAGCGCCCTCCGGGCCGGGCGGCCCCGCCGCCCGCGCCGACGGCGGCCGAGCCGAACCCCCCTGCGTGCGCCCCGGGACCCCCGCTGTACGGTCATGGGGTGTACCGCTTCCTGTTGTCCCGGCAGTGGGTGATCCTCACCCTCATCGCCCTCGTCCTCATCCCCACGATGATCGAGCTGGGCTTCTGGCAGTTCCACCGGCACGAACGGCGGGTCGCCCAGAACGCCCTGATCGCGGACAGCGTCGCGGCGGAGCCGGTGCCCGTCGAGCGGCTCACCTCCCCCGGTCACACCGTCCCCCGCGAGGACTACTGGCGGCCCGTCACCGTCACCGGCACCTTCGACACCACCCACGAGGTGGTGGTCCGCCGCCGGACCTCCGCCGACGACCGGGTCGGCGTGCACGTCCTCACCCCGCTGGTCCTCCGGGACGGCAAGGTCGTCCTGATCAACCGCGGCTGGATCCCGGCCGCCTCCGACCAGCACTCCTTCCCGCCCGTGCCGCCCGCCCCCAAGGGCGAGGTCACGCTCACCGGCCGCCTCAAGGCCGACGAGACCACCGGCGCCAGCGGCATCAAGGACCTCAAGGGCCTGCCCGACCGTCAGGTCATGCTCATCAACAGCCGGCAGCAGGCCGAGCTGATCGGCCGCGAGGTGCTCGGCGGCTATGTCGAGCAGACCGCGCCGAACCCCGCCGGGAACACCCCCGAGCAGATCCCCGAACCCGACCACGAGTCCATCGGCGCCCATATGGCCTACGCCGTCCAGTGGTGGCTCTTCGCCGCCGGAGTGCCCGTCGGCTGGGTGATCCTGGTCCGCCGGGAGAAGCGTGACCGGCAGACCTCCGCCGTCTCCGGCCCGGCCGGGACCCCGGAACCGGACCCCGAGACCGCCGTGGCCGTCCCGACCCGCTGATTGGCCGTCGCCGCTTCCGGGAACAGCCCAGAGCGTGACACAACGTATCGACGACTACGCCCTCATCGGCGACCTCCAGACCGCCGCCCTCGTCGGCCGTGACGGATCGGTCGACTGGCTGTGTCTGCCCCGCTTCGACTCCGCCGCCTGCTTCACCGCCCTCCTCGGCGACGAGGACAACGGCCACTGGCGGATCGCCCCCAAGGGCGCCACGACCTGCACCGACCGGCGCTACGCCGAGGACTCCCTGATCCTGGAGACCTACTGGGAGACCCGTACCGGCACCGTCAAGGTCGTCGACTTCATGCCCCAGCGGGACAGGGCCCCTGATCTGATGCGGATCGTGGAGGGCGTCAGCGGCACCGTCGAGATGAGCGCCGTCCTGCGGCTGCGCTTCGACTACGGCTCGATCGTGCCCTGGATGCGCCGCTCCGAAGGACACCGGGTCGCCGTCGCGGGCCCCGACGCCGTGTGGCTGCGCAGCGATCCCCCCGTGAAGACCTGGGGCCAGCAGTTCTCCACCTGCTCCTCCTTCACCGTGTCCGCCGGGGAGAAGGTCGCCTGGGTCCTCACCTGGCACCCCTCGCACGAGCCGAGGCCCGAGCTCGTCGACCCCCACCAAGCCCTCGAACAGTCCCTCGCGGACTGGCGCGAGTGGGCCGCCCGCTGCACCTACCGGGGCCCGTACCGCGAGGCCGTGATGCGCTCCCTGATCACCCTCAAGGCGCTCACCTACGCCCCGACCGGCGGGATCGTGGCCGCCCCCACCACCTCCCTGCCCGAGGAGATCGGCGGCGTCCGCAACTGGGACTACCGCGCCTGCTGGCTCCGCGACTCCTCCCTCACGCTCGGCGCGCTGCTCGCCGCCGGATACGTCGAGGAGGCCTCCGCCTGGCGGGACTGGCTGCTGCGCTCCGTCGCCGGGGACCCCGCCGACCTCCAGATCATGTACGGGCCCGCCGGGGAGCGCAGACTGCCCGAGACGAACCTGCCGTGGCTGCGGGGGTACGGCGACTCCGCCCCGGTCAGGACCGGGAACGCGGCCGTCGACCAGTTCCAGCTCGACGTCTACGGCGAGGTCATGGACTCCCTCGACCGGGCCCGGCTGGCGGGCATCCCGGCCGAGCGGCACGCCTGGAACCTCCAGCTGAGCCTGCTCGGCTTCCTGGAGTCGACCTGGCGGGAACCCGACGAGGGCCTGTGGGAGGTGCGCGGGCCGCGCCGCCACTTCACCCACTCCAAGGTGATGGCCTGGGTGGCCGCCGACCGGGCCGTCCGCACCCTGGAGGCCGACCCCTCGCTGCCCGGTGACGCGGGACGGTGGCGGGCCATGCGGGACGAGATCCACGAGCAGGTGTGCGCCCGGGGGTACGACCCCGTCCGCAACACCTTCACCCAGTCGTACGGCTCCGCCGAACTCGACGCCGCGACCCTGCTCATCCCCCAGGTCGGCTTCCTGCCGCCGGACGACCCCCGGGTGGTCGGGACGGTCGACGCGGTACGGGCCGAGCTGACGCACGGCGGCTTCGTCCGCCGCTACACGCCCTCGGGCGCGGTCGACGGACTGCCGGGCCAGGAGGGCACCTTCCTGGTCTGCTCGTTCTGGCTCGCGGACGCGCTCCGGCTGACCGGCAGGACCGAGGAGGCCCGGACGCTCTTCGAGCGGCTCGTCGCCCTCCGCAACGACGTGGGCCTCCTCGCCGAGGAGTACGACCCGGTGGCGGGGCGCCAGCTGGGCAACTTCCCGCAGGCGTTCAGCCACATCGGCCTGGTGGGCACCGCGTTCGCACTGGCCCGGGACGATTCCGAACCGGCAGGATAGGCCCCATGGATCTGGGACTGAAGGACCGTGTGTACGTGGTGACCGGGGCGACGCGGGGACTCGGGCGGGCCTCCGCCGAGGCGCTGCTCGCCGAGGGCGCCAAGGTGCTGATCACCGGGCGCGAGGAGAAGACCGTCGCCGAGGCGGTGGCGGAACTCGGTCCGGACGCGGCGGGCGTCGCCGCCGACAACACCGACCCGGCGACCCCCGCCCGGCTGATCGCCGAGGCCAGGTCCCGGTTCGGCGGCTTCGACGGCGTCCTGATCAGCGTCGGCGGCCCGGCCCCCGGCTTCGCCGCGGACAACACCGACGAGCAGTGGACGGCCGCCTTCGACACGGTCTTCCTCGGGGCGGTACGGCTCGCCCGCGCCGCCGCGGAGACCCTCACCGAGGGCGGGGTCATCGGCTTCGTGCTGTCCGCGTCCGTCCACGAGCCGATCCCCGGCCTCACGATCTCCAACGGGCTGCGCCCCGGCCTGGCGGGCTTCGCGAAGTCCCTCGCCAACGATCTGGGCCCGCGCGGGGTACGGGT
The DNA here is from genome assembly GCF_044767145.1 of Streptomyces sp. NPDC101490. Lineage (NCBI taxonomy): Bacteria > Bacillati > Actinomycetota > Actinomycetes > Kitasatosporales > Streptomycetaceae > Streptomyces > Streptomyces sp. NPDC101490. Next base: position 48,889 of record NZ_JBIWNI010000003.1, read on the forward strand.
CGTCGGACTGCTGCCTCACCGGATCGACACCGACCGGGTGCGCTCCCTCGACGCGCTCTCTGGCGACGCGGACGCGGCCCGCGCCGCCAACCAGGCCGGGATTCCGCTGCGCCGCTACGGCACCCCCGAGGAGTTCGGCAGGACCGCCGCCTTCCTCCTCTCCCCCGCCGCCTCCTACCTCACGGGCGTGATGCTCCCGGTGGACGGCGGGGCGCGGGGCGGCTTCTGAGCCGCCACCGGGTGGTCCCCGGCCGGTTCCGAACCCGCACCGGTGGGCCCTCGGCTGCTCCCTAGGGCGTGTTTCGAAAGTGGCGCCGTCTGCCCGGAGGGCAGGCCTGGCGGCGTCTGGTGCGTGCGATCGCAAGGCGGAGGGTCGCCCCGATACTGGATGTATCGGGGTGATCCCGACAACGCGGCGAGCGCGCGTGCCAGACGCCGCCAGGCAGGCGGGACTTTCGAAACACGCCCTAGTCACCACCGGCCCGCCCGGTGGGGCCCGTCCCGCCGTCAGGTCACCCGGCGGGCCCGGTGCTTCACGGCCCGCAGCCGCGCCTCGGTGGGCAGTGCGGGCAGCCCCGTGGACGTACGGGCGTGGGCGAGGGCCTCGGAGCTGAGGGCGGTCAGGGCGTCGCCCGGGGCGGCGTACGGCTCCAGATGGAGCGCGACCCGGCTGCGGGGCGCGGCCCGGCGGCCGGTGAGGGCGACCTTGGCCCGGGCCACCCCCTCCTGGGCGGTGGCGTCCGCCTCCATGACGTCCTCCAGGGCCCGGCCGCGCACCAGGGCCGCCTCTCCGTCCCCGGTGTCGACGAGGACCTCGGCGAGCCGGGCCCGCCGGAACTGGGCGACCAGCCACCACAGGGCGAGCAGGACGACGATCCCGAGGGCCGCGATGACCGCGGGCCACCACCAGCCCTCGTCCCGCCACCGCTGCCGGTCGGCGGTGGAGAGCAGCACGTCGGAGCGGCCCGACCAGGGCCACCAGGACGGCACGGAGGACCCGAGGGCGGCGGCGAGGACGGCCCCGCCGACGACGAGGAGCAGCAGCCCGGCGAGGGCGAGCAGGACGCGGTTGACGCGCCGGAGGACGACCGTCACCGGGTCACCCCTTCCTGGGCGGGCGGGCCACCCGTACCGTCAGCGCGGGTGTGCGGGCGAGGCCCAGTTCACCGATGCCGGTGGTGAGGACCCGTTCCAGGTCGGCGCGGACCTCGTCCAGCGGGCGGAAGTGCGAGAGCGCGCGGACCGAGACCTTGGCGCGGCCCGCGCGGACCCGTACGGACTGCACTCCGGAGACCTCCATGGCCCGGTCCCGCAGGGTGAGGGCCGCCGCCTCCCGGTCGAGGCCGGCGCGCACGTCGGCGTGTTCGTGGCGCATCGGGAGGACGGCGCGGAGGCCGGGGGTGAGCGCGAGGACGAGCAGCCAGAGGCCGAGGGCGCACGCGAGGGCGGCGCCGAGGACGACCCAGGTGTCGTCGAGCGGACGGGTGGCCAGTCCGTCGGCGAGTTCACGCCGCCAGGCCATGGCCCGGCGGTCGGCGCGGACGGCGGCCACGTCGTAGAGGAGCAGCCCGGCCCCGCCGAGGACGACGGCCGCGAGGAGTGCGGCGGGGACCCGCCGGACGGCCCAGAAGCGCCGGACGCGGCGGACGGGTTCCCCGGAGAGCACGGGCACGCCCGCGCCACCGGGGCCGTCGGGGCGGCCGGGACCACCGGGGTCACCAGGACCACCGGGACCACCGGAAGTCCCCGGGCCGCCGGGGCCGGTACTTCCGGTGGGCCCTGTGCTTCCGGGGTCTTCCGGGGTGGTCGTCATGAGACGCGGTCCCGTCGGCCGGTCTGCCGGGTGAGCGGGGAGTGGAGCCGTTCCACCTGGACGGTGACCTCGTGGACGTCCATGCCCACCAGTTCCTCCACGCGGCTGCGGACCCGGCTCCGCACGGCCCCGCACCGGCGCCCGACGTCGGTCGGGTAGTCCAGTTCGAGGCTGACCGCGACCTTCGCGGCGTCCCGGTGGACGACGACCGAGGCGTGCGGCTTCGAGGCTCCCTCGGGGACGGGCCCCGCGGCCTCACGGGCCGCCTGGGCCGCGATCTTCGCGACGACCCGGTCGGCGATCCGGGTGGCCCCCCGGTCACGGACCGGGCCCGGGGCGAGGTCGGCTGTCACCCCGCGCTCACCGCCGCCGTTCGCCGCGGTCGCGGCTCCGGAACAGATCGCCGGGTTCGAGGTCGCCGTCGAGGAAGCGCCCGGCCACGAAGCCGATCGCCCCCAAGGCGGCGACCAGTACGAACGCCCCGAAGCCGCCGAAGTATCCGGCGAATCCGAGAGCCATGCCGGCCAGCAGGCCGACCACCGACATGCTCATTCCTGACCCCTTTCTGAGTCTTCCTGAGCCCCCCGTACGTGCCCGTCGGGCTACTGGAGCCGCTGTTCGGGCTCCTCGTCCTCCTCGTCGGGCAGCTTCACGTCGCTGACCGCGATGTTGACCTCGACGACTTCGAGGCCGGTCATCCGCTCGACGGCGGCGATGACGTTCTCGCGGACGTCGCCCGCCACATCGGCGATGGAGACGCCGTAGTCGACGACGATCTCCAGGTCGAGCGCGGTCTGCACCTCGCCGACCTCGGCCTTGACCCCTCGGGTGGCGTTGGCCTTGGCGCCGCCTCCGCCGGGGACCCGGTCGCGCACGGCGCCGAAGGTGCGGGAGAGCCCGCTGCCCATCGCGTGGACGCCGACGACGTCCCGGGCGGCGAGGCCGGCGATCTTCTCGACGACGCCGTCGGCGATCGTCGTACGGCCCCGGGACGCGGCCGCGCCGCCACCCCGCTTGGTGACCGAGGTCCGGCGCTGCTCGCCGCCGGTGGAGCCACTGGACTGTGTGGTGTCCGTCATTGCGTTTCGCCCCTTCTGGGATATTTCGGGGTTCTTTGCCCACACTAAGGGCGCTTACCCGGTCCCGCCCCGGGGATACGGCAGGCTGGGGCAATGACGACGGCTGAGGGTTGGACGGCGGCGGTCCGCGAACGCCTGGCCCCGGGCAGGCTGCTGCCGCTCGGGACGGCGGCGGACGGCGCCCTGATCACCGAACGGGCGGCGCGCTCGGTACTCGACGGCGCCGGGGCGGCCGTCCGGGGGGTGGTACCCGGAGAACTGCGGATCGGCCCGGCACCGGAGGGCGAGGAACCGGAGGGACTGCGGATCACGGCCTCGTTCGGGGCGGTGGCCGGACGGCCGCTGCCCGAGCTGGCCGGGGAACTGCGGGCGGCCCTCCTGGCGGCGGCCGTGGACGGGCTCGGGCTCGTGGTGGCGGCCGTGGACCTGCGGGTGACGGAGCTGTTCGAGGCGGGACCCCCGGAGCCGGAGCCCGCCGCCCCACGGCCCGGCCCGACCTCCCCGGCGACGGACGACCCGGCGGCGCTGCTCGCCCTCGGAGTGCCGGGGGTCGCGGGGATCACGGACACCCTGGGCCCGCCGGTGCGACGGGACGCGTCCGGGGTACGGGTCGAGGTCGCGGTGACGGCGGGCGGCCACCCGCTGGACGTGGCCCGCGCCGTCCGCGCCGCGGTGGCGGAGAAGTCCCCGAAGGGCACCACGGTCACGGTGGTGGTGTCGGGCTTCCGCTAGGGCGTGTTTCGAAAGTAGCGTCGTCTGCCCGGAGGGCAGGTCTGGCGGCGTCTGGTGCGTGCGATCGCAAGGCGGAGGGTCGCCCCGATACTGGATGTATCGGGGTGATCCCGACAACGCGGCGAGCGTGCGTGCCAGACGCCGCCAGGCAGGCGGGACTTTCGAAACACGCCCCAGGAGGCCCCACCGCCGGGAAGCGGGAGGTAGGAGGCCTCACGGCCGGGAAGGCGGGAGGAAGCACCGCCGGAAGGATCACGGCATACGGTTCCGGGGGCACGGCACACCCCCGGAAGGCCCACCACGACACCCCCACCCCGGCTTCCACCCCGCACCGCCTCCCACCCGGGAGGCGGTACCGGTGCCGGGCGGGCACCGTCGCCGCCCGGAGGCGGGGCGCCGGGGGCGCGGCCGGTGGTGTCAGTCGCCGATGCCCGCGAGATCGCGCAGGCGCCGGGCCTGGGCGGCGCGCTCGGCGGCGCGCTGCTCCTCGTACGAGCGGCCCTGGACGCCCCGCAGGAGCGCCTTGGTCTCGGTGACCGCGTCGCGGGGTGCCGCGAGCAGGGCGGCGGTGAGGTCCCGTACCGCCGCGTCGAGGTCCTCGGCGGGCACGGAGAGGTTGGCGAGGCCGATGCGCTCGGCCTCCTCGGCGTGCACGAAGCGGCCGGTGGCGCAGATCTCCAGCGCGCGGGCGTACCCCACGAGCGAGACGAGCGGGTGCGTCCCGGTCAGGTCCGGGACGAGACCCAGGCTGGTCTCGCGCATGGCGAACCGCACGTCCTCGGCGACGACCCTCAGGTCGCAGGCGAGGGCGAGTTGGAAGCCCGCGCCGATGGCGTGCCCCTGGACCGCCGCGATCGACACGAGGTCGCTGCGGCGCCACCAGGTGAACGCCTCCTGGTACTCGCCGATGACCGCGTCGAGTTCCTCGTCGGAACCGCGCGCGAGATCGAGGAAGGACGGCTCTCCGTCGAAGCCCTCGGGCGTGAACGCCTGCCGGTCGAGTCCGGCGGAGAAGGACTTGCCCTCACCGCGCAGCACGACGACCCGCACGCTGCCGGGCAACGACCGGCCGGCTTCCGTCAACGCCCGCCACAGAGCGGGAGACTGGGCGTTGCGCTTCGCCGGATGGGTCAGGGTCACCGTGGCAACGGCGTCCTCGACGGTGAGCCGTACACCGTCCTTGTCGATGACGGGTTCAGAGTCGTCGAGCGTGGTCATGGGGCGCCTCCGGTTCCGGTGCAGCACTCTGTCCGATGCTAAGTGACTGCACAGTAACCACCCGGGCCGGTCCGGGGACCGACCGGGTGGCCACCGGGAGACCCGGTGGCCGGTCGAGGCGCCCCGGCGTCAGGCCGAGGCCGCCTTCTTGCCCCGGGTCGCTCCGCCGCGTCCACGCAGCGTGACTCCGGATTCGCTGAGCATCCGGTGGACGAATCCGTAGGAGCGGCCGGTTTCCTCGGCCAGCGCCCGGATGCTCGCACCGGAGTCGTACTTCTTCTTCAGGTCTGCCGCGAGCTTGTCGCGCGCGGCGCCGGTCACCCGGCTGCCCTTCTTCAGAGTCTCGGCCACCCGTGCCTCCTCATGGGAAGTGCGCTCTGGACTTCTCATGATCACCCCTTCCGTCCATCCTGGCCACCCATTCGACAAGGTCCGTGCCGCCGGGTTTGTGGACGAGTGCCGCGTCACCACGATCGGAACCCCTGATTCCAGTGGCGGGAAAACCGGACCCTCGCCCCTCGGGGGCGGGAAGTGCCAGGTCAGCGGCGCGGCGGAGGAAAGCGAGCGGCGCGGGTCCGCCGGAAGGATTCGGCAGAGCTCCGCGCCGGAAGGTACGAGACGTCCTCACTCAGATGATGGATCACCCATGGGCCGAATGATCCAGCCGGTCATGATCACTCCCCTTGGCCACGGACCGCGTCCGGGGCGTCACGGGGTGCTCCCGGGGCCGCCACCGGGTGTCGTCGGGACGTCACGGTGTGCGCCCGGGGGGGGGCTCCCCGCGTCAGGCGAGGGTCACCAGGTCCGCGTAGTCCGGGCCCCACAGGTCCTCGACGCCGTCCGGGAGCAGGATGATCCGCTCCGGCTCCAGCGCCTCCACCGCGCCCTCGTCGTGGGTGACGAGGACGACGGCGCCCTTGTAGGTGCGCAGGGCCCCGAGGATCTCCTCGCGGCTCGCCGGGTCGAGGTTGTTGGTGGGCTCGTCGAGGAGGAGGACGTTCGCCGAGGAGACGACCAGGGTGGCCAGCGCGAGACGGGTCTTCTCACCGCCGGAGAGCACTCCGGCGGGCTTGTCGACGTCGTCGCCGGAGAACAGGAAGGAGCCGAGCGTCTTGCGCACGTCGACGAGGTCGAGGTCGGGCGCGGCGGAGCGCATGTTCTCCAGGACGCTGCGCTCGGGGTCGAGCGTCTCGTGCTCCTGGGCGTAGTAGCCGAGCTTGAGGCCGTGGCCGGGGGTCACCTCGCCCGTGTCGGGCTTCTCGGCACCGGCGAGCAGCCGCAGCAGCGTGGTCTTGCCCGCGCCGTTGAGGCCGAGGATGACGACGCGGGAGCCCTTGTCGATGGCGAGGTCGACATCGGTGAAGATCTCCAGCGAGCCGTAGGACTTGGAGAGCCCCTCGGCCGTGAGCGGGGTCTTGCCGCAGGGCGCGGGCTCCGGGAAGCGGAGCTTGGCGACCTTGTCGGAGGCGCGGACCGCCTCGAGGCCGGAGAGCAGCCGCTCGGCGCGCTTGGCCATGTTCTGCGCGGCGACGGTCTTGGTCGCCTTGGCGCGCATCTTGTCGGCCTGCGAGTTGAGGGCGGCGGCCTTCTTCTCGGCGTTCTGGCGCTCGCGCTTGCGGCGCTTCTCGTCGGCCTCGCGCTGCTGCTGGTAGAGCTTCCAGCCCATGTTGTAGACGTCGATCGTGGAGCGGTTGGCGTCCAGGTAGAAGACCTTGTTGACCACGGTCTCGACGAGGTCGACGTCGTGGGAGATGACGATGAAGCCGCCCCGGTAGCTCTTCAGGTAGTCGCGCAGCCAGACGATGGAGTCGGCGTCGAGGTGGTTGGTCGGCTCGTCGAGCAGGAGCGTGTCGGCGTCCGAGAAGAGGATGCGGGCCAGCTCGACCCGGCGGCGCTGACCGCCGGAGAGGGTGTGCAGCGGCTGGGCCATGACCCGGTCGGGCAGGCCCAGGGCGGCGGCGATGGTGGAGGCCTCGGCCTCGGCCGCGTATCCGCCCTTGGTGAGGAACTCGGTCTCCTGGCGCTCGTACTGCTTCATCGCCTTGTCGCGGGTGCCGCCGGAGCCGGTGGCGATGCGCTCCTCGTTCATCCGCATCTTCTTGATGAGGGTGTCGAGGCCGCGGGCGGAGAGGATGCGGTCGCGGGCCAGCACGTCGAGGTCGCCGGTGCGCGGGTCCTGCGGGAGGTAGCCGACCTCGCCGGAGCGGGTGATGGTGCCCCCGGCGGGCACGCCCTGGCCCGCGAGGCACTTGGTGAGGGTGGTCTTGCCCGCTCCGTTGCGGCCGACGAGGCCGATGCGGTCGCCCTTGGCGATGCGGAAGGAAGCGGACTCGATGAGGACACGGGCGCCGGCGCGCAGCTCGATGCCGGATGCGGTGATCACGGACAGACTCCAGGACGATGGGAAGGGCGGAAGGAACTGCTGGGGAGGGCTTCGACGCCGCTAACCCACGAGGAGAATGGCCATGCGGCCAGTCTAACGGGCACCTGCAACTGCTTTTCGGCCGCGCGGGCGGCGGGACGGACGGCCGCCCCTTTCCGCACCTCACCGCCACCGCCATCACCGCCATCGCTGCCGAAAAGGGGCGATCATCCAGAGATCATCCGATACTCGGCGCAGGGCGGCGGCCTCTGCCGCGGCGGCGACGCGGAGGAGGATGGACCGTGCAGTTCGACGACGACGCCGACCTGGACACCTCGGAGGTCAAGGACGTCCGGGGCAGCCGCGTCCCCGGCGGGAGGGCGACCATCGGCGGCGGCATCGCCGGGGTCGTCGCCCTGCTCCTCGGACTGTTCTTCGGGATCGGCCCCGAGCAGCTCGGGCTCTCCTCCGGCGGTGACGAACCGGCGGCGACCGCGTCCTCCGTCGCCCAGGTCGACCAGAGCTGCAGGAAGGGCTCCGACGCCAACACGCGCGAGGACTGCCGGATCGTCGCCGTCGTCAACAGCGTGCAGGACTACTGGCGGGCCGAGTACGCGCGCCGGGGCGGTACGTACGCGAACGCGCGGACCGTGCTGTTCAGCGGCCGGGTCGACACCGCGTGCGGCTCCGCGACCTCGGCCGTCGGACCCTTCTACTGCCCCGGCGACCGGCAGGTCTATCTGGACCTGGGCTTCTTCGACGAGCTGCGCACGAAGTTCGGGTCGAGCGGCGGACCCTTCGCCCAGGCGTACGTGGTGGCGCACGAGTACGGCCACCACGTCCAGAACCTGATGGGGACGCTGAGCCGCGCCCAGGACGGGCGGACCGGCGCGAACTCCAACGCCGTGAAGGTCGAGCTCCAGGCCGACTGCTACGCGGGGGTGTGGGCGCGGCACGCGACCACCAGCCCCGACGACCGGACGGGCCGGCCGCTGCTCACCCGGCTCACCGACGCGGACATCAGGGACGGCCTGGACGCGGCGGCGGCGGTCGGGGACGACCGCGTCCAGCAGCGCTTCCAGGGCCGGGTGACACCGGAGAACTGGACGCACGGCTCGGCGGCGCAGCGCCAGCGGTGGTTCCAGGAGGGCTACCGGACCGGCGACATGGCCCGGTGCGACACGTTCCGCTGAGCTGTCGGAGGCGGCTGCGAGAATGAGACCCGGGTCACACGGGAACGGATCGAGAGGAAGTGATCGGGATGACCGGGGCACCCCAGGTCTGTCCGACCCTGCTGTACGCGGACGCGAAGGCGGCGATCGCGCAGCTCACGGACGCGTTCGGGTTCACCGCGACGGCGGTGTACGAGGGCGAGGACGGGCGGATCGCGCACGCCGAGCTGTCGTACGGGAACGGGATGGTGATGCTGGGCAGCAGGGGCACCGGAAGCGAGTTCGACCGGCTGATGGCCGGTGCGGGCCCGGTCGGGGTCTATGTGCACGTGGACGACGCCGACGCGCACCACGCGCGCGCGGTCGCCCGCGGCGCCGAGATCGTGCTGCCGCTCCGGGACCAGGACTACGGCTCGCGGGAGTACGCGGCCCGGGACGCCGAGGGGAACGTCTGGAGCTTCGGGACGTACCTGCCCGGCGCCGCCGAGTAGCGGGGCGCCGGGCTGAGGACGTGACGCGCCGGGCCGGGGCCCGTCACTCTCCCCCGGTGTGGACCTGGAAGGCGGCCCTGCGGACCGCCTTCGCGAGGGCCGGGTCCGGGTGGGCGGCGGCGAGGGCGACCAGGACCTGGACCGTACGGGGGTGACCGACGGCGCGGACCTCGTCGAGCAGCGCCGGGACGGTGCCCTGCACGGCGGAGTCGAGGTGCCGGACGAGCAGCGCGCTCTCGCCGTGGTCCGCGACGGCCGCCGCCGTGTCCACCCAGAGCCAGGTGGCCTCCTCGCGGGTCAGCACCTCCTGGGCGTCGTCGGGGTCGGCGCCCTCGTACTCGGCGAGCCAGAGCAGGGCGTACGGGCGCAGTGACGGCTCGGCGACGGTGGCGCGGACCTCGGCCTCGGCGGGGGCGCCGACGACCCGGAGCGCCTCGAAGGCGAGCCCGCGCAGCAGGGCGTCCTCGCCCCGGGCGACGGTGAGGAGTTCGGTCACCGCGCTGGAGAGGGTGCGGGCGGCGAGCCAGGCGCGGTACTCGGCGCGGGCGGGTCCGGGGGTGAGCCGGGCGCAGCCCCTGAGCATGTCCTCGGCGGACTGCTCGATGTTGCCCGCGGGGCTCTGCGCGGCGACGCAGATCTGCTCCAGCTTGACCCAGACAGCCCAGTTGCCGAGCGGGGTGAGGGTGGCGTGCCGCGCCTCGGGGCCGGGGCCGAGGGTGAGCGCGCCGACGGCCGCGAGGCCTTCGAGGGCCCAGTCGAGGAGGGCGGGGAGCCCGTCGGTGCCGGGGGTGTCCTGGGTCTCGGGGGCGGGTTCCGCGGGCGGGACCTCGCAGCGCTCCTCGCGCAGTTCCTCGACGCGCTGGCCGAGGAGGTCGAGGAGGACGGGGACGTCGACCGGGCCGTGGGAGAGCTGGAGCAGGGTGAGGACCTGCGGGAGGGCCTCGACGACCTCGGCGACGGCGCCCGGCGCGACGTCCTCGGGGGACGGGTGCACCAGGGACCAGGCGTCGAGGAGCGCGACCCAGCCGCGCAGCACGGCGGAGTCGTCGCGGTCCCAGGCGTGGAGGCGCCAGCCGGGGCGGGCGGTGCCGCCGTGGAGTTCGACGAGTCCGGCGAGCCGGGCCCGGTCCCAGCCGGCCCGGATCTGGCCGGGTGTCAGGTCCAGTGCGGCGGCGGCCCGTTCCCGGGCGGGGCCGGTGCCGGGGGCCGCGCCCGCGCCGCGCTCGACGGCGGCCCAGCGGGCGATCCGTACGGCGTCGGCGAGGACGTGCCGGGCCTGGCGGGCGAGTTCCGCGCGGGGCGGAGTGCCCTCGGGCGGCCTCGGCGCCGGCCGGGTGCGCCGGGTCGTCACGGCCCGTCGGGCAGTGGCCAGCGCCCGCGGGCGGACGAGTCGGAGTCTGGAGTTGCGCGCCAATGGTTCATCGGGCTTTCGAGACGTCACGGGGGCAGTCTTCCCGCTGACGGCCCGAAAGCCCAATCGGAATCGGCCACCCCGTCGTGGCGGGTGCGGGCGGAGGGGTCCGGGGACCCGTCCGGCCCGGGCCGTCCGGCCCTCCTCAGAGGAGGGGGGTGAGGAAGCGGCGGAGGCCCTCCTCGTAACGGACGGGGTCGGCGTTCCACAGACAGGCGTGGGGGGCGTGCCGGACGGTCTGGAGGGTGACGAGGTCGGGGCGGCGGGCGGCCAGCTCGACGGAGGGTTCCCAGGAGGCGAGGGTGTCGTCGGGCCCGTGCAGGAGGAGGACGGGGACGCGCAGGGCGTCGGGCGCGGAGGCGGCTTCGAGGAGGTCGCCGTGCGGGCCGGTCCTGCCCTGGGCGGCGCGGACGGCGAGCGGGATCAGCGGTCCGGGGACGTGCCGGGCGGCGGCGAGGTTGCGCAGGGTGGCTTCCCAGTCGAGGACCGGGGAGTCGAGGACGAGTCCGGCGATCCGGTCGCGGACGCCGGATTCGGCGGCGGCGCGCAGGGCCATCGTGGCGCCGGTCCCCCAGCCGTGCAGGACGACCTGGCCGGCGCCCCGGCGGAGGGCGTAGCGGATGGCGGCGTCGACGTCGCGCCATTCGGAGGCGCCGAGGTGGGCGAGTCCGTCGGGGGAGGGCGGCGCGCCCTCGTCGCCCCGGTAGGCGGGGATCAGGACGGGGACCTTGCTCCGGTGGAAGAAGGGGAGGACGTTCAGCGGGTGCTCGCGGGTGGTGCCGAGGCCGTGCAGGGCGATGACCCAGGTGCTGCGGGGGGCGGCGGCCAGCCAGGCGGGCAGGGGGCCGAGTTCGCCGGGGATCTCGGTGTCCTCGTGGGGGATGCCGAGGGCGGAGGTCGGGGTGCCCCGGTGGAGCTGGGGGGTGAGGCGGACGCGGACGCCGGGGGCGACGACGCCGAGCTCGACCCGTTCGAGGCGCCGGACGACGGTGTCGGCGGTGTGCGGGACGCGGTCGAGGACGGGGCCGACGACGGCGTGCAGGCCGTGGCCCTCGATGCCGTAGGTGCCGGGGCGCAGTGAGGCGAGGCCCCGGGTGAGGGTGATCCGTTCGGGGCCGGTGGCGTGCACGGTCAGTCGGGGTTCCCCGGGCAGGGGACGTCCGGACGGCGCCTTGAGGGCGGCGTCGCTGGCGTACCGGCCGGCCGCGACCGCGGCCGCGCCGACACCGAGCAGGGTGGTGACGGCCGCTGCCGTCGCTGTAGCGGGGCGCACGTTCCCAGTCTCGGCAGGGTGGCGGCGGGCTGCCACCGGACGGGGCCGCCCGGGGGGCGGGGAGCGGGCCGCGGGGTCCCCCGGGGGAGTGACATGAGTCTCCTCAGGGGGGTCCCCCGGTCGGATGGTCCGGTCCGGGGAGCGGAACCGGGTGGCGGGGGCGGAACCGGGACAGGTCGTACGTGCCCGGTGTCGTCCGGGATTACCCGGGGTTGCGGGGTGACCGCATCGTGGACAGCGGGTGCCCGGGAGCCGTAAGCGGAATCTGTTGACACCGGATAGAGACACCGTCGCGCCCTACCCAGTTCACCTTCCGTTCACCCAGGTTGCTTACGTTCGGCTGGCCACTGACGTCAAACGATTGCCTGGGTAAATGGAACACATCACGCTGCTGCTCGCCATTGTGGTCGTGACAGCTCTCGTGTTCGATTTCACGAACGGTTTCCACGACACCGCGAACGCGATGGCCACGACCATCTCGACCGGTGCGCTCAAGCCCAAGACGGCGGTGGCCATGTCCGCCGTGCTCAACCTCGTCGGCGCGTTCCTGTCCGTGGAGGTCGCCAAGACGATCTCCGGCGGGATCATCAACGAAGAGGGCATCCGAACAGAGGTGATCTTCGCCGCGCTGGTCGGCGCGATCCTGTGGAACCTGCTGACCTGGCTCCTGGGCCTGCCGTCCAGCTCGTCCCACGCCCTCTTCGGCGGCCTCATCGGCGCCGCGGTCATGTCGGCCGGCTGGTCGGCCGTGAACGGCCCGACGATCATCACCAAGGTGCTGATCCCGGCCATCGCCGCCCCGCTCGTCGCCGGTCTCGCCGCGATGCTGGCGACCCGCCTGACGTACAAGATCGGCGCGAAGACCGAGGAGAAGCACACCGCCAAGGGCTACCGGGTCGGCCAGATCGCCTCCGCCGGTCTCGTCTCCCTGGCCCACGGCACCAACGACGCGCAGAAGACGATGGGCATCATCACCCTCGCGCTGGTCACCCAGGGCGTCGTCGCCCCTGGTGCCAACCCGCCCTTCTGGGTCATCGTCTCCGCCGGTGTCGCCATCGCCCTCGGTACCTACCTCGGCGGCTGGCGCATCATCCGCACCATGGGCAAGGGCCTCACCGACCTCCAGCCGCAGCAGGGCTTCACCGCCCAGACCAGCGCCGCGACGGTCATCCTGGCCTCCTCGCACCTCGGCTTCTCCCTCTCCACCACCCAGTCCTGCTCGGGTGCCGTGATGGGTGCCGGTCTCGGCCGCAAGGGCGGTGTCGTCCGCTGGTCGACCGCGACCCGGATGTTCGTCGCCTGGGGCCTGACCCTGCCCGCCGCGGGTCTGGTCGGCGCCGGTGCCGAGTTCCTCACCAAGCAGGGCCCCTGGGGCATCGCCGCCACCGCGGCCGTCCTGGTCGGCGGCTCGGCCTACATCTGGGTGCTGTCCCGCCGCAAGCCGGTCGACCACCACAACGTCAACGAGGTCGAGACCGACGCCCCGGCGGAGCCCGCGGGCGTGGTGACCACCGCGATGGCCGCCGTCACCCCGCCGCCGCCGGCCGGCTCCTTCGGCACCGTCACGGACGCGGACCTGAAGACGACCATCCCGGCCCCGGCCCCCATCGACCCGTCCGCTCCCCCGGCCTCCGCCGCAGCGGTGTAAGGAACGAACGACATGAAGATCGACTGGGCGGCCCTCGGCTCCGTGTTCGGAGTCAGCCTCGTGGCCACTCTCGCCCTCGTGGGCCTCTTCACCCTCGGCATCGTCGGCCTCTCCAAGCAGGAGCAGGCCGCCGCGCGGGGCGGCTCCGCCGTCCTGGCCCGTACCGGCGCCTACGCCTGCTTCGCCCTGTGCGTCGCGGCCGTGTCGTACGGCATCTACCTGATCGTCGTCTGACGGTCCACGCTCCCCGGAGGCCGGGTGGCCGCACCTCGTGTGCGGCCACCCGGCCTCCGTGCGCGTCCGGGCCGTGTCTGTGGTGCTCCGCACAGTGACCCGTCGCAGGTCAAGGGTGAGTTGACGGCTGTTCTCGGGGCGTGGTGGACTGCCGGGGCCAAGACGGCGGCAGAAGAGGAAGTCCGGTGCGAATCCGGCGCGGTCCCGCCACTGTGACCGGACCCCAGGGGTCCGGGAGCCAGGAACTCTCGCCGCCGGTGACGTCGATCCAGGGCGCGGACCCTGAGTGAGGACAGAGCGCCATGCCCGGCCTCCCCCGTACCACCGGTGTGTTCGCGTGCGGCACCGCCGCCGGTCTCGCCGTGGACCTGCTCGTCGGCGACCCCCGGAGGGGGCATCCCGTCGCCGCGTTCGGCCGGGCCGCCGCCGCCGTCGAGGACCGCCTCCACCACGACCACCGGGGCTGGGGCGCCCTGCACACCGCCGTCTGCGCCGGAACCGCCGTGGCCCTGGGCGCCCTCGCCGCACGGACCGTGCGCGACCGGCCGTCCGCCGCCGTCGCCCTCACCGCCGTCTCCGTCTGGGCCGTCGTCGGCGGGACGACCCTGGGCCGGGAGGCCCGCGCGATCGGCGGGGCGCTGGCCGCCGGGGACCTGGAGGTGGCCCGGGAGCGGCTGCCGCACCTGTGCGGGCGCGACCCGCACTCCCTGGACGGGCCCGCGATGGCCCGCGCCGTCGTCGAGTCCGTCGCCGAGAACACCTCCGACGCCGTGGTCGGCGCCCTGTTCTGGGGCGCGGTCGCGGGCGTGCCCGGGCTGCTCGGCTTCCGGGCCGTGAACACCCTGGACGCGATGGTCGGCCACAAGTCCGCGCGGCACCGCCGCTTCGGCTGGGCCTCGGCCCGGCTCGACGACCTCGCGGGCTGGCCCGGCGCCCGGCTGACGGCCGTCCTCGCCACCGTCGCGGGCGGGGACCCGCGCGGGTCCGTACGGGCCTGGCGGGCGGACGCGGCACACCACCCCAGCCCCAACGCGGGCCCCGTCGAGGCGTCCTTCGCGGGCGCGCTCGGCGTACGGCTCGGCGGCACCCTCGCGTACGGCGGCCGGGTCGAGCACCGGCCGGTGCTCAACACGACGGGCCGGGCCGTCGAGGTGCCCGACATCGAACGGGCGGTCCGGCTGTCCCGCCGGGTCACCGCGCTCACCCTGGCCGTCTGCGTGGGCGGCCGGATGCTGACCGACACCGTGAAGCGGAGGACGAAGTGAGGGGTGGGGGGCTGCTGGTCGCCGGTACGACGTCCGATGCCGGGAAGAGCGTCGTGACGGCCGGGATCTGCCGCTGGCTGGTCCGAAAGGGCCTGAAGGTGGCGCCGTTCAAGGGACAGAACATGTCCCTGAACTCCTTCGTGACCCGCGAGGGCGCCGAGATAGGCCGGGCCCAGGCCATGCAGGCGCAGGCCGCCCGGGTGGAGCCGACGGCGCTGATGAACCCGGTGCTCCTCAAGCCGGGCGGCGACCGCTCCAGCCAGGTCGTCCTGATGGGCCGGCCGGTCGGCGAGATGAGCGCCCGGGGCTACCACGGCGGACGGCAGAAGGAGCTGTTCGAGCCGGTGATGGCCTGCCTGGAGGAGCTGCGGAGCAGCTACGACGCGGTGATCTGCGAGGGCGCGGGCAGCCCCGCCGAGATCAACCTGCGGCGCACCGACATCGTCAACATGGGGGTCGCGCGGGCCGCGCGGCTGCCCGTCGTGGTGGTCGGCGACATCGACCGGGGCGGGGTCTTCGCCCAGTTCTTCGGCACGACGGCGCTGCTGGCCCCCGAGGACCAGGAGCTGGTCGCCGGATACCTGGTGAACAAGTTCCGGGGCGATGTGAGCCTCCTCGAACCGGGCCTCGACATGCTGCACGGGCTGACCGGCCGCCGCACCTTCGGCGTCCTGCCGTACGCGCACGGCCTCGGCATCGACGAGGAGGACGGGCTGCGCGTCTCGCTGCGCGGCACGGTCCGCGAGTCGGTCGTCGCCCCGCCGGTCGGCGCGGACGTGCTGCGGGTCGCCGTCTGCGCCGTACCGCTGATGTCCAACTTCACGGACGTGGACGCGCTGGCGGCCGAGCCGGGCGTCGTCGTCCGCTTCGTCGACCGGCCCGAGGAACTCGTCGACGCGGACCTCGTCGTCGTGCCCGGCACCCGGGGCACGGTCCGGGCGCTGGCCTGGCTGCGCGAGCGGGGACTCGCCGACGCCCTCGTCCGGCGCGCGGCCGAGGGCCGTCCGGTGCTGGGGATCTGCGGCGGCTTCCAGGTCCTCGGCGAGCACATCGACGACGAGGTCGAGTCGAGGGCGGGGGCCGTCGCCGGGCTGGGGCTGCTGCCCGTACGGGTCCGCTTCGCCCGCGAGAAGACCCTCGCCCGGCCGACGGGCGAGGCCCTCGGGGAACGCGTCGAGGGGTACGAGATCCACCACGGCGTCGCCGAGGTCCTGGGCGGCGAGACGTTCCTCGACGGATGCCAGGTGGGGTCCGTGTGGGGCACCCACTGGCACGGCTCGCTGGAGAGCGACGGTTTCCGGCGCGCGTTCCTGCGGGAGGTCGCCTCGGCGGCCGGGCGCCGCTTCGTCCCGGCGCCGGACACCTCGTTCGGGGCGCTCCGCGAGGAGCAGCTCGACCGGCTCGGCGACCTGATCGAGGAACACGCGGACACCGACGCGCTGCTGCGGCTGATCGAGGACGGTCCGCCGCCCGGCCTGCCGTTCGTGCCGCCGGGAGCGCCGTGAGCGCGGGCGGGGCCCCGGGCGCGGACGCCCGGACGGCCGTCCCCGCCGGCACCGGAAGCACGGGGTCCCGGACGGGACGCCCGTGGAGCGAACTCGACGAAAGGACCGGCCGATGAACGCCCGGTATCCGTTCACCGCCGTCGTCGGCATGGACGACCTGCGGCTCGCGCTGCTGCTCAACGCCGTCAGCCCGGCCGTGGGCGGGGTGCTGGTCCGGGGCGAGAAGGGGACCGCGAAGTCCACCGCCGTCCGGGCGCTCGCCGAACTGCTGCCGCAGGTGCCGGTCGTCGCGGGCTGCCGGTTCAGCTGCGACCCGGCCTCGCCCGACCCGGGCTGCCCCGACGGCCCGCACGACGCCGCCCCGGCGGCGGAGCGGCCCGCCCGGATGGTCGAACTGCCGGTCGGCGCCTCCGAGGACCGGCTCGTCGGCGCCCTCGACTTCGAGAAGGCGCTCGCCGAGGGCGTGAAGGCCTTCGAGCCGGGCCTGCTCGCCGCCGCGCACCGGGGCATCCTGTACGTCGACGAGGTCAACCTGCTGAGCGACCACCTGATCGACCATCTGCTCGACGCCGCCGCCATGGGCTCCTCGCACGTGGAGCGCGAGGGCGTCTCGGTGCGGCACGCCGCCCGCTTCCTGCTCGTCGGGACGATGAACCCCGAGGAGGGCGAGCTGCGGCCGCAGCTGCTCGACCGGTTCGGCCTCACCGTGGAGGTCGCGGCCTCCCGGGAGCCCGCGCAGCGGGTGGAGGTGGTCCGGCGGCGGCTCGCGTTCGAGGACGACCCGGCCGCGTTCGCCGCGCGCTGGGCCGGTGAGGAGTCCGCGCTGCGGGCCCGGATCTCCGCCGCCCGCGAACGGCTGCCGCAGGTGGTCCTCGGGGACGCGGCGCTGCTCCAGATCGCCGCGACCTGCGCCGCGTTCGAGGTGGACGGGATGCGCGCCGACATCGTGATGGCCCGGACCGCGACCGCGCTCGCCGCGTGGGCGGACCGGACCGAGGTGGACTCGGAGGACGTGCGGCAGGCCGCGCTCCTCGCGCTGCCCCACCGCCGCCGCCGCAACCCCTTCGACGCGCCCGGACTCGACGAGGACAAGCTCGACGAGACCCTGGAGCGCTTCAAGGGCGAGGAGCCCCAGGGGGACCCGGACGACGAGCCCGAGCCGGACGGTCCGGGCGACGGCGGCCCGGACGGCGGCCCCGGCGGGGGCGTACCGCCGCAGGGCGAGGGGCCGGACGCGGTGCCGGACGGCCCGGCGGACGGCCCGGCGCCGGAGGCCCCCGGGCCCGACGCACCCGACGCGCCCGCTCCCGACTCCCCCGCGTCCGCTCCGGCGCCCGCCGCGCAGGACACCGGCGCGGGCTCGGATGCGGGCTCGGGTGCGGGCTCGGGCTCCGGTGAGCGCGCCGCCGTCGCCGCCGCCGAGCCGTTCCGTACGAAGGTGCTCAGCGTGCCCGGTCTCGGCGAGGGCGCGGCCGGGCGCCGGTCCCGGGCGCGGACCGAACAGGGCCGCACCACCGGCTCCGTACGGCCCCGGGGGGCGCTGACCAAGCTGCATCTGACGGCGACCGTACGGGCCGCCGCGCCGCACCAGCGGGCGCGCGGCCGGAGCGGGCCCGGACTCGTGCTGCGCCGGGACGACCTGCGGCAGGCGACACGGGAGGGGCGGGAGGGGAACCTGGTGCTGTTCGCCGTGGACGCCTCCGGTTCGATGGCGGCGAGGCGGCGGATGAGCGCGGTCAAGGGCGCCGTCCTCTCCCTGCTGCTCGACGCCTACCAGCGGCGCGACAAGGTCGGTCTGGTCACCTTCCGGGGCCGGGACGCCGAGGTCGCGCTGCCGCCGACCTCGTCCGTGGACGCCGCCGCCGCCCGGCTCGAACAGCTGCCGACGGGCGGCAGGACCCCGCTGTCGGCGGGGCTCCTCAAGGCCCACGACGTGCTGCGGATCGAGCGGCTGCGGGATCCCTCGCGCCGCCCGCTGCTCGTCGTCGTGACCGACGGCCGGGCGACCGGCGGCGGCGCCGACCCGGTGGCGCTCGCCGCCCGCGCGGCCCGGCTGCACGCCGCCGAGGGCATCGCGTCGGTCGTCGTGGACTGCGAGACGGGGCCGGTGCGGCTCGGGCTCGCCCGGGAACTCGCCCGCGAACTCGGCGGCACCGCCGTCACCCTGGAGGAGCTGCGCGCCGAAGCGATCGCCGGGCTCGTCAGGGACGTACAGGCGGCACGTCCGGGGCACCCAGGACAGACCGCACACACCACCAGGAGGGCCGCTTAATGCCGCAGGGACAGCCGACCGTCGTTCCCGACGACGGTCTCACCACCCGTCAGCGCCGCAACCGGGCCCTGGTGATGGTGCACACCGGCGTCGGCAAGGGGAAGTCGACCGCCGCGTTCGGCATGGCGCTGCGCGCCTGGAACCAGGGCTGGCCGGTCGGGGTGTTCCAGTTCGTGAAGTCCGCCAAGTGGAAGGTCGGCGAGGAGAACGCCCTCAAGGCGCTCGGCGAGACCGGCAAGGGCGGCACGGTCACCTGGAACAAGATGGGCGAGGGCTGGTCCTGGATCCAGCGGGAGACCGCCGAGGGCGAGCAGACCCACGAGGAGAAGGCCCGCGAGGGCTGGGAGCAGGTCAAGCGGGACCTCGCCGAGGAGACGTACAAGTTCTACGTCCTCGACGAGTTCGCCTATCTGCTGCACTGGGGCTGGATCGACGTCCAGGAGGTCGTCGAGGTGCTGCGGGACCGTCCCGGGCAGCAGTACGTCGTCATCACCGGCCGCAACGCCCCGGCGGAGCTGGTGGAGTTCGCGGACCTCGTCACCGACATGTCCAAGGTCAAGCACCCGATGGACGCCGGGCAGAAGGGCCAGCGGGGCATCGAGTGGTAGCACGTCTCGTCATCGCCGCGCCCTCCTCGGGCGCGGGCAAGACCACGGTCGCGACCGGCCTGATGGCCGCGTTCGCCGGCCGTGGCCTGGCCGTGTCCCCGCACAAGGTCGGCCCCGACTACATCGATCCCGGCTACCACGCCCTGGCGACCGGCCGTCCCGGACGCAACCTCGACTCCTACATGTGCGGTACGGGGCTCGTCGCGCCGCTCTTCGCGCACGGCTCGCGCGGCTGCGACCTGGCCGTGGTCGAAGGGGTCATGGGCCTCTACGACGGGGCTGCCGACCAGGGCGAACTGGCCTCCACCGCGCAGGTGTCGAAGCTTCTCAAGGCGCCCGTGGTGCTGGTCGTCGACGCCTCCTCGCAGTCGCGGTCGGTGGCGGCGCTGGTCCACGGGTTCGCGTCCTGGGACCCGGAGGTGCGGATCGGCGGTGTGATCCTCAACAAGGTGGCCACCGACCGGCACGAGCACCTGCTGCGGGAGGCGCTCGGGGAGTCCGGGGTGCCGGTGCTCGGCGTGCTGCGGCGGGCGCCCGCCGTGGCCACGCCGTCACGGCACCTGGGGCTCGTACCGGTCGCCGAGCGGCAGGCGGCGGCCGTCGCGGCGGTGGCCGCGCAGGCGGAGCAGGTACGGGCCGGGTGCGACCTGGAGGCCCTGCTCGCGCTGGCGCGCAGCGCGCCGGAACTGTCCGCCGAGCCGTGGTCGGCCGGGGCCGCCGAGGCCGGGGCTCCCGGTGGAGCGGCGGGGTCGCGGTCCGGGTCCGAGGCCGGGATCGGGGTCGGGATCGGATCCGAGACCGGGATCGGGATCGGGATCGGGATCGGGATCGGGATCGGGGTCGGGATCGGGGTCGGGGTCGGGGTCGGGGTCGGGGTCGGGGTCGGGGTCGCCGGGGTGCGGCGGCCGGTCGTCGCCGTCGCCGGAGGGGCCGCGTTCACCTTCTCGTACGCCGAGCACACCGAGCTGCTGACGGCGGCCGGGGCGGAGGTCGTGACCTTTGACCCGCTGCGGGACGAGGAACTGCCGGAGGGCACCTCGGGACTGGTGATCGGCGGCGGGTTCCCCGAGATGTACGGGGAGGCGCTGTCCGCCAACGAGCGGCTGCGCAAGGCCGTCGCCGAGCTGGCCGCGTCGGGGGCGCCGGTCGCCGCCGAGTGCGCCGGACTGCTGTATCTGGCGCGGTCGCTCGACGGCAGCCCGATGTGCGGGGTGCTCGACGCCGACGCCCGGATGTCGGAGCGGCTCACGCTCGGGTACCGGGACGCCGTCGCCGTCAACGACAGCGTCCTCGCACCCGCCGGGGCGCGGATGCGGGGCCACGAGTTCCACCGGACCGTGATCGAGCCGGGCGCCGGTGAGCTGCCCGCGTGGGGCCTGCGGCAGCCCGAGCGCCGGGTCGAGGGCTTCGTGCGCCGGGGAGTGCACGCCAGTTATGTGCACACCCACTGGGCGGGCGCGCCGGGGGTGGCCGCGCGGTTCGTCCAGCACTGCGCGGGCGGCCCGGTCGCGTGAGGTCAGCCGCCGGAGATCCCCACCACGCACCAGATGAAGCCGACGCCCGCCACCGTGCACAGCAGGGTGGAGAGGGCGGGGTGGTCGTGGTGGGCCTCCGGCAGGATCTCGGCGGCGGCCAGGTAGAGCAGGACTCCGCCGAAGAAGCCGAGATAGGCGCCGAGCAGTTCCTCCGGAAGGGTGAACAGCAGGGTGGAGGCCGCGCCGACCAGGGGGGCGAGGGCGTCCGCGACGAGCATCCCGAGGGCCTTGCGGCGGTCGTTCCCGTAGAGGCTCGTGATCGTGTACGTGTTGAAGCCGTCGGCGAAGTCATGGGTGATGACGGCGAGCGCGACGGTGGCGCCCATGCCGCCGCCGACCTGGAAGGCGGCGCCGAGGGCGATGCCGTCCATGAGGCTGTGGCCGACCATCGCGGCGGCGGCCGTGAGGCCGACCTGCGGGACCCGCTCCTTCCCCTTCGCCGGTCCGCCGGGCTCCGCGCCCCAGTCGGCGGCGCCGTGGGCGGCCCGGCGCACGGCGAGGAGCCGTTCCACCGCATGGGCGAAGAGGAAGCCGCCGACGAAGAGCAGCAGGGCCTCGGGGACGCCGAAGAGGTCGTCACCCGCCGCCGACAGGGCCTCCGGCAGCAGGTCGAGCCCGACCACGCCGAGCATCAGGCCCCCGGCGAGCCCCAGGACCAGATGGCGCCGGTCGGTGACGCGCTGCGCGACCCAGCCGCCGAAGAGCGTCATGAGGAACGCGCCGAGCGCGACGACTACAGCCATGGGCCTTTGGTAACGGATGGGGTGCCCTGCGCGCACCTCGGCGTCGGGGCGCGGCCCGGGGTCCCCGCCGACGAGGTCATGGCCCTGATCGGGGCGGTGCTGCGGGAGGCGGGACTGACGCGCGGGGACGTCCGCGCGCTGGCCACGCTGGACGCGCGGGCGGCGGATCCGGGCATCAGGGCGGTGGCGGAGGCGCTCGGCGTACCGGTGCGGGGGTATCCGGCCGAGGACCTCGCGGGGGTACGCGTACCGCATCCGTCGGCGCTCCCGCTGGCCGCCACGGGCACCCCGTCGGTGGCGGAGGCGGCGGCCCTGCTGTCGGCCACGGGCGCCGTTCCGCGTGCGCGGGCCGGGGCGGAAGCGGGGCCCGGGGGCGAAGGGACGCCCGGGGGCAGAGCGGGACCCAGGGCTGGGGCGAAGCCCGGGGCTGGGGCGGGACCTGAGGGAGACGGGGAGCCCGAGGCTGGGGCGGAGCCTGAGGCCGGAGGGCAGCCCGGGGCGGACATGGAGGGTGGGGAGGACGTGGGGGGCGGGGACGGAGGGTGCCTCGGGGACGGAGGGATCGCGGGCCGGGGCTTACTCGTCGTACCGAAACGGAAGTCGCGGAGTGCAACGTGCGCTCTCGCCGCTTTCATACCGGTTCGTCCGAACGAAGTTGCCTCAGGCGTACGGTTGTTGCCCGTGACGCACGGGTACATCGCTGGCGAGCCCGGCTCACCCCCCACCCTCCCCACCCCCCACACGACGGCGGTCATGGATCTGTACCCCGACACCGACGCCCACGACCTGCGCCACCACGGTGACGCCGAGGTCCGGGACGAGAAGCTCACCGACCTGGCGGTCAACGTCCGGACGAACACCCCGCCGGACTGGCTGCGCGAGCGCATCGCCGCCTCCCTGACCTCGCTGGCCTCCTATCCCGACGGCCGGGCCGCCCGGGCGGCCGTCGCCGAACGGCACGACCTGCCCCCGAACCGGGTGCTGCTCACGGCGGGCGCGGCGGAGGCGTTCGTGCTGCTGGCGCGGGCGCTGCCGGTGCGGCGGCCCGTGGTGGTGCATCCGCAGTTCACCGAGCCGGAGGCGGCGCTGCGCGACGCGGGCCACACGGTGGGCCGGGTGGTGCTGCGCGCGGCGGACGGATTCCGGCTGGACCCGGCGGCGGTCCCGGAGGAGGCGGACCTGGTGGTGGTCGGGAACCCCACGAACCCGACCTCCGTCCTGCACCCCGCCGACCGGATCGCCGCGCTGGCCCGCCCCGGGCGGATCCTGGTGGTCGACGAGGCCTTCATGGACGCGGTGCCGGGCGAGCGCGAGTCGCTGGCCGGGCGGACCGATGTGCCGGGGCTCGTGGTGCTGCGCAGCCTCACCAAGACGTGGGGGCTCGCCGGGCTGCGGATCGGGTACGCGCTGGCCGCGCCGGAGACGCTGGCGCTCCTGGAGCGGGCGCAGCCGCTGTGGCCGGTGTCGACGCCCGCGCTCGTGGCGGCGGAGGCCTGTGTGTCGCGCGGTGCGCTGGCGGAGGCGGAGCACGCGGCGCACCGGATCGAGGTGGAGCGGGCCCATCTGCTGGCCGGTCTCGCGGAGTTCGAGGAGGTGCGGACGGTGCCGGCGGCGGCGGGGCCGTTCGTGCTGGTGCGGATCGAGGGGGCGGACGCGGTGCGGGAGCGGCTGCGGGCCCTGGGGTTCGCGGCCCGCCGGGGCGACACGTTCCCGGGGCTCGACCGGAACTGGCTGCGGCTCGCGGTCCGGGACCGGGTGACGACGAACCGGTTCCTCCAGGCCCTGGACCAGGCCCTGTTGATGGGCGGGTGAGCGGCGGGGCCGGGGAGGGCGGTGTCGTCACCTCCCTCCCCGGCCCCGGTCGCTCCTCGGCGCCCCCCGGCGCGTCCCCTCGGGCCGTCAGCCCCGCGAGCGGGCGCGCGAGCGGGTCAGCGCGAGGGCGCCGCCGCCCGCCACGAGGAGGGCGAGCGCCCCGCCCGCGAGGTACGGGGTGGTGGAGCTGCCGCCGGTCTCGGCGAGGTTCTCGGTGGGCGTGGTGCCGCCGTTGTGCGGCTCGGTGCCGCCGGTACCACCGGAACCGCCCGTACCACCGGTGCCACCCGTACCGCCGGTGCCGCCGGAACCGCCGGTGCCGCCCGGCTGGCCGGTGGGCTGGGTGGTCGGCTTCTCGGTCGGCTTCTCCGTGGGCTTCTGGGTGGGCTTCTCGGTGGGCTTCTGGGTCGGCTTCTCCGTGGGCTTCTCCGTCGGGGCCGTGCCCTTGGGCGTCTCGCAGGTGGCCTCGACGAGCGTCACGGTGCCGTTGACCTCGGCCACGCCGAGCTTCAACGGGTCGACCGCCACCTTCAGTTCGAGTGCGGTCGCCGCCGCCGTGCGGGAGGTGGTCGAGGTACGGGAGAGGTCGAGGGTGACCTCACCGACACCGGGGACGGAGACGTGCGTCCGGCCACCGGTGGACAGGGTGGTCTTCTTGCCGAGCACGGTGACGTGCCCGAGCAGGTTGGATTCGGCGACCGGCTTCCGGCCGACCTCGCACAGCGCCCTGGAGGTGACCTGCTCGACCTCGATCAGGGAGAGCAGCGGGAGACCGGGCACGTGGACGCGGGCCTTGACGAGGTTCACGTACCCCTCGGACTTCCGCTTGTCGACGGTGGCCTTCGAGGTGGCGACGTCGGCGGCGAGGACGTCGACCGGCTTTCCGTTCTCGGCGCCCTGGACCCGCACGGAGAGGGCGGTCTCGCTCTCGGTCTTCGGCGCCCTGACCTCGTTGAGGGAGGCCCGCAGCGGCACGTTCACCGCCTTGCCGAGGAGGGAGACGTCGAGACCGGCCCGCAGGACGACGGCGGTGGCGCTCCCTTCACCGTCCGCGGCCTGGGCCGCCGGTGCCCCGAGGAGGACGGGACCGACGGCCAGGGCGGCGACGGTCGCGGCGGCGGCGGAACGGCGCACGGACATGCCGAAGGTGTTGCTGTTCAAGATGGTGGAACCCCCACAAGAGACATGGCGTCGCCTGCCGCTCACCACGGGGACAGTGGGTCGGTGCGGCCTCGGCGACTTGAGACACCGGAATCTTTACGCACGGAGAGTGAACCGGCAGTCGCCTGGCGTGAGTTCACTCCAAAGGGGGGTTTCCGTGTTCATTTTCGATTTTTTTCGACACAACCGTTACCGGTTGTCACGCGTCTTTCGCACGCGGGAGCGGACCGGCGAGCGCGCGGGAAGAGTGAGAACGACCGCCCCCGTGCGGGGGTAACGGATCGTCAACCCGACGCGTCCCGTCTCCGGCGGCCCGGGGCCCGGCCGTTCAGCTCGCGCGCCAGTACCCGAGCGCGTGGACGCGCTCCTTCGGCAGGGCCAGTTCCTTGCGCGCGTACGTGGCGAGGGTGCGGGTGGTGGCGGTGTCGCAGGCGATCCAGACGTACGGGTCGGCGTCGGCGAGCTCCGGGAGTTCGGCCTTCACGCGGGCGACCAGGTCCGCGCCGCCGCCCTTGCGGGGCACCATGCGCAGCTCGTGGTGGTCGGGGTCGAGCCGGACCGGCAGCTCCTCGTCGGAGGCGTGCTGGGTCTCGAACCAGACGGTGGCCGGGATGCCGGGGAGCGCGTCCAGCAGGGAGTTGACGGCGGGCAGGGAGGCCGGGTCGCCGATCACCAGAAGCCGTCCGGGGCGCGGCTCCGGGCTCTCGAAGCCGGTCCCCTGGAGGGTCGCCTCCAGCGTGTCGCTGGGGGCGCAGGCGCGGGCCCAGTGGCTGGCGGGACCGTCGTGGAGGGCGAACTCCAGACTGAAGGTGCCCGCGTCGACGTCCGGGTCGACCAGGGTGTAGCCGCGCTGGTGCGGCTTGCCCCCGCTCTCGAACCAGGCGCGCACCCACATCGTCGGGTGGGTCCCGGCCGCCGCGAGGAGCCCGCCGTCCGTGAAGTGCACCCGGCGGTAGTCCTCGGTGACCTGCTCGGCTCCCGTCACGGTGAACGTGAAGTCCTTGCCGCGCATCAGCTTGAGAACGGCACCCTGCCAGCCGTGACCCACCGTGATCCCCTGTCCTGGAGTCCTGTAGATTAATTTAGGCCAGCCTAACCTAAGAAGTGCGGGAAGAACATGGCGTCGGCCATGGCGGAATCAGGGACGGGAACGGGGTCTGCGTGAGCATCGAGGTCTACCGGGACGCCTGGGGCGTCCCCCATCTGCGCGCCGCCGATCCGGACGAACTGGCCTTCGCCCAGGGCCGGACCACCGCCCACGACCGGGCGTGGCAGCTGGAGGTCGAACGGCACCGGGCCCAGGGCACCAGCGCCGCGTTCCTCGGCGCCGCCGAACTCGACTGGGACGTCTTCGCCCGGCGCACCCGGCTCGCCGACACCGCCCGGCGCTGCTACGAGCGGCTCGCCCGCGAGGACGCCCCGACGGCCGCCTGGGTCCGCGCCTACGTGGCCGGGGTCAACGACGGTCTCGCCGAAGGGGCCCGGCGCGCGCCGGAGTTCGCCACGACCGGACTCGTGCCCGGCCGCTGGGAGCCGTGGACACCGCTCGCGGTCTGGCTCTCCACCCACATCCTCTTCGCCGGTCTCCCCACCAAGCTGTGGCGCGAGGAGGTCGCCCTGCGGCTCGGCGAGGAGTGGGCCGAACTCTTCGCCACGGACGGCCCCGGCACCTCGGGCTCCAACGGCTGGCTGGTCACGGGCGACCGTACGGAGAGCGGGGCGGCCCTGGTGGCCGGGGACCCGCACCGGTTCATCGAGGCGCCCGGCGTCTACCAGCAGATCCGGCTCGCCTGCTCCTCGTACGACGTGGTGGGGCTCGCCGTGCCCGGTGTCCCCGGGCTCGCCCACTTCGGCCACACCGGCCCGGTGGCCTGGGCGATCACCAACGCGATGGCCGACTACCAGGACCTCTACCGGGAGCGGCTGCGACGGCTCCCGGACGGCGGCATCGAGGCGTACGGTCCCGACGGCTGGAGCCCGGCGACGGTCCACACGGAGACCGTCGAGGTCGCGGGCGCGGAACCGGTCGTCATCGAGGTGATCGAGACGGACCGGGGCCCGGTGATCTTCGACGCGGTGGCCGGTGCGGGCGTCTCCGCCGCGATGACGGGTCCGGGGGCCTCCGGCACGGTGGCGCCGGCGGAGACATCCGGCGCCGGGGGCGGGCCGGTGGGCGACGGGGTCCTCCACGCCGTCAGCCTGCGGCACCCGCCCCGCGTCACCGGCGACCTCGGCTTCGGGACGCTGCCCGCGCTGCTGCGCGCCCGGACCGTCGCCGACGTGGACTCCGCCCTCGACGGCTGGGTCGAGCCCGTCAACGTGGTCCTCGCCGCCGACACCGGGGGCGGCACCCTGCACCGGACCGCCGGACACGTACCCGTACGGCACCGGGCCAACTCCCTGCGGACCGTGCCCGCCTGGGACCCGGCGCACGCCTGGGGGCCCGCGCCCGCGCCGCTGCCGCGCGCCGAGGTGACCGGGCACGCCGTGATGGCGAACGCCCGGGGCCTGGCCGCACCCCTCGGCATCGAGTTCGCCCCGCCGCACCGGGCCGACCGGATCGACGCGCTCCTCGGCGCCCACGACCGGTGGACCCCGGAGACCACCGCGACCGTCCACACCGACACCGACAACCCCTCGGCGGCACGGCTCCTCGCGGCCGTGGACCGCGCCGTGAGCGGCCTCTCCCCCGCCGCGTCCGCCGTCCGCGACCGGCTCCTCGCCTGGGACCGGCGGATGGACGCGGAGAGCACCGGGGCCGGGCTCTACGCGGCCGTGCGCGGGGCGGTGGTGCGCCGCCTCGCCGCCCACGAGGCCTTCGCCGCGCTGCGCGACGCCCACACCCCGTACCCCGCGCTCCTGCGGCCCTGGCTGGTCCTCGGCCCCCGGGTGGCCTTCGCCCTGGAGACGCTGCTCGTGGCCGGTCCGGTGCCCGCCGGGGACGTCGACCGGATCGTGCGGGAGGCGCTCGACGAGACCGGGTCCGGCGAACCGCCCGCCGCCTGGGGCGTGACCCACCGGCTCGCGCCCTGGCAGGCGCTGCCCGACCCGGACGACGAGCACTGGCCGGGTCTCGGCGGGGACCACGACTGCGTGCTCTCCACGTCCAGCGTGCCCGGCTGGACCGACCGCAGCGGCCGGGCCTCCGCCGCCCGCTACGTCTGGGACCTCGCCGACCGGGAGCGGAGCCGCTGGATCGTGCCCCTCGGCGCGTCCGGCGTGCCCGGCGACCCGCACCACCGGGACCAGCTCCCGCTGTGGCTGCGGGGCGACCTCGCCCCCGTCACCACCGACTGGCACCACCTCACCAAGGAGCAGGGATGACCACCGCCGTTCACGTCCAGCACGTCGAGGGCTTCGGCACCGTCACGGTCCGGCCCGTGGACCCCGACCGGGACGCCCCCCTCCTGCACGGCTGGGTCAACGAGGAACGGTCCCGCTTCTGGGGCATGGTCGGCACCACCGTCGAGCAGGTCCGCGAGATCTACGCCCACCTCGACTCGCTCACCACCCACCACGGCTTCCTGGTCAGCAGGGACGACGAGCCGGTCGCGCTCTTCCAGACGTACGACCCGGCGGCCGACCGCGTCGGCGAGTGCTACGAGGTGCTGCCCGGGGACGTCGGCGTGCACCTGCTGATCGCCCCCGGCACGGCCCCCCGGCCAGGCTGGACGGGACAGCTGCTCACCGCGCTGATCGCGTTCTCGCTGCGGGACCACGACCGGGTGGTCGTCGACCCGGACGCCTCCAACGAGAAGGCCGTCGCCCGCATGGTCCGCGCGGGCTTCGTCCTCGGCCCGCTGGTCGTGCTCCCCGAGGTGGACCTGCCGGAGGTCTTCATCCCGGAGAAGAAGGCCCAGCTCGCCTTCCTGACGAAGCGCTGAGGCCGGGGCCCTCCGGGGGGGGGCGGGCTGCCTCCGGGGCCGGGTGCGCCTGAGGCCGGGGGCCCTGGGCGTGAGCGTCCCCGAGGCCGGTGTGAATGGTCCCGGGCCCCTCGGGAAGGGCCCCGGGACCATTCACCGCAGGGCCCGCCACGGGAAGGCCCTGCGGCCGGGTCCAGGCCCGGGGACCCGAGGCCGAGGCCTTCGGCAGGGGTACGGCCCCGCTTCGGCGGGAGTCCGGCCCCAGGGCCGTACCGAGCAGGCTCCGGAGCCGGTCCGGTACGGGGCCGAGGCCCTCTGGCGGGGCGCACGACAGATACCGGGCGGTCCCGCCAGGACCCCGTACCGGGTCCAGACGCGGGGCCGGGGCCCGAAGCCGAGACCGCGACCGACGGGGCCCGGCCGGAGGGACGGGCGGCCACAGGGCCACCGGAAGCATCCGGCCACCCCGGCGCCCGCCGTATCCGGCCTCCATGAGGCCGTCCAGCCGTCACGCCACCGCGCGGCCGTTGACGATGATCCGGCGCGGGGCCGCGAGGGCGCGGACGTCCTCGCGCGGGTCCTCTCCGTAGACGACGAGGTCGGCGGGGGCGCCCTCCTCCAGGGACGGGCGGCCCAGCCAGGCCCTGGCCCCCCAGGTGGTGGCCGACAGCGCGTCGAGCGGCGGGATGCCCGCCCGGGTCAGTTCCTCCACCTCCTCGGCGACGAGACCGTGCGCCAGGGAGCCGCCCGCGTCGGTGCCCACGAAGACCGGGACGCCCGCGTCGAAGGCGGCGCGGACGGTGTCGTACCGGCGCTCGTACAGCCGTCGCATATGTGCCGACCAGCGGGGGAACTTCGCCTCCCCGCCGTCCGCGAGGTGCGGGAAGGTCGCGATGTTGACCAGCGTCGGGACGATCGCGACGCCCCGCTCCGCGAAGAGCGGGATGGTGTCCTCGGTGAGCCCGGTCGCGTGCTCGACACAGTCGATGCCCGCCTCGACGAGGTCCCTGAGCGAGTCCTCGGCGAAGCAGTGCGCGGTGACGCGGGCGCCGAGCCGGTGGGCCTCCGCGATGGCCGCCCCGACCTCCGCGCGCGGCCAGCAGGCGGTCAGGTCCCCGGCCTCCCGGTCGATCCAGTCGCCGACGAGCTTGACCCAGCCGTCCCCGCGCCGGGCTTCCCGGCCCACGTACGCGACGAGGTCGGCGGGCTCGATCTCATGGGCGTAGTTGCGGATGTAGCGGCGGGGCCTCGCGATGTGCCGACCGGCCCGGATGAGCTTCGGCAGGTCCTCGCGCGCGTCGATCCAGCGCGTGTCGGCGGCCGAACCGGCGTCCCGGATGAGCAGCGTCCCCGCGTCCCGGTCGGTGAGGGCCTGCTTCTCGCTGGTGGCCTCGTCGACGGGACCGTGCCGGTCCAGGCCGACGTGGCAGTGGGCGTCGACGAGTCCGGGCAGCGCCCAGCCCTCGACGGTGACCGCCTCGGCGGCCGGCCGGTCGAAGGTGATCCGCCCCCCGACGCACCACAGTTCGTCCCGTACGTCCTCGGGTCCGACGAGCACCCGCCCCTTCACGTGCAGCACCGTGTGATCGCTCATGCCCGCACTGTACGAGGACGGGCCCCCGCGCCGCCGCCCCCGTCCTCCCTCCCCCTTCCCGGCGGCCCGCACCCAACCCGCCGGAAGCCCCGGAAGTGCCGGAAGCCCCGGCACGAAGAACCCTTTTTGTACAGGTGGGCCAAGGGGCGCGGGACCGCGCCTCGGTACCCTGATGCCCAGTTCCGCCCACCGAACCGAGTCGAAGAAGGCACCGCCGTGACCGTGACACATCCGCTCCTGGACCTGGCCCCGCTGACCGCCGCGCACTTCGCGTCGATCGAGCGCCGGGTGGCCGCGCTGCTCTCCACGGAGCAGGACGTGGTGATCACCCAGGGCGAGGCGCTGCTCCCCCTGGAGGGCTGCATCCGCAGCGGGGCGCGGGCGGGTTCGACCGCGCTGAACGTGGTCACCGGCCCGTACGGGCAGACCTTCGGCAACTGGCTGCGGGACTGCGGCGCGACCGTGGTGGACCTGGTGGTGCCCTTCCACACGGCGGTCACCGCCGCGCAGGTGGAGCGGGCCCTCGCCGAGCACCCGGAGATCGACTTCGTGTCGCTCGTGCACGCGGAGGCGGCGACCGGCAACACCAACCCGGTGGCGGAGATCGGTGAGGTCGTCCGGGCGCACGGCGCGCTGTTCTACCTGGACGCGGTGGCCTCGATCGGCGCCGAGCCGGTGCTGCCGGACGCCTGGGGCGTGGACATGTGCATCATCGGCGCGCAGAAGGCGATGGGCGGCCCCGCCGGTGTGTCGGCGGTGTCGGTGAGCGCGCGCGCCTGGGAGCGTTTCGCGGCGAACCCGGCGGCGCCGCGCCGCTCGTACCTCTCCCTCCTGGACTGGAAGGAGCGCTGGATCGACGGCGGGCGGAAGACGCTGCTGCACGCGCCCGCCCAGCTGGAGATGCTGGCCCTGGAGGCGTGTGTGGAGCGGATCGAGGCCGAGGGTCTGGACGCCCTGATGGCGCGGCACGCCTCGGCGGCGGCGGCGACCCGGGCGGGTGCGCTGGCGCTGGGCGGCGGTCTGGAGCCGTACGTGTACGAGGCGGCCGACGCGGCCCCGGTGGCGACGACGCTGCGCGTCCCGGCCGGTACGGACGCCTCGGAGCTGGTGGCGAAGGCGCTGGCCGCCGATCCGTCGCTGCCGCTGATCGCGGGTGGCGGGGCGCTGGCCCAGGAGATGATCCGGGTCAACCACTACGGGGTGGACGCGACTCCGGGCGCGGTGCAGTCCTCGCTGGCCGCGCTGGGCGCGGCGCTCGGCGAGACGGGCCGCGCGGTGGACCTGGAGGGCGCGCGCCGGGCGGTCACCGAGGCCTGGTGAGACACGCCCCCGGAATCTGCCGGGGGGCGGTACGTCGTCGTACGGCGGAGGGCGGGATCCGGTCGCGGGTCCCGCCCTCCGGCGTGTCCGGGCTACAGGGCCGGGTAGTCGACGTATCCGCGCGCGTCGCCGCCGTACATGGTGCTGGGGTCCAGCGGGTTGTAGGGGCCGTCGGTGCGCAGCCGGGCGGGCAGGTCGGGGTTGGCGACGAAGAGCCTGCCGAAGGCGACGAGGTCGGTGGTGCCGTCCTCGACCAGGGCGAGGGAATCGGCGCCGGTCGGGCCCTCGGTGGCCGGGTTGAGGATGAAGGTGCCGGTGAACCGCTTGCGCAGGTCGAGGACGAGGGGGCGGCGCTCGGGGGCGGTCTCCAGGACGTGGAGGTAGGCGATGCCGACCGGTTCGACGGCGTCGAGCAGGGCCGTGTACAGCTCCTCGGTCTCCGTCTCGGAGATGTCGTTGAGGGTGTTGGCCGGGGAGATGCGCAGACCGGTGCGCTCGGGGCCGATCTCGGCGGCGACGGCCCGGACGACCTCGGCGGCGAAGCGGATGCGGTGGGCGACCGGGCCGCCCCACTCGTCGGTGCGGTGGTTGGAGCCGGTGGCCAGGAACTGGTGGATGAGGTAGCCGTTGGCGCCGTGGACCTCGACGCCGTCGAAGCCCGCCTCGACGGCGTTGCGGGCGGCGGTGGCGAAGCCTTCGACGGCCTCGCGGATCTGGTCTGCGGTGAGTTCGCGCGGGACCGGGTAGTCCTTGGGTCCCTCGGGGGTGAAGACCTGTCCGGCGGCGGCGACCGGGGAGGGGGCGACGGGGTGCAGGTCGCCGTCGAGGAGGTCGGGGTGGCCGATCCGTCCGGCGTGCATCAGCTGGGCGAAGATCCGGCCGCCGCGCGCGTGGACGGCGTCGGTGACCTCGCGCCAGGCGGCGATCTGCGCGCGGCTGTGCAGTCCGGGGGTGAAGGGGTACCCCTGGCCTCCGGGGACCGGCTGGACGCCCTCGGTGATGATCAGTCCGGCGGTGGCGCGCTGGGCGTAGTACTCGGCGACGAGCGCGGTGGGGGTGCGGCTCGTGGCGTCGGCGCGGCTGCGGGTCATGGGTGCCATGGCGATGCGGTTGGCGAGCCGGGTGCCGGCGAGGTCGACGGGGTCGAAGGCGGTGGTCATGGCTGTCCCCTTCACAATTTATGTGGTCGGCCAACTATCTGGCCCGGATGCCACTGTAACCCATTGCTTGGCCGACCAAGGTAATCTGGGGAGAAGCCGTCCCGAGGAGTCCGCATGTCTGGAAACGACCCCGTCTGTACCGAACCGGCGCCGTCCGCCGCCCGTGGCGGGCCCGTCGGCGTCGCCCTGGCCCGGGTCGCCCGGATGCACCGGATCGCCGCCGGACGCGGACTGCGGGAGCTCGGCCTCTACCCCGGCCAGGAGATGATGATGATGCGGCTCTGGGACTGCGGGCCCGTCCGCCAGTCCGAGCTGATCCAGTCCCTCGGCCTCGACGCCTCCACGGTCACCAAGATGCTCCAGCGCCTGGAGCAGTGCGGCCATGTCCGGCGCGGCCCCGACCCGGCCGACCGGCGCGCGGTCCTGGTCGAGGCGACGGAGGAGGGCCGGGCGCTGCGGGCCGGGGTCGAGGGCGTCTGGACGGACCTGGAGGCGCTCTCCCTGCGCGGCCTGCCCCCGGAGGAGCGCGCGGAACTGGCCCGGCTGCTCGGCCTCGTGGCGGAGAACCTGCGCGAGGAGGCGGGCGAGGCGGGCGAGTGCCCGACGGGGCCGGGGAACTGCTGAGGACGTGCCGGGGGGGGGGGGGGGGGGGGGGGGGGGGCCCCCCCCCCCCCCCCCCCCCCCCCCCCCCACCCGGACATCGGGCCGGACACCGGGCCGGGTCGGACTCGGCGCCGGGTCGGGCCCGGGCGGGCCGGGTCGCGGGAATCCGGTCGGTCAGCCCGCGAGGACGTCCAGGACGCGGTCGACCTCCGCCGCCGTGTTGTACAGGTGGAACGAGGCGCGCAGGTTGCCCGCGCGGTCCGAGAGCAGGATGTCCGCCGCACGCAGCGCGTCCGCGCGGTGGCCGAGGCCGGGGACCGCGACGACCGTGGAGTCGTCCGCGACCGGCTCGTGCCCCAGGGTGCGCAGACCCGCGCGGAAGCGGGCCGCGAGCCCCTTGTCGTGGGCCTCGATCCGCTCGATGCCGACCTCTTCGAGGAGCGCGAGCGAACGGGCGGCGCCGTGGTAGGCGTGGAAGACCGGCGGCTCGTCGAAGCGGCGGGCGGAGCGGGCGAGTTCACGGACCGGGCCGTAGCTGTTGACCCACATCTCCTCGCCGGTGACCCAGTTGGCGTGGATCGGGAGCAGTGAGTCCTGCGCCTCCTCCGTGACGGTGAGGAAGGACGCCCCGCGCGGACAGAGCAGGTACTTGTAGCCGCCCGCCACCGTGTAGTCCCACTCCCCCGCGCGCAGCGGCAGCCAGCCGGCCGACTGGGTGGCGTCGAGGAGCGTACGGGCGCCGTGGGCCGCCGCAGCGGCCCGTATCGCCGCCAGGTCGGCCGTGCGCCCGTCCGCGGACTGCACGGCGGAGAAGGCGACCAGCGCGGTCCCGGGACCGATGGACTCGGCGAGGCGTTCCAGTGGGACGAACCGGGTCTTGAGGTCGCCCCGGATCGTGAAGGGGGTGAGGACGGAGGAGAAGTCCCCCTCGGGGAAGAGGATCTCGGCCCCGGCGGGCATGGACTGGGCGATCATCCCGCAGTGCACGCCGACGGAGGTGCCGAGGGCGACCCGGTCGGTCCCGACGCCGACGAGCCGGGCGTACGCGGCGCGGGCCTCGGCCACGACGGAGAAGCTGCCCGCGCCGTCGGGGCGGCCCTCGGCGGTCTCCCGCGCGAGGAGCGTGACGGCCTCGACGGTACGGCGGGGCAGCAGCCCGCAGGCGGAGGTGTTGAGGTAGGTCTTCGTCGGCGCGAACTCGGCGCCGCCGAGCGGCTGGTCCAGGGATTCCATGGGTTCAGCCTGGATTCCCGGCGATCACCCGTCAATCACCCGACGCCTCGGACCGGCCCGGGCCTGCGGAGCTCTGCCCCGTGGGTGCCGGGGGCCCGGGGCCCGAGGCCGGGGGCCCGGGGCCGGGGGCCCGGGGGTTCCGCTCTCTCCCCGGCACCCCGGCCCCCGGTCGTTCAGGCTCCCGGGACCTCGCAGGTGCCGTCCGGGCCGCAGGCCTCCGCGTCCCCGCCGACCGGCTGGAGGGCCCGGCCCTGCCATGCCTGCTCCAGCGCCTGGGTGAAGACCTCGGCGGGCTGGCCGCCGGAGACGCCGTAGCGGCGGTCGAGGACGAAGAACGGGACGCCGTTGGCACCCAGCTCGGCGGCCTCGCGCTCGTCCGCGCGCACGGCGTCGGCGTACGCCGTCGGATCCGCGAGGACCGAGCGGACCTCGGCCTCGTCCAGACCGGCCTCGACGCCGAGCGCCAGCAGGGTGGCGTCGTCGAAGACGGAGCGCTCCTCGGCGAAGTTGGCACGGTAGGCCAGGTCCAGGAGTTCGCTCTGCCGACCGCGCTCCTTCGCCAGGTGCAGCAGACGGTGGATGTCGAAGGTGTTGCCGTGGTCACGGCCGTCGGTCAGGTAGCCGAGGCCCTCGGACCGGGCGTTCGACGCGACGTGCGCCTCCATGGCGCGCGCCTCGTCGAGGGTGCGGCCGTACTTCTCGGCGAGCATCTCCAGGACGGGGCCCTTGTCGTCCTTGGCACGGTTCGGGTCGAGCTCGAAGGAGCGGTGCACCACCTCGACGTCGTCGCGGTGGGCGAAGGCCGCGAGCCCCTGCTCGAACCGGGCCTTCCCGATGTAGCACCAGGGGCAGCCATGGACCAAGGGAACCAGACCGGCCCTGACCTGCGGAAACAAGGGATCTAGCAGTCCACTCCCTAGTCCCGGGCCAGAGCTGGACGGCCTACGGCGAATGGACCCCTGATGGAACGCGAAGACCTCCCCAACCTGCGGGCGCTGGGATTCGAAGACGACGAACTCAAGACCCTCGGACTCTGGGACGTGGTCACTGGCGACCCTGCCGACCTGGCAGAGATGTACGTCCGGCGCAGCAAGAAGAAGGACACCCTTAGCGCACTGCGGGAACAGGTTCGCCGCATGTGCTGGCACGCCGGACAAGAGGGAAAGCGAATCCGGCACGTCTGGTTTGAACAGAAGAGCGCCAGCAAGGCTTACGTCCGGCGCGAGGAATTCGAACAGGCAACGGCCGCAATCACGGGCGCTGGCCTGTCCAAGACTCTCTATGTCTTCAAGACCAGCCGCCTTTCCCGTCGGGGCATGGGTCAGGTCGGTCTCTTGCTCGACAAGTTCGAGGAACGGCAGGCCCGTATCTACGTCGTCGCGGAGAACATTGATTCCCGACGGAGCCGAATAGTGCTGGCCATCCTCAGCGAGCAAGCACGGGAGCAGGCCGCAGATATCAGTGAGTTCGTGAAGATCAGCATTGATGGCAATAAGTCAGACGGACGCTGGACCGGCGGAGTGACGCCATTCGGTCTCTACTCCCCCAAGGGTTCCGGCAAGCTCAAGCGTCATCCTGCCGAGTACCCCACTGCGCGCCGCATCGCTGAATATCTTCTCAACCGCCTGACGCCGGGCTGGATTGCCAACAAGCTGAACAGCGAGGGAATCCTCACACGTCACGGCAAGAAGTGGACAGGGCCAGGAATTATCAGCCTTGCGCACTCCGTCACGTGGGCTGGCCTGGTGGCCAATCGGGAAAGGATGCTGGATGAGAACGGGAAGGACGTAGGCAAGTACCACAGGGGCGGGGTTCCTCTTCTGAACCAGCACGGCCACCCGGTTTCATGCGGCGAAGGGGTTATCACGTTCGCGGAGCACGTGAAGATCAAGGCCATTCTTGCTGAGCGAGCACAGCCGGGAACCAGCATCGGAGATAAGACACGCGGAAAGCGGGAGATCGTTTCTCTTCTCTCCACCACTCTTCGCTGTGGTCTGTGCAATGGACCCATGGGCAACGGAGGCATCAATTACCGGTGCTACGCCCGTCAGGTCGAAGGCCCTACTTCCTGCAAGGGAGTTTCAACGGATCGCAAGCGCGCCGATGCCGCCGTTACGACGATGTGGCTGAATCATATTCTGCGGCTCTCCCCGAACTCCCCGACCATCCTGGCCATTGCGAAAGACTGGCTGGCGTACAACGACCCGGACAAGGAGGCGCGCAAGGGTCACGTCAGCGCCGCTCTTGAGTCGGCAGTGGGCCGGGAAATGAAGCTGGAAAAGGAGTTCTTCGTACTAGGCCGGATGGATGAGCAGAAGTACGACCGACTTCGGGAACAGGTGGCGGCGCAGATTGCGGAACTGAAAGCCGAACTGGCGGAGCTATCCCAGGAAGCCGACCTTACGCCCCTGATGGACCCGCTTTCGCTGGCCGAACTCTGGGAAGACGCCAGAGTTGGCGGGCAGCGCGCGCTACTCAAAGCCGCATTGAAGGGAATTACGCTGGCCTCCGCTAAGTACCGGGGCGACCGGACGCCAATCATGGACCGACTGGAACCCGACTGGCGAGACGACAGCGTCAATCCGGCAGAAGAAGCCGCATGGGACAGGCGGGAAAAGCGGCTCGCTCAAACCGCCGTCTGATCCAGAGCAACGAATTGGCACCAGGCCCGGCCGAACTTTGGCGAGTGAGACCGGGCCTGGTGTCCCTCAAAGGGAAGGCACCAGGATGTGGCACGCGCGGAGTTCGAAGCACAGCGCAAGGCGGAAGAAGCAGCGCGGTTCCGTGAAGTGGAGTGGCGGCACATCACGCGCCACCTCGAAGCCCTGTACGGCGCCGTAAGGGCCGGGGACGACTCCCGAGTACACCCGACAGCGCACCAGACGGCTTGAGGCCCTACAGCAGGCACTCATGGGCTTCCCGGCGGCGCTGGCCGACTAGCGCAAGCCACCCGGCAACAGCCCCCGTTGGCCCTAGTGACCGGCGGGGGCTTTTGCATGTCCACCAGGGCCGCCGGACGGCATACCGCGCACAAGCCCCTGAGCGGCCCCCTGAGTGCCTTCTAGCCCCTCATGGCCCCCCGAAAGGACCAGTGGACTCCCCCTGTGTCCCCCTGGGGCCGCTCAGGGCTTCCGGGGTGGGGCCGTGGCGGACAGCGGGAATGGGGGCGGAAATCGCCACCGTGTAGATAGGTTTTCCGACCCCCCGTCAGAAACACCTTCCGACCTGCATGAATGTAGAAGTGTAGAAGTGCGCCCCACTTCCAATCTAAGTCCCACACATAGAGAGCAATAGCCGGACCGGCCTCACTTCCTACACTTCTACACACCGAGAATGCCCCGAATTCCTTAATCCGTGTGACGTGCGCCACATTAGAATTCCATCATTCTGCTATTTGTGCAGGTCAGGGGCCTATTGACCGCTCCCCGTTAGGCATTCCACTCACTAGGTTTCCGGTGTAAGGGGAAGTTAGCCCTTCGCGGCGAGTGGCATCACTCCGACTCGCTTCCTGTACTCCGTCGTGCGTCGGAGCGCTCAGCGCATTACGCACAGTCCAACGGCCCTATCCGGGTTGAGCCTTACAGCGGTAGTGATGCCCCGCTGTGATGGTTCCTCGGGTAGGGCCGTTTTTTGCTATCCCAGAAGGCATCACACCATGACTACAGCACGTTCGGAATACAAGGCAGCGCACAGGCGGGTGGTCGAAGTCAAAGGACCAGCCGGACATCATCCCTGTGACTTCTGCGGGAAATTCGCCAACGAATTCAGCTATGACCACATTGACCCGGCGGAAACGTACCGGGACGGCTTCCTATGGAGTGACAGCACGGCGCATTACCGACCGCTCTGCGTGCGCTGCCATAGGGCCTATGACCGCGCTTTCCGGCAGTACGGCAAGGTAGGCCTTCCTGCCGTTGCTGAGGCGCTACGCGAAGCCGCACGGGATCACTTCGAAGAGCGCCGCAAGGTTGTCGAGAAGTCGGCTGAGTCCCTGTGGCGCGCCCGTGAAAGTGCGCTTGCTGGCCGCAAGGAACGTCGCTCTTCGACTGAGATTGCTGCCACGAAGGCCGCTCAGGAACTAATGAGCCGCACCTACGCACATGGGCCGTCCGGCATTTCGCCAGATGAGATGCGGGCTTCCTGGGCTCGTTGGTCGGCAGGCGTCATTTAAGACCAGGGCAGGGGGCTGTGATTGAGCCATGCGCAACCCTGGAAAGCGTTTCGTAGGCATTCGACCAAAGGACCCGGCGTTTCATGGCCGGGTGTTCTACCACTACTGACCATCTACGGATATCCGTAGGTGGCTAACCTCTGAAAGGTTTTTCCATGACTGACACGCCCTGGTACATGGTTTCGGGTGCTACCGACACGAGCGCCACCGACAAGGGGAGTCCGGAGCGCAACCGAAAGCATGTTGAGTCCATTGCCGCTTCGGCCAGCGCTGAGGCTGATGCCGTTGTCACTCACCTACGCAACTCGGAGGCAAGGGGCGTAGATATCCACCCGTCCCTGCGTATGGCTATGGGATACACCGTGAACGCCCGCAAGGCTGCCGCTCAGCTAGGCGACGCTCCGCAGCAGCAGGCCAGCGTGAGCCCTGAGGACATCACCCCGGACCAGCGCATTGCGCGCGGCTACGGTTCCACCAACTAACCACGGAGGAAAGCATCATGACCGCGATTGACGTTGAGAAGGCGCTCAAGGCCGCTGAGGCGGCTGCCGCGAAGCTGGCCGAGGCTGAGGCTGTCCGGCAGGCTGAGAAGGCCGCTGAGCGCGCACAGAAGGAACGCGAGCTAGCCGCCCAGTTCCTCAAGGACCGAATGGAGATTGAGAAGCAGGCTAAGGGAGACAAGCCCAGCGCCGATGAGATGGCGACCGCGCTTGAGGCTGGGACTCTTAACGGCCTGGTTGTCGAATACCTAGCCCGGCGTGATGCCGTCGATACCATCCGTGCTCATGCCCACCATTGCGCAACGTTGCTTGGGGACGACACGTGCAATGTTCCTGACCTTCGCTACGTGGACCCCTTGGAGGAGCTGAGGCGCTGGCAGGAAGACGCGATTTATGCACTTCGGCGCAGGCGCGGGGATTCCCTTGTCGCTGAGGCGCTGGCAGCGTACAAGGTGGACTAGGAATGACCCCTGACCTACTTGACCCGGGGCCAGACTACAACGGCCAACCCGCCTATCTGGTCTGGCCCCGGGATGCCAATGGAGCGCCGTGTTTCGCTGACACGCACAGACCGACGGATGTGGTCTTTCCTCAGCCTGGCGGAGCGCCGGTAGTCCGGGGCGTGGTTTGGCAGCGTGGCGCCCTGGTGGACCTCACCCACTACGACGCTGCCGGTAATCCGCTGGCACCGCCGACCATTCCGCTAGACGCGCTACGGCTGATGTGGGCTGACCACTATGGCTGATAGCCCGTTCTGTGAGCTGTGCACTGAGGACGGCCTAGGCGTGCCAGCGGACGTGAACTGTTTCTATCCGCTGGTACGCGCTCAACTAATCGCCCGGGGCATCCGACCGGATTACCCGGGCTACCGAAAGTCACTTTGCCTGGCGGGCTACCGGGCATGGAAAGGCATTAATGACTAGCTATTTCGACAGCGCAAACCCGATTGATGAGACGCTGTTGCAGCCGGGCCCCAAGTGGGATTACCCCAACTGGCCCCGAGATGCTGAAACTGGGGAACCGCTGACACCTTCCGCTAAGTACGCCCGGGGTGCCACCGGCGAGCTTTACCGAATTGAGAACAGCAGGGCTTACCCGCTCGACCACGGGGTGGCGATGATTTCCCCTCCCGTCGTTCCGCCCGCGTGAGCACTTAGGGCCGTGTTGCTGGAACTCCCCACCAGCGGCACGGCCCTTTCGTTACCCGCAGGAATCCTTCAATGCGCCATGCCAGGCTTTTTCCTCCCTGCCGCGCTTCTCTGCGTCGGCAAGGGGGTCCCTCCCCGGGGTGTGCTGCCGCAACCAGGCACCCTCAGCCGGCGAGAATCTCCACCCTTTCTGACCTGCTCTTTTCCCTGACAGCCTGTTCGCTAGCGTGTGTGCTGGCGTGAAGGAAAACGCCCATGCTCGCTGACGACTGCGCATCCTCGCACGCTGAGGCGCTGGCCCAATCACTGAGATATGCACTCACCTACGCCGACGAACTGAGCGGCATTCTCACTGGCGGAAATGCCGATCCGGAAAAGGCGGCACGCCTGGTGCAAGCCATTCGGAACATGCTGTGCACTGCGGAGGATGAGCTAGACCCACTGGACGACGTACAGCAGGAAATGGACGCCGTGGCAGCAATCCGGAGGCTCAGCGATGCGGAGCTATTCAGCGCCATTGCCGACGCCCCCACCTCCGGAAATCCGTAGGTGCCCCTGCCTCCCGAAGGGACTCCCCTCTTATGCCCAGCCTCCCCCGGCGGCGCTGCACCATGACCCCTAACTGTCCCAACCTGGTAAGCGGTAAGGAACGGGCCTGTAGCGATCATGTGCACATGCTGACTTCCCGACGTGCCGAGAAGGGGACCAGCGCATACGGCAAGGACTGGCCGCGTAAGCGTGCGGCATTCCTCTACCTGAATGCGTGGTGCGTGTTGTGTGATCAGCCGTCGAAGGTGGCTGATCACTTCCCGCTGAGCCGAAAGGAGTTGGTCAAGCGTGGCGTCTCCGATCCGAATGCACACGAGTACCTGAGAGCCCTTTGCGTGCGCTGCCATAACCGAGAGACAGGCCGCAATCAGGCTGGTGGTGTTGTGGCTGAGCGTCAGCGGCAATCACAGGCTCAGCGTGAGTGGGAGCGCTGGACCACGAAGAGTGAATCGGAAGACGACGTTCCGCCTTTCTGAGTCGCGCCAATTCGACTTCCTGACGTATCGTCAGACCGTACCCCTGGGGGGTGACCCCCTCCGGGCCTCACAGAAGCGCGGCAGGGAGGGAAAAAGCTAGCGCCGCAACTCGAAGCCTTTGCGCGGAGGTATCGACCCTCTTTTGATGCCCTGGTCACTCGCTGCCCGGGGCTTTCCTATGCCTTGAGGGTGACCACGTCCTAGGTCGATAGCTGGAGGTCTGCCCTCTTGCGCTGTCCGCCCCGTAGGGGGGAGGCTCGTGCACGTTGGTGCAACCCACTCGACAACGGGAGCGGACATGGCCCTACGGTTCATTGGCATCATCCCGAACAGCCCTGACACGGACTCGCCCACGATCTGGCTCGATGACGAGACCGGTGATCTTCTGATCCAGTCATACAAGGCGACCGAGGAAGAGGTGCAGGCGTGTAAGGAAATCGGTTCCGTTCCCGGTCATTCCTCGGATGTGCCGGACCACGAGACGATCATCCGTCTCCCCAAGGTCATGCTCCAATTCATCCCCCGGCCCGACAGCGAGTAAGAGGCAATGACAAACCCGGTACTTGAGGGCCTGATCAAGGCCAAAGAGTCGGCCGTGCACCTTGAAATGCGCGACGCCTACCAACCCAACGACCCCGAGTTCATTTCCTGGCAGAAAGGAAAAAGGCTTAACCCTGCTGATCGCTCCTCGTGGTGGCGTCCTTTTCTGGACGTGGTAACTGAGGTGACGGGGCGCGGGGTTGTGATGCAGCGCGCCCGGATCGTTTCCGAGCCGGTGACGGACTATATCCGGTACGAGCACGATGTGACGTTTCCAAACGTTGCGGCTGGGGAGCAAGTTCGTTGGCTGCCTCG
Organism: Streptomyces sp. NPDC101490; assembly: GCF_044767145.1. Classification (NCBI taxonomy): domain Bacteria; kingdom Bacillati; phylum Actinomycetota; class Actinomycetes; order Kitasatosporales; family Streptomycetaceae; genus Streptomyces; species Streptomyces sp. NPDC101490. The sequence continues at coordinate 90,695 of NZ_JBIWNI010000003.1, forward strand.
CCGGAATTCAGCGAATATCGCGCTCCCCGGTACCGATTTCTGGATGTTCGACGGCGAGAGGGTCCTGTTCACCTACTTCTCTGGAATTGGCGAAGTGGTTGATCGTGAGTGGTGCACTGAACCGGCCGTCGTCGAAATGGTGAAGTTGGCGTTTGGATCGGTTTGGGAACGGGCCACGCCTCACGGGGAATACCGGGTTCGCTGATTTCCTATCATGGCCGTCTCTCCATCTTCCAGCGCACAGCAGGCCCGGCAGGCTCTAGCTGATCGACTCGCTGAGCTTTGCCGGGATGCTGGTCTGACGGGTCGCGATATCGCCGAGCGCTGCGATTGGCATCCGTCCAAGTCTTCTCGAATCATGAACGCCAAGACACCCCCGTCCGCTGACGATATTCTGGCCTGGTGTCGGGCGACCGGCGCGGAGGATCAAACCGCCGATCTCGTTGCCTTCCTGAGGACTGCCGAGGGTGCGTGGATCGGTTGGCGAAGAATGGAACGCACGGGCCTTAAGCAGGCTCAAGAAGCGCGCTTGCCGCTGTACGAACGCACTCGGCGTTTTCGTTGCTATTCCTCGTGGCTCGTGCCGGGATTGATCCAGACACGCGAATACACGGAAACTGTTTTGCGCGCGGTTCAGCGGAGGCGCGTGGAAATTGACGACGTTGCCGAAGCTGTTGCCGCACGGATGGACCGCCAGCGTGTGCTCTATGAGAGTGGCCGCCGCTTTGCGTTCCTCTTTGAGGAATCCGTACTGCGGAACGGCCTAGGTGAAACCGATGTACAGCTTGGCCAACTCGGCCACCTTCTTACGCTCGGCTCGCTTTCCAATATCAGCCTGGGAATTGTGCCTATGCGCCTTGCCCGGTCACGAATGCCGGTCGAGGGGTTTTGGATCTTCGACTCTGCACAGGTCAACGTCGAGTTGGTCTCTGGGTACCTCACGATCACGCAGCCCAGCGAAGTGACCATGTACGCGGAGACGTTCGCCGAGCTGGCAGCCTTGGCTGTCTACGGTGACCCTGCTCGCGCGCTGATCTCATCGGCCATGGATGCACTCGGGTGATTGGCGTGCAACCTCGTGCAATCTCCTGTGAGTTGATGTTCCCTCCCTCCTAGCTTGGTCGTCATCGGACCACGTGAGGGGACGGCGACCATGGCAAGCACGACGCAGCAGCCCGAGACCGACGCAAGCCGACCGGAGTACACAACTTTCGCCCCGTCGGGGGAGACGTGCCCGGCGTGCCGGAAGCCGATCAAGTCCCTGGAGCGCTGCCGCCGGGGTGAGATCGAAAGGCAGTCCGCTGGTCCGGCCGTGGTCTATCGGCACATCGACTGTGACGACCCGCAGGGGCTTAAGCGGTGACGGTTCCCGTGAGGCTCCAAAAGCGCCGTACGCGCCCGCTACCAGCCCCAATGCTGGTCAGCCTCATAGACGACCCTGACGGGCCATACAGGGACTCTCCAGAGGGCTGGTGGACGGAGGGAGGCGGAGCGCTGGACATGCGTTCCGGGTTGGTCTACTTCCCGCCCGGCAGCGACCCGCCCCTGTCCCCGTTCCGTACCGAGGAGACGTGAGAGCCGTGCGCGGGCTGGTGGTGGGTCTTGCCGCTGCTGCGTGGGTCTACGCCGTCGCCGTCATCGTGGCCCGAGGCTGGGCCGCCTAAATCTCCGTCCCTGCCGGACGCATATCCGCAGAGGTGTTCCCCCACCAGGAAACCCCGGCAGGGGCGGCTCAATCTCCATTCCTCACGGGATGGGTAGCTCCGGGGGGGCTCAAGCAAGAGCTAGCACCCCGGGCACCGTGCTCCACTTCGACAAGGAGGAACACAGGAATGACCGCTGTAGCGAATGGCCTCAAGACCGGCCGCTCTCTGGTGAGCGCCGACCTGTTCGACAGCATCGCGGAATTCACCGTGATGCACTTCGGCTACGACCTGGAGAAGGCGGAGCGCGCGACGGATCAGGCGCTCGCGTTCCTCGCCACGGTCGGCACGGCTACGGTCAAGATGGTCCCCAGCGACGACGTGGACGGCGCGCTTCACTCGTTCATCCTGCACACCGCCGACTACCGCGAGTTCTGCGAGACGTACGCGGGCCGGTTCCTGGAGCACAACCCGCGCCCGGGTGGCGGTGGTCGGGTCCTGGAGGAGGTGCAGGCGACCGCGCACGCCATCAAGGCCGGTGGGTTCACGGTCACGGATGAACTGTGGACCGTGAACGGCGAGAATGCCGCGCAGTGTGATGCCGACTGCGGGCGGGACTACCGGGCGGTCTGACAACCGTCTGGCCAGCACAGGGGAAGGGGTCGGTCCTCAATCGCGAGGATCGGCCCCACTGTTAGAGGGTGAAGAATGATCTTTGAAGGGCCGTACGATCCGCCGTCCGGAGCGCTCCAATTGCTGAATCCGGGACCGGCCGAACTGGTGCTCAACCGGCGCGGCTCTTCCGTGTGGAAGGTGAAGACGGAATCCGGTCCCTACGCGGTGAAAGTCGGCTACCCGAGTCGAACGCACGCATGGACCGCTCTGGCACCTGCCCGCGAAGCGGCTGTTCTGCGCCAGCTCACCCGTGATCAAATCTTCAGCGGAGAGTGGGAACACGGGACGTGGGGCGCTCAGCCGTGGCGACGCGGGGAGAGCCTCTATGACCGATGGGCACCCTGTCGGAACGAGGAGGCTGAACCGAACGTCGGAGACGCGCTTTCATGCGCCGTGGCCCTGTCGGCCCTGCACGGAGCGGGATGGACGCACGGGGACGTACAGCCTGACCATTTCCTTCTAGGGGAGTCCGGCGGCGCGTTCCTAATCGATCTTGCGCTGTCCAGCGGGGGCCGGATTCCCCGCGCCTATGACTTCCCATACCGGGGCTGTCTCGTCCACTACGAAGCGCCGGAAATCTCAGCCAGCGTGTTGGATTCAGGAACAGCAACGCCGACGCAGGAAGCGGACGTGTACGCGCTGGGGGCTGCCCTGTTCATCAGCGCGACGGGATGGCGGCACGTGGCTTACCCGGACGACGCTTCCAGGGAAGACCAGCGGTGGGCCATCGTGGCGGGCCCTCACCGACCGGTAGAGGTACCTGGAGTCTTGGGAGGTCTCATCCCCCACATGCTCAGCCGTTCGCCCGTCAACCGGCCTACCAGCGCCGAGGTCTGCGAGACCCTGAGCGCGGCCCTGTAGGCCCCCTGGACGGCCCCGTCTGTGCGCTTCCCCCGTGGCGCATGGGCGGGGCTCTTTGGTTGCCTCAACTGCGCTTCTTCACATAGGCAGTTGGGGCAAATTCCCCGCAGGTCCGGCCCCCCGCGATAAGATCTGGTTCTCTTGGTTCACGGGCAGGCGATGTCGCTCCAGATCTCGACGCGCATAGGACTTCTCTCCGAGGGGTACCGATGGTCGGACGGGTGTTCCCCGATGGAACGTCCCCACCTGCCCGAATCATTCCCGGGGCTCCCCGCCGCCCGCCCTCGACGGAGCGACGGCGGGCAACGGCCCGAGTGCCCGTGTCCCGGACGGACGCCCTGCCGGTGCGGCACGCGCACCGGGGCGCGACCACGGTTGTCGGCCGGTGCGGCACGCGGCTTGCCCAGGACATCGGAGAACTCGGTCCGTCCCCGTCCCCGTCCGCGTCCCCGTCCGCGCGTGGCCGACTGACACCGTCGGACGATAGCGGGGGGCGATGACGGGGGCGATGACGACGGGGACGGTTTCGACCGGCAGGGAAGCTGCTTGATACACGTGGAGCAGTAACTTGTACTCATGGCTGAGCACTTGGGCGACCGACTGAGCAGACTGCGGCGGCTTGCCGGCCACACGCAGGAAGGACTGGCGGAGCGCTCCGATGTGTCTGTCGATGTGATCCGGAAGCTGGAACAGCACCGCAAGCACAGCGCACGCCTGCCGACGCTCCATTCGCTGGCCCGGGGCCTCGGGGTGGAGCTGACCGCCTTACTCGGTGACCCACCCGCCGTGCCGTCCAGCGGGGAGGCCGACCCGCCCCAGTTGGTCGCCGTACGACGCGCGATCATGCCGCCGCTCTTCGCCCCACCCGTCGAGCCCGCGGGCGCCGAGGCGCTCTCTCCCTCCCTCCTGAGGGCCGAACTCACCGAGGCTTGGACGCTGTACCACGCTGCCGACTTCGGCCGCCTCATCGATGCGCTGCCGGGCATCATCGCGGACGCACGGCTCATGGCCGCGGTGGGCGGACCGGAACAACGTGCCGCCGGACAAGCAGCACTGGGGAAGGCTCTGCAGCTGGGGGGACACCTGGCCATCCGGCTCGGCAAGACCGATCTTGCGCTGTCCGCACTGGAACGGGCCCATCTCGCCGCCGGGGATTCGTCGGACCCGTTGCTCGCGCCCATGGTCTCCAACTCCGTCGCATGGGCCTACCAGCGGCAGGCCCGCCTGGACGACGCGCGGAACCTCGCTGTTCACGCTGCGGACGGCGTGGAGAAGGAGCACACCCACACATCGGAAGGCATTCGTGTGTGGGGTGCGCTGCTGATGTCCGCAGCCACCTCCTACGCCCGGAGCGACGACTACGCCACCGCCAACGACATGATGACGACGGCGGAGAAGGCAGCCGGTCGGCTGGCCGGGCTCCCACCCCCCGTGGACGGCAAACTCGTCTCTGTATTCAGCCGGTCGTCCGTCCGCATCGAGCGCGTCCGCCTGGCCGTCCAGCACGAGCGGCCCGAAGAGGCTCTGAGGCTGGCCGAGGGAATGCGCCTCTCTTCTGACATCCCACCCTCCTGGCGCACTTGGCTGCTCCTTGACGTGGCACGGGCACACACGGATGTGGGTCATGCCGAAGGCGCGGTGAAGGCCCTTGAGTCGCTGCGGCGGGTGGCCCCTGCCTGGATGCGCCACCACACCCTCGCCGTCGCCGTCGTGAGCGACCTCTGGGCCGGTCCGTCCCGGCCGGTCGGCCTGCGCAAGCTCGCCGAGTTCCTGGGAGTCGATCAATAGCGTCGACAAACTGGGACGTTGCATCCCTGTAGCGGTTCGTCCGACGGCGGGAGAGTCCTCCTACGACGTACTGAGGGGACGGCGATGAGCGAGAACACCAGGGAATCCGTTACGACGGAACTGGCGAAGGCAGTGACGGAGCTGACCACGGCGCTGGAGCGACGTGCGCAGCGTCCCTATCCACCGATTCCTGATGAGCGGAACCCGTTCCCGGCGTGGTCCGACCCGCCGGACTGGGTTCCGCGCGGCGGGTACGTGATGCCGACCCGCCCGCTGCTGCGGCGGGTCTACTTCGGTTTGTGGGCGAGCCTGTGACGGCCCCCGGGAATGCGGAACAGCCGGAGCTCGGCTCGATGGTCACGGACGGGCGCACGGGTGCCGTGGGGCGGTTCCTGGGAGTCGTGACGGGTCTCTGCTGGATTCGCCCCGTCGGCAGTGGTGACGCGTGGACCGCCGCGAAGGAGGACGTTCGACCGGCGACGGCCGAGGAGACCGCACGGGCCCGGCAGACGCACGGGTGGGAGCACTGGTGAGCCGTCGCACCCTGGCGCACGCCGTGTGGAAGCTGAGCGCCGATGACCGGCCCGGGGTTCCCGTCGCCGTGTTCCGGATGGAGTGCGCTACCTGTCATGAGGTGTCCACGGCAGCCGACGGCGACGGCCGTCCGGCACAGACGTGGTCGCTCGCCCACACCGGCATGAACCCGGGACACCGTGGCTTCAAGCTGCGTACGGAGACCTACTGGCGCGTCGAACCCGGGACGGGCAACCCCTATGGGGAGGTCCGCCCGTGACCCGGCCCGCCGCGTCCGGTTCCACGTCACACACCGGCCCGACCCGAGAACTCTCGTATGCCGGTGAACTCCGCCCCGCCGGTCCGGGTCATTCCGTTGCGGGTCCCGGTGTGAGCCGGAGCACGAGGTGGTCGCCGTCGCGGGGGCGCTCGGGGTCCGGAATCCAGCCGTGGGCCGCGTAGAACGCCAGGGCCCGTTCGTTCTTCTCGAAGACCTCCAGGCGTACGGAGGGGGTCCCGGCGGCACGCCAGACGCGGACGCAGGCGGCGTGGAGCGCGGTGCCGACGCCGGACCGCCAGCGGGCGGGCAGCACATGGAGCTGGGTGAGGTGGGTGAGGCCGTCGCGCTCCCCGTACGCGGCGACGCCCACGAGCTCCGCGTCGCGTTCGGCGCAGAGCACGGTCCCGCGCCCCACGGCGGCGGCCCAGCCCGCCCGGGAACGGTCCACCTCCCCGGGCCCGAGGAACTCGGCGTCCGGCAGGTGGCCCCGGTAGTAGGTGGCGCGGGCCTCGGTGTGGAGGGCGACGACGGCATCGAGATCGGCGGCGGTGGCGAGTCTGATCACAGCCCTACAGGACGCGGGAGCCGGTGACCCGGTTGCGGTGGGCCCCGGCCTCCCGGACGCGGGGTGACGCCCACCCGACGCGGCTCTGGGCCGGGGGCGCGCGAGGGTCCGACCGGCGTCGCCGGGGGCGGGGGCTCGGGGGGCTCCGGGGGCTCCGGGGGCTCCGGGGGCTCCGGGGGCTCCGGGGGCTCCGGGGGCTCCGGGGGCTCCGGGGGCTCCGGGGGCTCCGGGGCAGGAACGAGGCCCGCCCTCCCCTCAGGTCCCGGCGAAGCCCCCGACCCCTCCCGTTTCAGTGCCTCCGCACTCCCCGGGGGTTCCCGTCGCGGAGTTCCGGCGGGAGCAGGTGGTCCGGGGTCGACTGGTAGGTGACCGGGCGGAGCCAGCGCTCGATCGCGGTCGCGCCGACCGAGGTCGAGGTGGAGGTGGTGGCCGGGTAGGGCCCGCCGTGGTGCTGGGCGGCGGCGACGGCGACGCCGGTGGGCCAGCCGTCGACGAGCACCCGGCCCGCGAGCGGGGTGAGTTCGGCGAGGAGTCCGGCCGCCTCTGGGTCGTCGGCGCCGATGTGCAGGGTGGCGGTGAGGTTGCCGGGCAGCCGGGAGAGGACCTCCGCCAGCTCCGTACGGGAGGCGTAGCGGGCGACGACGGTGACGGGACCGAAGCACTCCTCCAGGAGGAGGCGGTGGCCGTCCTCGGTGAGCCGGGCGGCGTCGACGGCGAGGACTCCGGCGGTGACCGTGTGGGCGTCCGCCGCTCCGGGGGCGACGGGCGTCTTCACCCCGGAGAGCGCGGCGCGCCCGGCGACTCCGGTGACGAACGCCTCCCGCATCCGGTGGTCGAGCAGGACGGCCGGGCCGGTCGCGGCGAGCGCGTCGGCGAGGGCGTCGAGGAAGCGGTCGCCCGCCTCGCCGGAGGGGGCGAGGACGAGACCCGGCTTGGTGCAGAACTGGCCCGCGCCCAGGGTCATGGAGGCGGCCAGCCCCGCGCCGAGCTCCTCGGCGCGCTCCCCCGTCGCGGCGGCGGTGAGCACCACCGGGTTGAGGGAGCCGAGTTCGCCGTGGAAGGGAATGGGTACGGGCCGGGCCGCGGCGGCGTCGAAGAGGGCGCGGCCGCCGCGCACCGAGCCGGTGAATCCGGCCGCCGCGACGAGCGGGTGCCGGACCAGTTCCACGCCCGCGTCGAAGCCGTGGAGGAGGACGACGACGTCCTCCGGGAGGCCGCTGTCGGCGGCGGCGCGGCGGAGCAGCGCGGCGCACAGCGCGGAGGTGGCCGGGTGGTCGGGGTGGGCCTTGACGACCACGGGGCAGCCCGCCGCGAGGGCGCTGGCGGTGTCGCCGCCGGGGACGGAGAAGGCGAGCGGGAAGTTGCTGGCCGCGTAGACGGCGACGACGCCCAGGGGGATCTTCCAGCGGCGCAGGTCGGGCCGGGGCGGGGTGGCCCCGGGGTCGGGGAGGTCGATGCGCACGTCGAGGTAGGAGCCGTCCTCGACGACCTCGGCGAAGGCCCTCAGCTGGGCGGTGGTGCGGGCGAGTTCGCCGGTGAGCCGGACGGGCCCGAGGGCGGTCTCGGCGTCGGCGGCGGCCACGATCCGGTCGGCGGCCCCGTCGAGGGCGTCGGCGGCGGTACGGAGGAAGGCGGCGCGGACGGTCCGGTCGGCGAGGCTCTCCCGGACCGCGTGCGCGGCCCGTACGGAGCGGTCGACGTCCTCGGCCGTGGCCTCCACCGCGACCCGCTCGCGCTGCTTCCCCGTCCGGGGGTCCACGCTCCACACTGGTTCTGCCGCCACCGCCACGCCCCTGTTCGCTATTCTGAACACTGTTCCTGTGGATGAACGAGCATCCGTACGGGACTCTAGGGAGGGCCCGGCCGTCCCACAAGGGGCCTGTCCGGCCAGGCGGCCACCGGACGAGGGGAAAGGGGCGAGGGTCATGGTGACTTCCGACGCGGGCGGGGCACAGGTGAAGTCCGCGGTGCGGACCGTGGAACTGCTGGAGTACTTCGCGGGACGCCCCGGGATGCACTCGCTGGCCACGGTCCAGGAGGCCGTCGGCTACCCCAAGTCCAGCCTGTACATGCTGCTGCGGACCCTGGTCGAACTGGGCTGGGTGGAGACGGACTCGACCGGCACCCGGTACGGCATCGGGGTCCGGGCGCTGCTCGTCGGCACCTCGTACATCGACGGCGACGAGGTGGTGGCCGCCGCCCGGCCCACCCTGGACCGGCTCTCCGACGACACCGGCGAGACCATCCATCTGGCGCGGCTCGACGGCACCAACGTGGTGTATCTGGCGACCCGTCAGTCCCAGCACTTCCTGCGTCCGTTCACCCGGGTCGGGCGCAGGCTGCCCGCGCACTCGACCTCGCTGGGCAAGGCGCTGCTGGCCACCCACACGGACGAGCAGGTGCGCAAGCTGCTGCCGGAGACGCTGCCCGCGCTGACCGAGCACACCGTCACGGACCGCGAGCGGCTCATCGAGGAGCTGCGGGTCATCCGTGAGCGGGGGTTCTCGGTGGACCGCGAGGAGAACACCGTGGGGCTGCGGTGCTTCGGCGTCGCGATCCCGTACCGGACCCCGGCGCGGGACGCCATCAGCTGCTCGGTGCCGGTCGCCCGGCTGACTCCGGCCCATGAGCAGACGATCAAGGACGCGCTGTTCGACGCGCGGGACCGGCTGACCCTGGCGACCCGGCGGCTCTGAACCCGGGGCCGGTCCGGGCCCGGTCGGCCACGTCCGGTCAGCCGGATCCGTCGACCGCGCTCGTTCGGCCGGATCCGTCGACCGCGCTCGTTCGGCCGGATCCGTCAGCCGCGCTCGGTCAGGCGGATCCGGTCAGCCGCGTTCTCCGGTCAGCCGCGTTCGGCGAGCGCCGCACGCCAGACCGGGCTGTCCACGTAGTGGTTGTCGTACTGCTCCGAGGACGCCTTGATCTCCTCGAAGTCCGCCTCGCCGCGCATGACCCGGCCGAGCAGGCGCAGGTAGTCGAAGCGGGCCATGCCCGGGGTGAAGACGAACAGGACGTCCGCCTCGGCGCCGGGCGCCGCCGCGAAGGCGTGCGGGGTGTGCGGCGGGACGAGGAGGAAGTCGCCCTGCTCCAGGACGGACAGCTCCTCGCCCACCAGGACCTGGAGCGAGCCGCCGAGCACGTAGAACATCTCCGACGCCCTGGTGTGGAAGTGCGCCGGGGCGCCGACCGCGCCCTTCGCGAAGGTGGAGCGGTAGCTGGTGAGCTGTCCGCCGGTGCTCCCGGAGTCGGCGAGGAGGGTCATCACACTGCTCGGGTCGGCGGTGGTCTCGGCGGTGGCGGCGCGGGTCAGGAGCGGGGCGAAGGTCGTGTTCTCGTTCATGAGGACAACTCTAGGAGCCTATTGACCCCGGCAAGTGGTGCAATCAGGCAGAGAATTGTCGGGTCAATTCTGCCGCTCCATGCCCCGGCGACGGGAGTGGCGCAGACCCACGGGAGGGAGCCGGGGAACGCCGGAGGCCCACGGCGGGAGGCCCCGGAGACCGTGCCGGACCCACGGGAGAGGCCCCGGAAGGAGCGGTGGCCGGACATGCCGGACATGAAGGTTCGCTGAGAAACCGGATACATCCGGAACGTCCCCCACCGGCCCGTTCGTCCCTCTGGGTGCCATGAACAAGACGATCAGGCGCACCTCTGTCTTCGTGCTGATCCTGGTGCTCGCCCTGCTGGGCCGGGCCACCTGGGTGCAGGCGTACCAGGGCAAGGCGCTCGCGGACGACCAGAAGAACCGGCGGAAGACGATCGCGCAGTACGCGCAGCCGCTCGGGAACATCGTCGTGGCCGGTGAGCCGGTCACCGGCTCGAAGAGGACGGAGGGGACCGATCTCCGGTACCAGCGCACGTACACCGACGGCGAGCTGTACGCGGCGGTCACCGGCTACAGCTCGCAGGCGTACGGGGCGACCCAGCTGGAGGGCGTCTACGCGGACGTCCTCGACGGCACCGACGACCGGCTGAAGAGCCCGCTCGACGCCGTCACCCGGGAACAGCAGAAGCCCGGCACGGTCGTCACCACGATCGACCCGGACGTGCAGAAGGCGGCCTACCGGGCGCTCGGGGAGAAGAAGGGAGCGGCCGTGGCCGTCGATCCGGCGACCGGCCGGATCCTCGCCATGGTCTCCACCCCGTCCTACGATCCGTCGCGGATCGCCGGGACCTCGGACGGCGAGGCGTGGCAGGCGCTGACCACCGACGAGGACAAGCCGATGGTCAACCGGGCGCTGCGGCAGCCGCTGCCGCCCGGCTCGACCTTCAAACTGGTCGTCGCGGCGGCGGCGCTGGAGGACGGGCTCTACGGCTCCGTGGACACCGCGACGGACAGCCCCTCCCCCTACACCCTGCCGGGCACCCGGACCGTGCTGCGGAACGAGAACGCCTCGGCGCCCTGCGCGGACGCCACGATCCGCACCGCCCTCCAGTACTCCTGCAACAACGTCTTCGCGAAGCTGGCGGCCGACCTGGGTCAGGACAAGGTACGGGCCATGGCCGAGAAGTTCGGCTTCAACGACGCCGAGCTGGACGTCCCGGTCCGCGCCTACGCGAGCGTCTACCCCTCCGGCATGGACCGGGCGCAGACCGCGCTCACCGGCATCGGCCAGTTCGACGTGACCGCCACCCCGCTCCAGATGGCGATGGTGTCGGCGGCGATCGCCAACGACGGACTGCTCGCCGCCCCGCACATGGTGTCGGAGGTCGTCGACTCCGGCGGCGACCCGCTCACCACGTTCGAGGACGGGGACACCCGGCGGATCGTCTCCTCGTCCACCGCCGAGCAGCTGCGCAGCGCGATGCGGACGGTCGTGGAGCGGGGCACGGGCGGCAACGCGGCCGTGGCGGGGGCCGAGGTCGGCGGCAAGACGGGTACGGCCCAGCACGGCGAGAACAACAGCAAGACCCCGTACGCCTGGTTCACCTCGTACGCGAAGGACCCGTCGACCGGGAAGCAGGTCGCCGTCGCCGTGCTGATCGAGGACTCGGGCGCGGCCCGCTCCGAGGTCAGCGGCAACGGGCTCGCGGCCCCGGTGGCGCAGAAGATGATGGCGGCGGCGCTGAAGCAGGGGTGAGGGCGGGCGGGGCGGGCGCTCCGGCAGGGCGGACGCTCCCGCCCGGCGCGCGGTTTCCGGCCGTGGAACGGCCTGTTCGGGGCCCCGATTGGCCGTCGGGGCCCGTCACACGGTAAGCAGGGGCACGCTCGTTTCCGAGCACGCATTCGAGTCGGGTGGACGACCCGAACAGAGATCCCGCGGAGGACCGCCGTGCGCCTGCCCCGTTCCCTCTCCGGCTGGACCATCGCTGTGTTCGGGGTGCTCGCCGCCGCGCTCGGGGTCGTCGGTCTGGCCGTCCCGGACGCCCTGCTGACCGTGATGGGCTTCGAGCCGGTGCCCGACGGCGGGCGGGCCGACGGCGATCACACCCTGGTCTTCCTGACGGCCTCCTCGATGGCCGCGCTCAACATGGGCGTCTACTACGTGCTGGCCGCCCTCGCCGACTGGAAGCCCTTCTTCCGTTGGACGGTCCCCTTCCGGCTTCTGACCTGCGCGGTCTTCACCCTCGCGGTCGTCACCGGCCGCGCCCCGAGCGGTTTCCTCGGCGTCGGCCTCTGGGAGGGCCTGGGCGCGCTCGCGACGGGGGCGGCCCTGCGGTACGAGAAGCGGGGCGCCGGCCGGGTGGCCGAGCAGGCGCCCCAGGTGTGACGGAGGAGGCTCCTCCGTCACACCTCGTCACACCTCGTCATACCTCTGTCACGTCTCCGTCACGTCTCCGGCCGGGCTCGTCCGGGCTGGTCATGGCCCTGTCCGGGGCCGTCCGGGCTCAGAGGTCGAGGTTCGGGCCTTGCGGGACGGAGAAGAGCACGACGTCCTGCAGCATCCGGATCTTCGACCAGTCGAACTCGTACTTCTCGAAGGCGCGGAAGGTGATCCCCCGCTTGATGCCGTTGCTGATCAGCCAGGCCGAGTCCGAGTTCGGAGAGGTGGCCAGGATGGCACCCGAGGACAGGGGCCCGCCGTCCGGCATGCTGTAGAGGTCGATCACCTGCTGGACGTTCGAGTTGCCGAACAGGTTGGTGTGCGTGGCCATGTCGGGGATCAGCCGACGCTGACCGTCCATCACCACGTAGATGGCGGTGGTCCCGACCTGCCGCAGCCGGTAGCCGTTGAGGCTGTTCCAGTCGCTCCGGTACTGCGCGACGCTCTGGGGGGCGCTCTGCCCCACGCTCCGGGCCACGGGCGCGTCGGCGGCGCCCGCCGACGGGGCCGAGGCCAGGCCCAGCGGGACGGCGAGGATCAGGCTGAGCGCGCCGAGCGCGGCACGTCGGCGGATGGTGACGGACATGGTTCCCCCAAGGAATCGAGTGCGGCGGCCCGCCCGTCTCCCGGACGGCGTGCCCCGCGTTCGTCGTTGACCCCGGTCAGGCTGGCCGTCCCGGTGTCCCGGGCGCACGGGACCGGTGCCCCGGCCCGCCGGGCACTTCACCGGACCGCCGCCCGCTCCGGGCACCCCGCATCCGGCCGGGAATCGCCGGGGCAACGCTTCGCCCAGGGACGGCCCCTGCTGGGACTCTGAGCGGATGGGGAGAATCGGATCGGCGGCCCGGCGGGCCGCCACCGGCGACGGGCACGGGGGCGCCGCGCTGGCCGTACTGGCACTGTCGTGGGGCCCGGCCCTCACCGCGCTGGCGCTGATGCTGTTCGGGGACGTACCGCCCTACTCGGAGCAGTTGTACAGCGTCGCGGACGTCACGGACGCGCTGGTCTACGGGCTGACGGCGGCCGTGATCCTGCGGCGCCGGTTCCATCCGGTGGCCTGGCTGGTCGGTCTGCACTCGGTCGGCGGCGGGGTGGCCGCCCTGACGCCGCAGCTCGTCCCGATGTTCGGCGGCACGGAGTCCCCGCCGCCCTGGGCCGTCCTGCACGGCACCGCGTGGGTGCCCGGCACCTTCGCCCTGATCCTGATCGTGCCGTACCTGCTGGCCGCACCGCGCCTCGGGCGCCCCGCGAAGGCGGCGGTGGCCGCCGGGGTCGCGGCGATCGTGCTCGCGCTGACGGTCCGGCTGACCTCGGCGTGGCCCTGGCCGGAGGACGAACCGTTCTCCCCGCTGGCGATCCGGAACGAGACCTGGACCCGGGTCTGCGACGTCCTCCAGTTGTGGGTCCTGGCGGCGGTGGCCGTGCTGGGCCTGGTGGCGGCGGCCCACGCCGGTCTCCGGCGGCTGCGGGACCCGTCCGCGCGGGGACTGGGCTGGCTGGCCATCGGCGGTGCGCTCGTCTCCCTCACGTTCGTCCCGTTGATCGTCTGGCAGGAGAGCGGGCACCCGATGACGGAGGTGGTCATCCCGCTGACCCACCTGGCCTCGCAGGCGTTCTTCCCGGCGGCGGTCATGGTCGTGGTCCTCGGGCAGCAGTTGTGGGACATCGGGCTCGCCGTCAGCCGGACCCTGGTCGGGGCGCTCCTCACCGGCCTGCTGGTCGCCACCCACTTCGGTGCGGTCGCCCTGCTCGGGCTCGCGCTGCCGGGCGGCGACGACGTCCTGACCGGGGTCCTCGCGACGGCGGCGGTGGCGGCGTGCTTCCAGCCGTCGCGGGCCTGGCTGCAACGCCGGGTGGACCGGCTCGTGCACGGCGAGGCGGCCGTCCCGGCCCTGAGCCGGGTCAAGGGGCATCTCAGCAGCGCGGCCACCCCCGAGGAGGTCCTGACCGGCATGGCGGAGAGCGTGGCCGCCTCCTTCAACCTCAGCTCCGTACAGCTGTTCGGGACGGACGGGCAGCGGCTCGCCCACACCGGCGCTCCGGCCCCGGGGACGGAGCCGATCCGGCTGGCCCTGGCCGTCGGGCGGCGGGCGGCCGGGGAGCTGGTGGTGACCTGCCGCCCGGGAGAACGCCTCGACCGGCGGGCCCGCACCTCGCTGGGCGAGGTGGCGCCCGTCGTCGCGAGCGCCGTGCGGCTCGCCACGGTCACCAGGGAGCTGCGCGAGTCCCGTGGCCGGCTGGCCGCGGCCCGCGACGACGAGCGGCGCGCCCTGCGCCGTGAACTCCACGACCATCTCGGGCCCGCCCTGGCGGGCATCGGCCTGGGCCTCGCGGCCGTCGACCTCGGCCGCCCCGGGACGGGCCCCGCCCCTCCGCTGCTCGCCCGGCTCCGGCACGAGCTGGACCTGTGCGTCGAGGACGTACGGGTCCTGGCGCGGGGGCTCGTACCGCCCGTCCTCGCCGAACTGGGGCTCGTCGGGGCGCTCCGGGAGCTGGTGATGCGGTACGAGGCGGACGGCCTCGCGGTCAGCGTGCGCGACCGGGGCACGGGTCCGGTGCCCGCCGAGATCGCCGGGACGGTGTACGCGATCGTCGCGGAGGCGATCCGGAACGTGGCCCGGCACTCCGGGGCCCGTACCTGCGTGGCGGAGCTCGAAGGCCGCGAGGTGCTCACCGTGGTGGTCGAGGACGACGGCCGGGGCGTGGACCCGGGGAGTCGCCCGGGGGTGGGGACGCAGTCGATGCGGGAGCGGGCGGAGGAGGCCGGCGGCACCGTGACCTGGCATCCGGGCAGGTCGGGGCAGGGCACCCGGCTGGTCCTCCGCATCCCCCTCCAGCGGGAGGCGGCCCCTTCGCATGAGCGTTGATCCGGGGGCGGGGACCGGAATCGAAATCGGGGCCGGAGTGGGGGGCGGAATGGGAGCCGGGGCGAGGTCGAGGGCGGGCTACGGGCTGGACGCCGGGGCGGGCGCAGGACTGGACGTCGGGCTGGACGTCGGGGTCGGGCTCGGGCTCGGCACCGAGCGGCGCGACGGGCCCCGCTCAGGGCCGGGCGTCGAGGCAGGCGCCGGGCCGGGCGTCGAGGCGGGTTCCGGGCTCAGGGCCGGAACGGACGTCGGGGCACGTACCTGGCCCCGTTCCCGGCCCGTCGCAGGGCCGGACGCCGGGGCGGGCTTCGAGCCCGGCTCCGGACTCGTCACAGGCCCGGACGGCCGGGCGGGCTTCGGACCCGGCTCCGGACCCGGCACAGGCCCAGACGGCCGGGCGGGCTCCGGGCCGGGGATCCGGGTGGTGCTCGTCGACGACCATCCGGTGTTCCGCATGGGCCTGTCGATCCTCCTTGAGGCGCTCCCGGGCGTGACCGTGGTCGCCGAGGCGGGGACGGCGGAGGCGGCCGTGGCGGCGGTGGGGGCGTACGGCCCCGACCTCGCCGTCGTCGATCTCCACCTGGGCGACCGCCTGCCGTCCGGGATCGACGCCATCCGCGCCATGCTGCGGATCCGGCCGGGGACCGCCGTGCTGGTCCTGACGATGCTGGACGACGACGACTCGGTGTTCGCCGCCATGCGCACGGGCGCGCGTGGCTACCTCCTGAAGGGCGCGGGGCCCGGGGAGATCGAACGGGCGGTACGGGCCGTGGCCAACGGCGAGGTCATCCTCGGCCCGGCCGTGGCCTCGCGCGCGGTGGCCTACCTGACCGGGCTGCGCTCCCCCGGAGCAGCCCCCGTGCCCCTGCCCGAGCTGACCGTGCGGGAGCGCGAGGTCCTCGATCTGGTGGCTCGGGGCCTGGACAACCCGGCCGTCTCCCGGCGGCTCGTCCTCAGCCAGAAGACCGTCCGCAACCACGTCTCCAACATCCTGGCGAAGCTCCAGGCGGCCAGCAGGTCGGAGGCCGTCGTACGGGCCCGCGAGGCGGGGCTCGGCGGCGCCTGACAGGGCCCTGACCCGCCCCGTTCCCGACGGTCCGGCGGGCGTACGGGCGCCGCGGGAAGCGACGACGGCGTCCCGGTCCGGGGGTCCGGTCCCCCGCGGTGGTGATCGAACGGTCCCCCTACGGCGGTGATCAGGGAAGACTCGGGGGCCCTCGCGGGTGCGGCGGGGCCGGTGGGCGGGGAGCATGGAAGGAGGCGCGGCGCGGCGGGAGGAGGGCAGCGTGACGGCCGGTTCCTTCTCTGGGACGACGGGGCGGGTGGGTGTGCCCCTGGACGGTGCGGGGCTCCTCGATGTGCTCGGGGTCGCCGCCGTCGTCGTGGACGCCCGGGGGCGCATCGTGCTCTGGAGCCCCCGGGCCGAGGACCTCTTCGGCTTCAGCGCCGAAGAGGCCCTGGGACGGTACGCGGCGCGGCTGATCGTCGGCGAGGAGCACCGGGAGGACGCCCTGCGGCTCTTCGGCGAGGTGCTGCGCGACGGCACCACCTGGGCGGGCGACTTCCCCGTACGGCACAAGGACGGCACGGTCCGGCGGGTGGAGTTCCGGAACATGCGGCTCACCGACGACCTGGGGGGCCTGTTCGCCCTGGGGATCGCCGCCGACCACACGGTCGTCGAGCGGATCGAGACCGAGCTGGCGCTCTCCGACCG
The DNA here is from genome assembly GCF_044767145.1 of Streptomyces sp. NPDC101490. Taxonomy (NCBI): domain Bacteria; kingdom Bacillati; phylum Actinomycetota; class Actinomycetes; order Kitasatosporales; family Streptomycetaceae; genus Streptomyces; species Streptomyces sp. NPDC101490. Next base: position 107,369 of record NZ_JBIWNI010000003.1, read on the forward strand.
GCTGGTCTCGCAGTCCCCGATCGGCCTCGCCGTCCTCGACCCCGAACTGCGGTACGTCCTGGTCAACCCGGCCCTGGAGCGGATCAACGGGCTGCCCGCCGCCCTGCACGTCGGACGGCGGATCGGGGACATGCTGCCGCTGGTGGACTCCGTCTCCCTGGAGACCTCGCTGCGGGCCGTCCTCGCCACGGGGACCCCGCTGCTCGACCACCAGGTGGTCGGCCGGACCCCCGCCGACCCCGACCACGACCACGCCTGGGCGGTGTCGCTGTACCGGCTCGAAGGCTCCGAGAACCGCGTCCTGGGCGTCGCCGCCTCCGTGATCGACGTGACCGAGCGGTACCGGGCGGACGCCGAGGCCGACCGGTCCCGGCGGCGGCTCGCGCTGGTCGCGGACGCGGCGGCCCGGGTCGGCACCACCCTGGAGGTGGAGCGGACCGCCGACGAACTGGCGGAGGTCGTGGTGCCGGAGCTGGCGGACGTCGCCGCCGTCGACGTCCTCGACTCCGTCCTGACCCTGCGCAGGCCGGGCGCCCCCTCGGAGGGCCCCGAGGTGTTCCGGGCGCTGGCGCTGAAGGCGGCGACCGGGACCGGGGCGCGGGAGGCGGCGGACCCGCCGGGGACGGTCGCCCGGTACGGGGCGGACCGGCTGGTCACGCGGTGCGTGCGCACCGGGCTGCCGGTGCTCGTCGAGCGGGTCGGCCCCGGCGACCTGGACCGGATCGCGCGGAGCCCCGAGGCGGCGGTGCGGCTCGCGCGGGCCGGGGTCCACTCGTATCTGGCGGTGCCGCTGATCGCGCGCGGTGAGGTGCTGGGCGCGCTCGACCTCAAGCGCGACCGCAACCCGCTCTCCTTCGACGCCGACGACGTGCTGCTCGCGACGGAGCTGGCGGCCCGCGCGGCCGTGAGCATCGACAACGCGCGCTGGTACCAGAGCGTCCGGAACTCGGCGGTGACGCTCCAGCGCAGTCTGCTGCCGGGGCTGCCGCCGGAGCGCCCGGGTCTGGAACTCGCGGCCCGCTACCAGCCCGCGCAGGCGTCGAGCGAGGTCGGCGGCGACTGGTACGACGCCATCGCGCTGCCCGACGACAAGACGGCGCTGGTCGTCGGGGACGTGATGGGCAGCGGCATCGAGGCGGCGGCGGTCATGGGGCGGCTGCGGACCGCGACCCGGGCCTTCGCGGACCTCGATCTGTCGCCCCCGCAGGTCCTGCGGCACCTGGACCGGATCACGGACGACCTGGAGCACTCCATCGCGACCTGTCTGTTCGCGGTGCACGACCCCGCCAGGGGCCGGTGCCGGATCGCGAACGCGGGCCATCTGCCGCCCGTACGGGTCCCGGTGGACGGGCCCGCCGAACTGGTGTCCGTGGAGCCGGGGGTGCCGCTGGGGGTCGGCGGCGGGACGTTCCGTACGACCCGGGTGCCGTTCCGTCCCGGGGACCGGCTCGTGCTCTACACGGACGGGCTGATCGAGACCCGTGACGATCCGATCGACGAGCGCCTCGCGCTGCTCGTGGGTCTGCTCGACGAGGCGCGGGGGCCCCTGGAGGAGAGCTGCGACCTGCTGCTCCGGGCGCTGCGGCGGCCGGGCGCGGCGGACGACGTGGCGCTGCTCGTCGCCCGGAGCACGGGATGACGGCCCGGGGACCGGGACGCGGCGCGGGGCGCGGCCCGGCCCGCCGCCCGGACCGGGACACGACTCCGCTGTCGGCCCCCGGGGCGCCCCCGGAGCAGGGCCCGGGGGCGGGCACGGCATCCGGGGCGGGTCCCGACGCGGTGGCGTCCGCCCCCGGCGGGCCCCTCTCTCCCCAGACCCCCGGGGCCGTTCAGACCCCCGGGGCCGTACGGGTGGGCGGTGCGGGCCCGGCGGCCGGGCAGGGGACGGCCGGGGCGGGCGGTGCCACAGTGGGCCGCGAGCCGGGTCCAGGGCCCGCATCCAGCGCCCCGGCGGCGCCCGCGCACGGCGCCCGGGCGGTCGCGGGCCCCGGGACCACGACGGGGGCGGGGCCCGGTCCGGGCTCCCCGTCCGGTGCGGGCCACTCGGGTCCCGCCCAGGCCTCGCCCGGTTCCGGAGCGGGGTCCGGGGGCGGGTCCGGGGCCGGAGTGGCGCCGGGGGCGGCTCCCGAGCCCGGTCCCGGGGCCGGGGCGCGGGAGCGCAGGAGCGGGCTGCGGAGCGTCGCCGGGCAGGTGTTCGCGCTTGAGGCGCTGATCGCGCTCCTGGTGATCGTGTCGGCCGCGTTCGTCACGTTCCACCAGGCGCGCGGCGACACCCTCCGGGACGCCCGGGTGCGTTCGCTCTCGGTGGCCGAGGGCTTCGCGAAAGGGCCGGGCATGGACGCGGCGCTGGCCTCGCCGGACCCGACGGCGGCCCTCCAGTCGCACGCGGAGGCCGCCCGCGTGGCCACGGGGGTGGACTTCGTGACGGTCCTGAGCCCTTCCGGCGTGCGGTACACCGACTCCGACCCGGCGCTGATCGGCCGGGTGGCGGCCGGCGACTTCACCCGGGCGACCGTGGACGGCGAGTCGTACACCGAGGAGTACCAGGGCAACCCCCATGACGCCGTGCGGGCCGTAGTGCCGGTGCTGGACGCCCGGGGCCGGGTCGTCGGCATGGTCACCAGTGGCATAGAGGTGGAGAGCATCTCGCACATGATGGGCGACCGGCTGCCGGTGCTCGCCGGGGCGGCGGCGGGCGCGCTGGTGCTCTCGGTGGGCGGCGCGGCCCTGGTGAGCAGACGGCTGCGGCGGCAGACGCACGGCCTCGGGCCCGCCGAGATGACCCGGATGAAGGAGCACCACGAGGCAGTCCTGCACGCGGTCCGCGAGGGCGTCCTGATCGTGGGGCCCGACCAGCGGCTGCTGCTCGCCAACGACGAGGCCCGCAGACTGCTGGACCTGCCCGGGGACGCGGAGGGGCGGCGGGTCACGGAACTGGGTCTCGATCCCCGTACGGCCGGGCTGCTGGTGTCGGGGCGGACGGCGACCGACGAGGTGCACCGGGCGGGCGACCGGCTCCTCGCGGTGAACGTGCGGCCCACGGCGCCGGACGGCTCCGGGCCCGGCAGTGTGATGACGATGCGGGACACCACCGAGCTGGCCGCGCTGACCGGCCGGGCGGCGGTGACACGCGGCCGCCTCGAACTTCTGTACGAGGCGGGAGTGCGGATCGGGACGACGCTGGAGGTCGTACGGACGGCGGAGGAACTGGCGGAGGTGGCGGTGCCCGGGTTCGCGGACTTCGCGACGGTGGAACTGCTCGAACCGGTGCTGCGCGGGGAGGAGCCGACGACGGTCGGCGTCACGGAGATGCGGCGGACGGCGCTGAGCGGGCTGCGGTCCGGCCAGCCGCTCCAGCCGGTCGGGGACGGCGTGCGGTTCGAGGTGCCCGGTGCCCCGATAGCGACGGCCCTGGCGGCGGGGCACGCCGTGCGGACGGAGCTGGCGGTCGCGGAGGGCTGGCGGACGCAGGACCCCCGGGGGGCGGCGGAGGCCCTGGCGTACGGGATGCACTCGCTCCTGACGGTGCCGCTGCGAGCGCGGGGCGTGGTCCTCGGGATGGCGAACTTCTGGCGGGCGGACACCCCGGAGCCCTTCGACGAGGAGGACCTGTCGTTCGCGGAGGAGCTGGCGGCGCGGGCGGCGGTGGCGATCGACAACGCGCGCAGGTTCACCCGGGAGCACACGATGGCGGTGACGCTCCAGCGGAGCCTGCTGCCCCGGGCGCTGCCCGAGCTGAGCGCGGTGGACGGGGCGTACCGCTACCTCCCGGCGAAGGCGGGCGTGGGCGGCGACTGGTTCGACGTGATCCCGCTGCCGGGGGCACGGGTGGCGCTGGTGGTGGGGGACGTGGTGGGGCACGGTCTGCACGCGGCGGCGACGATGGGGCGGCTGCGGACGGCGGTGCACAACTTCTCGACGCTCGACGTGCCGCCGGACGAGCTGCTCGGGCACCTGGACGAGCTGACGGGCCGGACCGACGAGCGGGTCGCGGAGCAGGGGCCGGACGGGGGTGAGGGGCGGCGCCGGGAGGAGGGCATCACGGGAGCGACGTGTCTGTACGCGGTCTACGACCCGGTGTCCGGGGTGTGCACGCTGGCGAGCGCCGGGCATCCGGGACCGGCGGTGGTGGGCCCGGACGGGCGGGTCGAGTTCCCGGAGGTGCCGCCGGGGCTGCCGCTCGGCCTCGGGCTCGGGGACTCGTCGTTCGGGACGACGGAGCTGCGGCTGCCGGAGGGCAGCAAGCTGGTGCTGTTCACGGACGGGCTCCTCAAGGACCGGGACCGGGACTTCGGCGCGGGCCTTGAACTGCTCGGGTCGGCGCTCTCCCGCCCGGACCGGTCGCCGGAGCAGACCTGCGCGGACGTGCTGGCGACGCTCCTGTCGCCGACGCCGGAGGACGACATCGCGCTGCTCGTGGCGCGGACCCGGCTGCTCGACCGGGACCGGATCGCGGAGTGGGAGGTGCCCCGCGATCCCTCGGCGGTGTCCCCGGTGCGGAACGCGGCGGCGGCGAAGCTGTCGGAGTGGGGGCTCGACGGGCTGGCGTTCACGGCGGAGCTGATCCTCAGCGAGCTGATCACGAACGCGGTGCGGTACGGGGCCGATCCGGTCCGGGTCCGGCTGATCCACGACCGGACGCTGATCTGCGAGGTGTCGGACGGCAGCAGCACCTCGCCGCACCTGCGGCACGCGGCGGCGACGGACGAGGGCGGGCGGGGACTGTATCTGGTGGCGCAGTACGCGGAGCGGTGGGGCACGCGCTACGAGCGGCGCGGGAAGACGATCTGGGCGGAGCTGAGGGCGGGCGGGGACGACCAGGAACCGGAGGAACCGGAGATGCCGGACCTGGACGCGCTGGAGAAGCTGGCGTGGTGAGGGCCCCCGGGGCACCGGGCGGCGTCGGCGCGGTCACGACCGCGACGCCTTCCCGCTCCGTACGGCTCCGAGCGGTACGGCTCCGGCCGCGCGGCCTGGTCCGCACGGCCCCGGCCCATGCCCGTACCGCCTCGGTTCGGCGGGCCCCGGCCCCGGTGACGATCGGGCCAGGTGACGGACCGCGCTGGTGAGGGTGGACGACGAGCCCAGGAAGCACCCGTGGTATACCAGATCGCTGTGGCAGCACACCCGCGAGCCCGGCCCGGTCCTGCCTGATCCGGTCTGATCCGGTCTGATCCGGTCTGGTCCGGTCTGGTCCGGTCCGGTCTGACCCAACTCCGGTCCGGCTCCGGTCCGGCTCCTGCCGGGCCCGCCACGACGTCCGTCCACCCGCCCATCCGTCCCGCCCCGCCTCCCGAGGAGCCCCCGTGATCCCGCCGCCCCGTACCGCGACCCTGTTCCACGACGTCCGGCCGTTCGGCGGGCCTGCCCGTGACCTGGTCGCGGTCGACGGACTTCTGGTTCCGGAGGTCCCCCGGGACGCCGTCGTGGAGCGGATCGACGGGGGCGGGCGGCTGGCGCTGCCGACCCTGGTCGACGCCCACATCCACCCCGACAAGACGTCCTGGGGCGAGCCCTGGCGCGGCAGGCGCCCGGCGGACGGCATCGCCGAGTACGTCGCGGGGGACGTGGAGCTGGCCCGCGCGCTGCCCACCCCGGTGGGCGAGCGGGCCCTGCGGCTGATGTCGCACGCGGCGGCGCACGGCACCCGGGCGATGCGCGCCCACGCGGACGTGGCCCCGGCGTACGGCCTGGCGGGGATCGAGGGCGTGGCGGAGGCGGCGCGGCGGCTCGCGGGCGTCGTCGACGTGGAGCTGGTCGCCTTCCCGCAGCACGGGGTGGTCCGTACGCCGGGGGTCGCGGAACTGCTCGCGGAGGCCGCGGCGAGCGGTCTGGTCAGCCATGTCGGCGGGATCGACCCGGCGGGCTTCGACGCCACCGGCGAGGCCGGGGGCGACCAGCTGGGCACGGTCTTCGCGCTCGCCGAGAAGCACGGTCTGGGGCTCGACATCCACCTCCACGACCGGGGCGAGCGGGGTCTCGCGCCGCTGCGGGACATCGCGGCCAGGACCAGGGCCCTCGGACTTCAGGGGCGGGTGAGCGTCGGGCACGCCTTCGCGGTGGCGGAGCTCTCCGGGCGGGAGCTGGACGAGACGGCGGACCTGCTCGCGGAGGCGGGGATCGCGCTGACGACGGTCGCGCTGTCGGTGACGACGATCCTGCCGTTCCGGCGGCTCGCCGAGCGCGGGGTGCGGGTCGGGCTCGGCTCGGACGGGGTCCGTGACAACTGGAGCCCGTTCGGCAACGCGGACATGCTGCACCGCGCCTGGCTGGCGGCCTGGGCCCTCGACCTGCGGCTCGACGAGGAACTCGAAGCCTGTTTCCGGCTGGCCTCCGACGGCGGCGCGGAACTGCTGGGCCTGCCGAAGGCGGACCTGGCCCCGGGCTCCCCCGCCGACTTCATGCTGCTGGACGGCGAGTGCCTGCCCCAGGTGGTGGTGGACCTCCCCCGCCGCGACCTGGTGGTCCGCGCGGGCCGGGTGGTCGCCCGGGACGGCCGCCTGGTCTGACGGCCGCCCAGGGAGGGGAGGGGGCATCCGGGTTTTCCGGGTCAGTCCCGTTCCACGTCGACCGTGGTCAGGGACGCGTACCGGGCCGGGTCGGTGCGGCGGATGCGGAGGGCCACGGCGAGACCGGCGGCGAGGACCAGCGGGAGGGGGACGAGGAGGGCCGTGTTCACCGCGCCGGTGCGGCCGGTGAGGAGGTCGAAGTGGACGACCGCGAGGACGGTGAGGACCGCGAGGCCCGCACAGGACACCAGGGGCGCCCAGACCACCCGGAACGCGGAGAGGCCGCGCCGGTCGCGCCGGAAGTAGGACCAGACGGCGAGCGCGGCGAGCGCCTGCATCCCCATGATGCCGAGGACGCCGACGCTGTTGGTCCAGAGGAAGACCTCGCCGTACGGGTCGGCGGCGAGGAGCACCCCGGCGCCGATGACGGCGGTGTTGAAGACGGTCTGGGCGACGACGGCCCCGCCGGGCGAGCCGTGCCTGCCGGAGACCTTGCCCAGCCGCCGGGGCAGCAGGCACTCCCGGCCGAGGGCGTAGAGGTAGCGGGCGGCGGCGTTGTGGAAGGCGAGCGTCGCGGCGAAGGCGCTGACGACGATGAGCCCGTGCATGGCGTCGGCCAGCCAGGGGCCCGCGTACAGTTCGGCGGCGCGGAAGGTCAGATCGGGGCCGTCGGCGGCGCGGGCCATCTCGACGGCCCGGTCCGTGCCGAAGGCGCCCATGATCAGCCAGCAGCCGAGGGAGTAGAAGACGGCCAGGAAGCCGATCGCGAGGAAGGTCGCGCGGGGCACGGTCCGGTGGGGTTCGCGTACCTCCTCGGCGAAGATCGCGGTGGCTTCGAAGCCGGTGAAGGCCCCGATGACCAGCACGAACATTCCCGCGACCCCGCCCGCCGCGAGCGTCGAGGGGGAGAAGGAGGCGGGGTCGAGGGCGGCGGTGCCGCGCTCGCCGAGGATGCCGCCGTCCATGACGACGAGCGAGAGGACCTCCAGGACCAGGGCGATCCCGAGGACCTTGGCGCTGAGGGTGACCTTGAGCCAGCCGAGGACGCCGACGCCGAGGACACAGATCCCGGAGAGCAGCCACCAGGGCACGTCGACGCCCGTGGAGTCCCGGATCGACCCGGCGGCGAAGTAGCCGAAGGCGGCGGCGACACCGGGGGTGACGAGGTTGTACGAGACCACGGCGACGTAGGCGGTGCCGACGCCGAGGGTACGGCCGAGGCCCCGGGCGACGTACGCGTAGAAGGCTCCCGCGTTGCGGACGTGCAGGCTCATCGCGGTGAACCCGGCGGCGAAGAGCGCGAGCAGGGCGCCGGAGACCAGATAGGCGAGCGGGGCGCCGGGGCCGCCGATGCCGATGGCGAAGGGCGCGACCCCGGCCAGGACGGTGAGCGGCGCGGCGGCGGCCACGACGAAGAACACCAGGTCGAAGGTGCCGATCCGGCCGGAGGCGAGCTGTCCGGTGGCGGGGGCCGGGGTGGCGGACGGGGTGATCCGGGGCGGGGTGTCGGTGGTCATCTCGCGGCTCCGGCGGACGGGTGGGGGGCGGACGGGGGTACGGGGTGGGGGTACGGGTCGTCGGTGAAGGGGCCGACGACCCGTCCGGCGTGCAGGACGAGCAGACGGCGGGGATGGGCGGCCACGGCCTCCGCGACCGAGCCCGCCGCGACCGCGACGAGGTCGGCGCGGCTGCCGGGGGCGAGGCCGTACCCGGTGAGGCCGAGGGCGGCGGCTGCCCCGTCGGTGACGAGGGAGGCGGCGGCGGCCAGTTCGGCGTCGGTCATGAGTCCGGCGCGGAGGCCGATGACCGTGGCGCGTTCGAGCATGTCGGCGGTGCCGTAGGGCCACCAGGTGTCACGGATGTTGTCGGAGCCCGCGAAGACCCGGACGCCGTGCTCGCGCAGGCGGGTGACGGGCGGCATCGGACCGCTGGGCCCGTTGGTCATGATCGCGACCCCGGCGGTGGCGAGGGCGGCGCAGGTGCGGTCGAGTTCGGCGTCGCCGACCTCGCCGAGGGCGTAGGCGTGGCTGACGGCGACCGTGCCGCCGATGCCGAGGGCGGCGGTACGGGCGGCGATGTCCCGCAGTTGGGCGGTACCGGCCTCGCCGCCGTCGTGGAGGTGCAGGTCGATGCCCTTGCCGTGCCGTGCGGCGAGACCGAAGACGATGTCGAGCTGGCCGTCGGCGTCGCCGTCGAAGCCGAGGGGGTCGAGCCCGCCGACGAGGTCGGCGCCGTCGGCGAGGGCCGCGTCGAGGAGGTCGGCGACGCCGGGGGCGGTGACGACACCGCTCTGCGGGAAGGCGACGAGCTGGATGCCGAGCCGGTCGCGGAAGTCCTCGCGGACGCCGAGGAGAGCGTGCAGATGGCCGAGTCCGGTGTCCGGGTCGACGTCCACATGGGAGCGGACGTGGCCGGTGCCCAGGGAGACCATCCGGCGGGCGAGGGCGGCGGCCCTGACGGCGACGGGTACGTCCTCGGTGTGCCGGGAGGCCCGTTCGGCCTCGATCTGCTCGCGCAGGGTGGCGGTGGCGCGGTGCGGGCGCCAGGGCGCGCCGAGGAGGGTCTTGTCGAGGTGCGCGTGGCCGTCGACGAGGGCGGGCAGCAGGAGCACGCCGCCCAGGTGGAGCGCACCGGGAGGCAGGGGGCGGCCGGGGACGTGGTCCTCGACGGCGTGGACGAGCCCGTCGCACAGCCGCACGTCGGCGGCGCGGCCGTCGGGAAGGGTCACACCGACGAGGAGGGCGGGACGCTCGGGGCCTGTCGGGCTGCTGGGGTCGGTGTGGCCGACAGGTTCGATGTGGCCGACAGGTTCGATGCGGTCGGCAGGTCCGGTGTGGCTGGTGGGTCCAGTGTGGCCGACAGGTCCGGTATGGCCGGTGGGGCAGGTGTGGTCGGTGGGGACAGGGCTGGTCGGCGGCGGGGCCGGGGCCTCGCTCATGGCTGCTCCTTCGCGGATTCCATTCGGCTCGAAGGAGCCTGTCGAGGTCTCCCCTGGTGAGCGCGGTGCGGCGCCAAGCTAGCTGGTATACCGAATACCAGGCAATGGTTTACGTCGGCTGAGTTTCCGGGGCCCTTCCCCGCCTCCGGCCCCCGCGCCCCGGCACGGCCCCGTCTGCGAAGATCGGAGCAGCACGGCCCCGGGCACCGCCCGCCGCCTCCCCGGGCACCCGCCCCCGGCACCGGCCGGGCGCCGCCCCCACGACCACCGCCCCCGCCCGTCCCGTCTGGAGCCGCCCGATGACCGTCCACCGCCCCGCCGACCGCGCCGCCACCATCGGGGACACCCACACGTCCCTGCGGGAGCGGGTCTACGTGGAGCTGCGCGAGCGGATCATCGAGGCGGAGTACCCGGCGGGCATGCGGCTCGTGGAGCGGGAGATCGCCGACGAGCTGCGGGTCTCCCGGGTGCCGGTGCGCGAGGCGATGCAGCGTCTGGAGACGGAGGGGTTCCTGTCGGTGCAGCCGCGCCGGGGCTCGGTGGTGGCGGACTTCGGCCCCGAGGAGGCCGCGTACCTCTTCGACGTACGGGAGAACCTGGAGGGGCTGGCCGCCCGCCTCGCGGCGCGGCACGCCGACCCGGCGCGGCTGCGGGACCTGGAGCGGCTCCTGGCGAGGGCCAGGAGGGCGGCGGAGTCCGGGCGGCTCCGTGAGGCCGTCTCGCTCAACGCCGACTTCCACCGGCGGATCGTCGAACTCTCCGGGAACCCGCTCCTGGTGGACCTGATGGCCCCGCTCGACTCACGGCTGCGGCGGCTCTTCCGGCTGACCTCGGCGCAGTCGGACGGCGAGCCGATGTGCGGGGCGCACGAGCGCCTCTACGAGGCGGTCCGGGACGGCGACGAGGACGCGGCGGAGGCACTGGCCCGCGCCCATGTCGCGGACACCCGTGCCTCGACCGCCCGTCTGCTGTCCGCCAAGGCCGGGACCCCGCACGGGACCCCGGACGCGGAGACGGAGACGGGGACGGGGACGGACGGGGAAACGGAGACGGACGGGGAAACGGCTGCGGAAACGGCTGCGGAGACGGACGCGGGCTGAGCCCGTCCGACCCCGGAGCGACCCCCGCGACCGGCCGGGCGCCCGGCACGGGACGGACCGGGTCGCGGGGACGAGCACCAGAAGGGCGCGGGCCCGGCCCCGAGAACCGTCAGGGGCGCGTGCCGCCGGAGCCGTTCGATCCGGCCCCGGCACAAGCCCCCGACGGTCCCTCAGAACGCGTCCCGCGCCAGTGCGTCCAGCGCCGTGCGGACCGCCGACAGGTCCTCGTCCGAGGCGAGGCCCGCGTGGTAGAGCCGCAGTTCGGTCGCGCCCTCGTCGCGGGCCCCGCGGGCGTCGTCGGCGAGGCGGGCGGGCGCGCCGCCCATGCCGGTGACGACGGGCAGGTTCACCGCGAGGACGGTGTCCCGGCGGGCGTGGGCCGCGAAGTGCGCGACCCGGGGCGGCCGGGCGACGACCCCGTCCGCGAGGCCCAGGACGTGCGCCGGGTCCGTACCGGTGTCGGCGCCGCAGCGGTACGGGTCCGGGTCGGCGTGCAGCAGGATCCGGAATCCGGGCGGGGCGGCGGCCCGTACGGCGGCGACGGCGGCCTCCTGGAAGGCGCGGGCGGTCCCGGCGCGCCAGGCCAGGGCCGGGCCCTCCAGGGCGCCGAGCCCTTCCACCGGTCCCGCCCCGGCCCAGACGGGCGCGAGGGCGGCGCGCACGGCGGCGGCCAGTTCGTCCGGGTCGGCGCCCCCGGCCCCGTACCCCTCGCGGCAGGAGGAGCAGAAGCAGAGCGACATCAGGTACTGCTCCCGGTCGCCCAGCGGGACGCCGCCCGTCTTGTCGTGGGCGTGGAGGTGGGCGAGGCCGTACCAGCCGCAGGACTCCAGTTCGGTGCCGGAGGCGCCGGGCCGTACGGCGGCCTCGGCGGCCAGGTCCGCCAGGAGGGCGCGGACCTCGGGGCGGCCGACGCAGGGGGCCCAGGGGTAGCGGTCGCCGTAGGCGTTGACGACGGAGGTCTCGGGATGTTCGGCGCCCAGCCGGGAGTTGTGCGCCAGGACGACCCAGCTGTGCACGTCGAGGCCGGTGGCGGCGAGGGCGTCGGCGGCCCGCCCGTAGGCGTCGCCGGGGGCCCACTCCCCCGCCGGGTACGGGTGGAGCGCGCGGCCCGCCCAGCGGTCCGGATCGGGCGGGTAGAGCACGGCGGCGTGGGCGGCGGTGACGATCCGGTGGGCGGGGTGGCGGGGGGTCAGGGCGCGGGTGGAGTGGTAGGCGGCGGCGAGGGTGACCTGCGCGAGGCCGAGTCCGGCGAGGAGGCCGGGCGCGGCGGGGTCGCCGTCGACGTCCCAGGGGTAGACGAACGCTCCGGCCCTCACGCTCCGGCCTCCCGGACGAGACGGCGGGCGCGGGCGACGAGCCGGAGGAGTTCCTCGACGTGCTCGGGCGCGGGTTCGCTCAGCGGCGGCCGCACCCCGCCGACGTCCTGACCGCCTTCCCGTACCGCCGCCTTGACGAGCGAGACGGCGTATCCGCGTCCCTTGTCGCGGAGTTCGACGAGGGGCCGGTAGAAGACGTCGACGAGCCGGTCCGCCATGGTGTCGTCGCCGGTGGTGAGGGCGCGGTGGAAGGCGAGGGCGAGGTCGGGGGCGAAGCAGAAGGCGGCGGAGGAGTAGCGGGTGACGCCGATGCCCCGGTAGGCGGTGGCGGTGAGTTCGGCGGTCGGCAGGCCGTTGAAGCAGAGCAGGCCGAGGCCCTCGGAGCGGACGGCGCTGACGATCCGCTGCATCAGGCCGAGGTCACCGACACCGTCCTTGAGGCCGATGATCCCGTCGGTGCGGGCGAGGGCGACGGCGGTCCCGGGGGTGAGGACCGCGTTGTCGCGCTGGTAGACGATGACGTCGAGCGGGGTGGCCGCGGCGAGTTCGGTGTAGTGGCGGAGGAGTCCCGCCTGGTCGGCGACGACGAGGTAAGGCGGCAGGGCGAGGAGTCCGTCGGCGCCCGCCTCCTCGGCGAGCCGGGCGTAGCGGACGGCAAGGGCGGTGCCGTAGCCGGTGCCCGCGACGACGGGCACCCGGCCCCCGGCCGCCTCGACGGCGGCGGCGACGCAGTCCCGGAACTCCTCGGGGGCGAGGGCGTGGAACTCGCCGGTGCCGCAGCAGGCGAAGACGGCCCCGGCCCCGGCGTCCACGCCCGCGCGCACATGGGCGCGGAAGGCGTCGAGGTCGACGGAGCCGTCGGGCGCGAAGGCGGTGACGGGGAAGAACAGCAGGCCGTCGAGCCGGTCGGCGAGCGGGGCAGGGGTCACGGGGGCTCCCGGGGAAGTCCTGTGCGCACAGCCGTCCTGTGCACAGTCCTGACTGTCATCCATATGCTTGAACAGCATCCCCGCGCACGCTAGTTCAGCCCGTCCGAGCCGGTCAAGGACGGAACCGGACGACAGGACCCGCCCCTTGACGCCCCTTCGGAGCCTCCCTAGCGTGTCCACGGTTGTGAATGGCACCCAGCTGAGGGAATGAGTCCCATGTCCGCACCCCGCACCGTTCTGCTCACCGGCGCCGCCGGAGGCATCGGCACGATGATGCGGGAGCTGCTGCCCCCGTACGGCCACGAGCTGCGCCTCCTGGACGTCCGGCCGGTGCCGGGCGCGCCGGACGCGGTCGTCGCCGACCTCGCGGACCGCGCCGCGCTGCGCGAGGCGGTCCGGGGCGTGGACGCGATCGTGCACCTGGCGGGTATCTCCCTGGAGTCGACCTTCGAGAAGGTCCTCGCGGCCAACGTCACCGGGACCCACCATCTGTACGAGGCGGCCCGCGAGGAGGGCGTCCGGCGGGTCGTCCTCGCCTCCAGCAACCACGCCGTCGGGTTCACCCGGCGCCCGCGCGGGGGCGAGCCGCTCGTCCCGGTCGGCACCCCGCACCGGCCCGACACCTTCTACGGGCTGTCCAAGTGCTTCGCCGAGGACCTGGCCCAGCTCCACTGGGACCTGCACGGCACCGAGACCGTCTCCGTCCGGATCGGCTCCTGCTTCCCCGAGCCCACCTCGGTGCGGATGCTGTCCACCTGGCTCAGCCCCGCCGACTGCGCCCGGCTGCTGCACGCGGCCCTGACCGCCGAGGACGTCGGCCACACCGTGGTGTACGGCTCGTCCGCCAACACGCGCGCGTGGTGGGACCTCTCCACCGCGCGGGCGCTGGGATACGTGCCCCGGGACGACTCGGAGCCGTACGCGGAGCGGCTCGTGGCCGCGCACGGGCTCCCCCCGGAGGGCAGCGCCGAGGACCTCTACGTGGGGGGCGGCTTCTGCGTGGACCCGCCCCGGTGGCCGCACTGAACGGGCGGGCGGCGGACCCGCGCGGGACCCGGCCGACTGATACGGGGGAGCCGGCCAGGTCCCGGGCCACGGGAGCGCGAGCGCTCCTGACCCACCCACCGTAGGCCCGGCCGAAGATCATCGCGAGCCGCGGAACGCGGCACCTGTCCGGAATGCGCGGCGAGGTGCGCCGGGAGGCACGCGGGGCGCGGAGGCACCGGGCGGGCGCGTGACGGGGTGCCGCGCGGGCCCGTGGCCGTCCCCCGCCGGGGCGGCGCGGCGGCCCGCCACCGGCACCACCGCCGCCCGCTCCACCCGGACCGTTCTCCCCGGCGGCCCCGCGCCACCGGCGGCCCGTGCCGTCAGCGCCCCGCGCGCAGGGTGCGGGACGGGGACTCGCCGTACTTCTCCCGGTAACGCGCCGCGAACCGCCCCTGGTGGCCGAAGCCCCAGCGCCAGGCGACCTCGCTCACGCTCACCTCGTCCGGCGCGGCGGCCCGCAGCTCCTCGCGGACCCGGTCGAGCCGGACCTCCCGCACGTACGCCATCGGGGACATCCCCACGTACTCCCGGAACGACTCCTGGAGGCGGCGCACGCTCACCCGGGCCAGGGCGGCGAGTTCGGTGGTGGTGAACGGGTGCTCGGGCCGCTCCCGCACCGCGTCCATCACCCGCTTGACCGGGGCGGGGCGGCGCGGCTCCCCCGGGTGCGCCAGCGCATCCCGCCAGGGGTGTTCGGCGGCGAGCAGCAGTCCGTTGAGCAGGGCCTCCTGGAGCGGGCCCGCCACCAGCTCGTGCCGGGCCAGGCCCTCCCCCACCAGCGCCTCGGCGGCGACCCGGCGGGCGAAGCGGACCCAGCTCAGACCGGGCCCCCGGGTGATGTCCAGGGCGGGCGCGAAGGCGAGCGGACCGCGCGGCGGACGGCCGACGAGCTGTTCGAGCCGGTCGCGCAGGGCGTCGGCGCCGACCTTCACGGCGAGCGTCCGGCAGTCCCCGCTCCACCGGTCGAGGAAGGTGTCCCCCGCCGGGTCGAGCAGCAGGGCCCGCCCGGCGGTGGCGACCACCGGCGAGCCGCCCTGGCGCATCTCCATCGTGCCGCCGAGCGGCGCGTTCAGGTGGTACGCACCCAGCTCGCCGAAGCTCATCCGGACGTCCGTCCCGCAGCTCAGGTCACCGATGACCAGCGGGCCGAGCACGACGATGTCGAAGCGCGCCGCGAAAGGGCGCCGCTCCCGGTCGACGACGTCCATCCGGCTCGTGTAGTAGCGCGCGTCCAGTTCCTCGCGCGCCTCGTCCACGTCCCGCGTCCGGAAGCGGCTGCCGTCCACGGGGCCCGCCGGAACCCCACCGTCCCCTGTTCCCACTGGTCACACCAGCCTTTCAACCCCCACCGCACCCACCGTCGAAAGAATATTCATAGGACGGATCCGACCGGGAACGGCAGGATGCCCGTCATGCCACGACCCCATGGGTCCGCCCACGAGGAGCGCCGGGACGGCTCCGTCGTCCTCACCCACCTCGGCCGCACCGCGGGCGTGCCGCGCGGCGCACGTGCCGCGAAGTTCCTCGCCGAGGCCGGGACCGGGAACGCCCAGCCGGCCGTGGCCCGCTGGACCGGGGCGCACCGCTTCGGCGACGAACGCCAGGCCAGGGACCGTCCCCGTCACCGGAGTGGCCGAACGGGACGGAAGTAAGGGAACGGCAAAGGTGCCCGGTTCGTTACCCCTGGCATGACCGCAATGACCCCCGGCTCGAACATCCCTCTCACCGCCGCGCGCGTGGCGGTGGACGTCGCCGCCCCCGTGCGGCTCGACGTCTCGGGCCTGCTGCTCGGTGCCGACGGCAAGGTCCGCTCGGACGACGACTTCATCTTCTACAACCAGCCGTCCGGACCCGGTGTCACCTACCGCTCAGGCGGCGGCACCGCCCCCGACGCGATCCTGGTGGACACCGCCGCCCTGCCGGCCGGTGTCGAGCGGATCGTCGTCACCGCGAGCCCCGACGCCGCCGGACAGACCTTCCAGGGCGTCGAGCCCACCGCCACCCTGCGCAACGCGGACGACGGCAGCGTCCTCGCCACCTTCACCCCGCCCCGGCTCGCGGGTGAGACCGCGCTCGTGGTCGTCGAGCTCTATCTGCGCAACGGCGCGTGGAAGGCCCGCGCCGTCGGCCAGGGCTACGCGAACGGGCTCGCGGGCATCGCGACGGACTTCGGCGTCTCGGTGGACGACACGCCCGCCGCCGCCCCGGCGGCCCCCGCGCCCGCCGCCCAGGCCGCACCGCCGGTCGCGGCGCCGGTGGCCCCGCCCGTCGCCCCGGCCGATCCCCGGATCGCGGCCCCCGTGCCGCCCGCTCCCCCGGCCGCCGCCGCACCGGTCTCCACCGGCAAGATCAACCTCGACAAGGGCCGGGTCAGCCTCCAGAAGAACCAGACGGTGTCCCTGGTCAAGAACGGCCGCCCGCTGCTGTCCCAGGTCAAGATGGGCCTCGGCTGGGAGCCCGCGTACCGGGGCAAGGACATCGACCTGGACGCCTCCGTCATCGCGTACGGCCCCCAGCGCAACCACCTGGACAGCTGCTACTTCGGCAAGCTGGCCATCCTGGGCGGCTCCGTCAAGCACTCCGGCGACAACCTCACCGGTGAGGGCGCGGGCGACGACGAGGTGATCGTCGTGGACCTGGGACGGCTCCCGGCCGAGGCCACCGGCCTGGTCTTCACCGTCAACTCGTTCTCCGGCCAGAAGTTCACCGAGGTCGCCAAGGCGTACTGCCGGCTGATGGACGCGGCGACCGGTGAGGAACTGGTCCGCTTCGACCTCACCACCGCCGAGCCGCAGACCGGCGTGATGATGGCCAAGCTGATCAAGCAGTTCAGCGGTGAGTGGGAGATGACCGCCATGGGCGAGTTCGTGAAGTCGCGGACCGTCCGGGGCATGGTGAAGCCGGCCGCGCAGGCACTCTGAGCGACCGGCCCGCCGGACGCGCCCCGGGTCCCGTCCGACCCGGGGCGCCGTCCTGCCCGGGGTCGGACGGGACCCGCCGGGCCGGAAGGAACGGTCCGGGGAACGGCCGGGAGGGCAGCTCCCGGAGAGCAGCCCGGAGGGGAACGGCTAGGGCGTGTTTCGAAAGTGGCGCCGTCTGCCCGGAGGGCAGGCCTGGCGGCGTCTGGTGCGTGCGATCGCAAGGCGGAGGGTCGCCCCGATACTGGATGTATCGGGGTGATCCCGACAACGCGGCGAGCGTGCGTGCCAGGCGTCGCCAGGCAGGCGGGACTTTCGAAACACGCCCTAGGAGAACAGGGCGCTGTAGGCGTTGAGGGCGGGCTGGCCGCCGAGGTGGGCGTAGAGCACGGTCGAGTCCCCGCCGATCTCCCCCCGGTCCACCAGGTCGATCAGGCCCGCCATCGACTTCCCCTCGTAGACGGGGTCGGTGACCATGCCCTCGGTGCGGGCGGCGAGCCGCATCGCGTCGAGGGTGGCCTCGTCCGGGATGCCGTACACCCCGCCGTGGTAGCGCTCGTCCAGCTCGACGTCCGCCTCCGTCACCGGGCGTTCGACACCGATCAGGGCGGCGGTGTCCCGGGCGATCCGGGTGACCTGCCCGTGCGTCTCCACCGGCTTCGCGGAGGCGTCGATCCCGACGATCCGGCGGGCCCTGCCGCCCTCCTCGGCGAGCGCGGCGAAGCCCGCCACCATGCCCGCCTGGGTGGAGCCGGTCACCGAACAGACGACGACGGTGTCGAAGAAGACGCCGAGCTCCCGCTCCTGCTCGGCCACCTCGTACGCCCAGTTGGCGAAGCCGAGGCCGCCGAGCCGGTGGTCGGAGGCGCCCGCCGGGATCGCGTAGGGCTTCCCGCCGCCCTCCTCGACCTCGCGCAGGGCCTGCTCCCAGCTCTCCTTGAAGCCGATCCCGAAACCGGCCCGCACCAGCCGGACGTCGGCCCCGGCCAGCCTGCTGATCAGGATGTTGCCGACCTTGTCGTAGACCGCGTCCGGCCAGTCGACCCAGCTCTCCTGGACGAGCACGCAGCGCAGCCCGGCGCGGGCGGCGACGGCGGCGACCTGACGGGTGTGGTTGGACTGGACCCCGCCGATGGAGACGAGGGTGTCGCAGCCCTGCGCGAGGGCGTCCGCGACCAGGTACTCCAGCTTGCGGGTCTTGTTCCCGCCGTACGCGACGCCGGAGTTGCAGTCCTCGCGCTTGGCCCACAGGGTGGCGCCGCCGAGGTGGTGGCTGAGCCGTTCGAGGGGGTGGACGGGCGAGGGCCCGAAGAGGAGCGGATAGCGTTCGAAGTCGGTGATCGGCAAAGCGGCTCCCGGTGAGTGACGGCTGCTGGTCGACGTTCCTGGACGCGCTACGGCCCCGGCGGCGCGGCTCCGGACCCGCCCACGGCCCCTGACGGGCGGGACGCACCGGACGCTCCGGACGCGGACGGCCCCGAGCGTCCGGGCGGCCCGGGCGGGAGTGGCGCACCCGCCTCGGTCCCCGTCCCGGGCGGTGCCGGTATCCCCGTGACCTCGGCGACCTCGATGGCGTCGTCCGCGAGCTGTTCGAGGGCGGCCCATATCTCCGTGGTGACCCGTACCGCCTCCGCCGGGTCCCCCGCCTCGCACGCCTCGATGAGCCGGGCGTGCAGCTCGGCCGAGCCACAGCTGCCCGCGTCGCCGAAGAGCCGCCGCTCGACGCGGCGGATCAGGGGGGTGTACCGGGCGATCGTCGCGGCGGCGGCGTGGTTGCCGCTGGCGATGACGAGCACCTGGTGCAGCTCGTCGTCGGCGCGCAGGGCCGCCTCCACGTCGGAGGCGCGGACGGCCGCGGCGAAGCGCTCGTTGGCCTCGCGCATGGTCCGGATGCCCTCCGGGCCGAGCAGCGGCACACCGGTCCTGGCGGCGAGTTCGTGCATCACCCGCACCACCGAGGCGGCGTCCCTGACGACCCGGCTGACCGGCCGGGTCACCCGGGTGTAGCTCTGTGGCTTGGACTCGACGAGTCCTTCGTCGCCGAGCCGGGCCAGGGCCTCGCGCACGGGTGCGCGCGAGAGCCCGAGCCGTGCGGCGAGATCGGCGTCCTTGAGGGGGGCGCCGGGGGCGAGGTCACCGCGCACGATGGCCTCGCGCAGCGCCTCGTAGGCGCGGTCACGCAGCAGGGTCCGGCCCACGGGCCGTAAGGCGTCCATGGACTGACATGTTAGATGTCAGTCCATGGAGCTGACCAGGGGTCGGTTCCGGCCTCAGCGGCGGGGCTGGCGGCGCCAGGGTCCGGTGACGGCCACCATGATGCCCGGTTCCTGGATGTTGGCGAACAGCGTGTCACCGTCCGGCGAGAAGGTGACGCCGGTGAACTCGCTGTCGTTGAGGTCGTTCCGGGCGATCGGGTACGTACGGCCCGAGTCCGTGGCGCCGAAGAGGTGCTGGACCCCTTCGCCGTCCTCGGCGATGACCAGCCCGCCGTACGGGGAGACCGTGATGTTGTCGGGGCCGTCGAAGGCGCCGTCCTCGTCCGGGTTCGCGTTCACGCCGAGCAGCACCTTGAGGGTGAGGGTGCGGCGCTTGGGCTCGTAGAACCAGACCTGGCCGTCGTGCGCGGCGCCGGGGCTCTCGGCGCGCGCGTACGAGGAGACGACGTAGGCGCCGCCGTCGGCCCACCACATCCCCTCCAGCTTGCGGGCCCGGGTGACCTCACCGGCGGCGAACTGCTTGCGGACGGAGGTGGTGCGGCCGTCGCGGTCGGGGACGTCGACCCAGTCCACCCCGTAGACCGTGCCGATCCGGGTGGCCCGGGACAGGTCGTCCACGAACCGGCCCGCCGGGTCGACGCACTTGAACGCCTGGAGCACCCCGGCGTCGTCGGCGAGGGCGCGGAGCCTGCCCCGGCCGTGCTCGAAGCCCTTCGGCGGGGTCCAGCGGAAGAGCAGCCCGTTGGGGTTGGAGGCGTCCTCGGTGAGGTACGCGTGGCCCCGCTTCGGGTCCACGACCACGGCCTCGTGGTCGTAGCGGCCGAAGGCCTTGACCGGCTTGGGGGCGCGGTTGGCCCGCCGGTCGCGCGGGTCGACCTCGAAGATGTAGCCGTGGTCCTTGGTCATGCCGTTGACCCCGGCGCGGTCGGAGTTCTCCTCGCCGGTCAGCCAGGTTCCCCAGGAGGTACGGCCGCCGGCGCAGTTGGTGGAGGTGCCCGCGAGGCCGACCCACTCGGCGACGGTGCCGTCGCGGTGCACCTCGACGACCGTGCAGCCGCCGGAGGCCGCCGGGTCGTAGACGAGTCCCTCGGTGAGCGGCACGGGGTGGGCCCACTTGTCGCGGGTGCCCTTGAGCTCGTGGTTGTTGACCAGGTACGTGGTGCCGCGCGGGCCCGCGAAGGCCGCGGTGCCGTCGTGGTTGGAGGGGGTGAACTCGCCGGACTCCAGACGGGTCACCCCGCTGTGGGTGACGACGCGGTACGAGAATCCGGCCGGGAGCGCCAGCATCCCCTCGGGATCGGCGAGGAGCGGCCCGTAGCCGATCCGGTGTCCGTGCCCGTGGTCGTGCCCGTGGCCGTGGTCCTTGTCGTGGCCGGGGCCGTACGCCTCGGGCTCGTCGGAGGCGAGGGCCTCGGGCGCGGTGGCGAGGGCGCCCACGACACCGGTGAGGGCGAGCCCGGCACCGGCGACGGCGGACTGCTTGGTGAACTCTCTGCGGTTGAGGGGCATGGTGTGGCGTTCTCCCTGTGGTGGCCGATTCTCGCGGGCCACCCTCCCGCGCCGCCGCGAACGGCGTCTGAACACCACGGGAACACCGCCGGTCACGACCGGTGGCGGTGCGCCGTGCGTACGTGGCCGGGGTCGGGCCGGTGCCCCGCGCGGGCCGCCACCCGACGCGGGGCGAGCCCGACGCGGGGCGAGCCCGACGCGGGGCGAGCCCGACGCGGGGCGAGCCCGACGCGGGGCGAGCCCGACGCGGGGCGAGCCCGACGCGGGCCCGCGCGTCCGCGCGGCGGGCCCGTGCGCCCCGTCCGGTCAGTTCGAGCGCTGGGAGCGGGCCTTGAAGGCGGCCTTGCGGGCCTCCTTCGCCGAGGTCTTGTCCCGGTGCAGGCGTCCCATCGCCTCCAGGACCTCCGCCGTCGCCGGGTGCGGCACCCGCCAGGCCGCCTCGAAGAAGCCGCTGTGCCGTCCGGTCAGCCCCTCGACCAGCTCCTGGAGTTCCTCCAGGTCGCCGTCCGCGTCGAGCTGGGCGGCGATGGTGTCGATCGCCAGCCAGAAGACCATCGACTCCGGCGGCGCGGGCACGTCGGCGGCGCCGCGCTCGGCGAGCCAGACCCGGGCCAGGCCACCGAGTTCGGCGTCGTCCAGGACCTCCCGTACGGCGGGCTCCGCCTCCGGGCCGACCAGGGACAGCGTCTGCTGGCAGTGCAGGCGGCGCAGCGGCGATCCGGCGTCCGCGCCACGGGCGGCGTGCAGCAGCTCGCGGGCGGCGGTGAGCGCGTCCCGGCCGACCAGCCAGGCGGCGGTCTCCTCGCGCGCGGCGGCCTCGGGGTAGACGGCGATGCCGTCGAGGAGCGCGTCGGCGCCCTTGTCGGCGAGGTCGCCGACGGCGGGCGCGTCGACCCCGGCGTCCAGCATCCGGGCCCGGACGCCGTAGAGGCCGAGCGGGGTGAGGCGGACCATGCCGTAGCGGGTGACGTCCTCGTCGTCGACGGGCGGCGCGGGCTCCTCGCCCTCCTCGGCCATCAGCGCCTCGTCGACGGGCTGGTACTCGACGAGCCCGATGGGTGCGAGCAGCTGGAACTGCTCGTCCAGCCGCATCATCGCGTCGGAGACCTGCTCCAGGACGTCGTCGGTGGGCTCGCCCATGTCGTCGGGGACGACCATCGAGGCGGCGAGGGCGGGCAGCGGCACGGGGCCTTCGTCGGGCGCGGCCTCGCTGACGGTGAGGAGGTAGAGGTTGCCGAGGACGCCCTCCAGGAACTCGGCCTCGCTCTCGGGGTCCCAGTCGAGGGCCTCGATGTCGATCTCGCCGTCCTCGCCGACGAGTGCGTCGAGGTCGTCGATGACGGGGGCGACGGCGTCGCCGAAGACGGCGTCGAAGCCGTCCAGCCAGAGCGCGAGGACGTCCTGGGGCGAGCCGCCGGTGACGACGGCGAGGTTCTCGCCGGGCGCGGCGCTGCCGGGGGTGTCGCCGTCCTCGCCCTCGGTGCCGTCCTTGACCTCCACGAGGCCGGTGTCGACGGCGAGCCGCCAGGCGTCGCCCGCCGCCAGTTCGCCGTCCTCGTCGGGGGTGAGGCCGAGGAGCGCGGCGGCCTCGGGGAGCTGCTCGTCGACGAGTTCGCCGCCCGCGTCGACCCGGGTGTCGGGACCGGCCCAGCGGGCGAGCAGCACCGCCCGCGCGAGGAGGGGGGCGGCCAGGGCGTCCCGCGCCAGCTCCGCGTCCGCACGGAGCCGAACGGGGGGAAGGGTGGGGTGCTCCGCTGACATGTGGGGGCTCCTCGACGGGGACGTACGGGGGTGGAAGGACGAAGGGGGCTCAGGGGACGGGCCCGGAGCACCGCTCTCAGCGTAGACGCATCCGGGAGGGCGTCCGCCGGTTCATGTGTCCGTCAGCCTTCGTACACCCGTCGACCCTTGACAAGTCGGTGCCTCTGCAAAGAGATTGACGCGCGTAGATGATTCTGCCGTTCCTCCAAGCACCCCCGGAGCCCCCTGATGCCTTCCTCCATACCGAGAGCTGCCGGCCGTACCGTCGCGCGGTCCGCCGCGGTCTCCGCCGTCGTCGCCTCCGCCCTCGCCGCCGGTCTGCTCGGCGGTTCGTCGAGCGCCGCGGCGGACACCGCCGCCGGTGTCCGCATCCATGACATCCAGGGCACGACCCGCACCTCCCCGCTCGTCGGCCAGCAGGTCACCGGGGTGACGGGCATCGTCACCGGTGTCCGGACCTACGGTTCGCGCGGCTTCTGGATCCAGGACCCGGAGGCGGACGACAACCCGGCGACCAGCGAGGGCGTCTTCGTCTTCACCAGCTCCGTTCCGACGGTCGCGGTCGGCGACGCGGTCAGCGTGAACGGCACGGTCACCGAGTACGTCCCGGGCGGCCTGGCCTCGGGCAACCAGTCGCTCACCCAGCTGTCGCGGCCGGTCGTCACGGTGCTGTCGAAGGACAACCCGGTGCCCGCCCCGGTGACGATCTCCGCCTGGTCGGTGCCGGACCGGTACGCCCCCGAGGGCGACCCGGCGGCGGGCGGCTCGGTCAACGGCCTGACGCTGAACCCGAAGAAGTACGCCCTGGACTACTACGAGTCCCTGGAGGGCACCAACGTCCGGATCGGCTCCTCGCGCGTGGTCGGCGCCACCGACCCGTACGCGGAGCTGTGGGTGACGGTGAAGCCGTGGGAGAACCGCAACGTGCGGGGCGGCACGGTCTACGGCTCGTACGACTCCCAGAACACCGGGCGGCTCCAGATCCAGTCGCTGACCCCGCTCGCCCAGCAGCCGTTCCCGGTGGCGAACGTCGGCGACCGGCTGACCGGCACCACCGAGGGCCCGCTGGACTTCAACCAGTTCGGCGGCTACACCCTGACGGCCCGCACCCTCGGCACGGTCGTCGACCGGGGCCTGGAGCGCGAGACCACGGCGAAGCAGCACCGCAACGAACTGGCCGTCGCCACGTACAACGTGGAGAACCTGGACCCGGGCGACCCGCAGACGAAGTTCGACGCGCTCGCGAAGGCGGTCGTGGAGAACCTGTCCGCGCCCGACGTCATCGCCCTGGAGGAGATCCAGGACGACAACGGCGCCAAGAACGACGGCACGGTCTCCGCCGAGCAGACGGTCAAGAAGTTCACGGACGCGATCGTCGCGGCGGGCGGTCCGGCGTACGCGTGGCGCTCGATCGCCCCGGAGAACAACAAGGACGGCGGCGAGCCCGGCGGCAACATCCGTCAGGTCTTCCTCTTCAACCCCGAGCGGGTCTCCTTCACGGACCGCGCGGGCGGCGACGCGACCACCCCCACCGGGGTGACCGGCACCAAGGGCCGGGCCGCGCTGACCCTCTCCCCCGGCCGTGTCGACCCGGCGAACACCGCCTGGGACTCCAGCCGCAAGCCGCTCGCGGGCGAGTTCGTCTTCCGCGGCCGGACGGTCTTCGTGATCGCCAACCACTTCGGCTCGAAGGGCGGCGACGAGTCCATCGTCTCGCACCACCAGCCGCCGAACCGCTCCTCCGAGGCGAAGCGCCTCCTCCAGGCGCAGTCCGTCAACACCTTCGTGAAGCAGATCCTCGCGGTCGAGAAGCAGGCGGACGTCCTCGTCCTCGGCGACATCAACGACTTCGAGTTCTCCGGCACGACGAAGGCGCTGACCGACGGCGGCGCGCTGTACCCGGCCGTGAAGTCGCTGCCGCGCGGTGAGCGCTACTCGTACGTGTACCAGGGCAACAGCCAGGTCCTCGACCAGATCCTGACCAGTCCGGGCGTGCGTCACTTCACGTACGACAGCGTCCACATCAACGCGGAGTTCGCCGACCAGAACAGCGACCACGACCCGCAGGTCCTGCGCTTCCGCCCGTAGGCCCGTCAGCACCGCTGATCACCGGCGATCCTTCAGCGGTGCTTACGCCCCGGACCAAGAAGATCTAAGTGGACCTTCAAGGTCCGGGGCGCCCAGACTTTCCGGATGGACACCGCACGCCCCTTCGGCCGCGCCCTGTGCGCGATGATCACCCCGTTCACGTCCGCCGGCGGACTCGACCTCGACCGGGCGGGTGAGCTGGCCGTCCGGCTCGTCGCCGAGGGCTGCGACGGCCTGGTCCTCAACGGCACCACCGGCGAGTCCCCCACCACCACCGACGCCGAGAAGACCGCCCTGGTCCGCGCCGTCCGGGCGGCCGTCGGCCCCGGACCGCACGTCGTCGCGGGCGTCGGCACCGCCGACACCCGGCACACCGTCGCGCTCGCCCGCGCGGCGGAGGAGGCGGGCGCCGACGGACTCCTCGTCGTCACCCCGTACTACAGCCGGCCGCCCCGGCAGGCCGTCGA
This sequence comes from Streptomyces sp. NPDC101490, assembly GCF_044767145.1. Classification (NCBI taxonomy): domain Bacteria; kingdom Bacillati; phylum Actinomycetota; class Actinomycetes; order Kitasatosporales; family Streptomycetaceae; genus Streptomyces; species Streptomyces sp. NPDC101490. The sequence continues at coordinate 132,167 of NZ_JBIWNI010000003.1, forward strand.
GGCGCACTTCCTGAAGGCCGCCGACGCCACCGGACTGCCGGTGATGGTCTACGACATCCCGGGCCGCACCGGCACCCGGGTCGCCCCGGAGAGCCTGCGGCGACTCGCCGCCCACCCCCGGATCGTGGCGGTCAAGGACTGCGCCTACGACCTGCTCGGCTCGGCCCGGCTGATCGCGGAGACCCCGCTCGCCTACTACTCGGGCTGCGAGGAACTGAACCTGCCCCTGTACGCGGTCGGCGGGGCCGGATACGTCAGCACGGTGGCCAATGTGGCGCCCCGGCGGCTGCGGGCGGTCCTGGACGCCTTCGACGCGGGCGACACCGCGACGGCCGCCCGGCTCCACGCCCGGCTCCTGCCGCTGACCGAGGCGATGATGGCCGCCGGGCTGCCCGGCACGGTGACGGTCAAGGCGCTGCTCGGCGGGGTGCCCCGGGAACCGCTGCTGCCCGCCGACCGGGAGACGGCCGACGGGCTGCGCGCCCTGCTGGAGGCGCTGCTCCGCGAAGATCAGGCGGAGTCGGTGGTGTCGGTCCGGCCGAAGATCGCGGCGTGTTCGAGGACGTCCTCCATCGGGTCGTCGATCTGACCGGTGGAGATCAGGGCGATGTTCGGCCCGTTGTGCGAGTTGTGGTGCGTCTCGTCCGCCGCGGCGGTCCCGGCGGGCCAGAGCACCGCCGCCATCGTGAGCACTCCGGCGACCGTGGGCTTTCTCGTCATGTCGACTCCTCGCTCGTCCACTTGCAGGGAACACTGTGCTCCGCCCTGCTAACGCCGGGTCCTCCCTTCGGTACCGTGCGCCACAGGAGTTTCACGACGCCCCCTCCGTTACTCCAAACGGATGACCGCCCCGCCGGGCCTCCGGGAGGAGTCCGACAGGGCGGTCAGGGCTGCGCCGTGGGTCAGTCGTGGCTGGTCCGGTCGTGGCTGTCAGCTGTGGCTGTCAGTTGTGGCTGTGCAGGACCTCGTTGAGACCGCCCCAGACCGCGTTGTTCGGGCGGGCCTCGACGGCGCCGCTGACCGAGTTGCGGCGGAAGAGGATGTTCGAGGCGCCGGAGAGCTCGCGCGCCTTCACGATCTGGCCGTCCGGCAGCGTCACCCGGGTGCCCGCGGTGACGTACAGACCGGCCTCGACGACGCACTCGTCGCCGAGGGCGATGCCGACGCCCGCCTCGGCGCCGACCAGGCAGCGCTCGCCGATCGAGATGACGACGTTGCCGCCGCCCGAGAGGGTGCCCATGGTGGAGGCGCCGCCGCCGATGTCGGAGCCGTCGCCGACGACGACCCCGGCGGAGATCCGGCCCTCGACCATGGAGGTGCCGAGGGTGCCCGCGTTGAAGTTGACGAAGCCCTCGTGCATGACGGTGGTGCCCGCGGCCAGGTGGGCGCCGAGCCGGACCCGGTCGGCGTCGGCGACGCGGACCCCGGCGGGCACGACGTAGTCGGTCATCCGGGGGAACTTGTCGATCGAGGTCACCTGGAGGTGCAGGCCCTCGGCGCGCGCGTTCAGCCGGACCTTCTCGATGTCGTCGACGGCGACCGGGCCCAGCGAGGTCCAGGCGACGTTGGCGAGCAGCCCGAAGACGCCGTCGAGGCTCTGGCCGTGCGGCTTGACCAGCCGGTGGCTGAGCAGGTGCAGGCGCAGATAGGCGTCGTGGGCGTCGAGCGGCTTCTCGTCGAGCGAGGCGATGACGGTACGGACGGCGACCACCTCGACGCCCCGGCGTGCGTCCACGCCGAGGGCCTTGACGGCGCCTTCACCGAGGGCGTTGAGGGCCTCGTCGGGCGAGAGCAGCCCGGTGCCGGCCGGGCCGGGCTCGTCGGTCAGCTCGGGGGCGGGGAACCAGGTGTCGAGAACGGTGCCGTCTCCGGCGATGGTGGCGAGGCCCGCGGCGACGGCGCCGGTGGGGCGAGGAGCAGTGGTCATGACGGAAAACCTAACCGGCGGGGCCCCGCGCGGGCCAACCGGTCTCAGGCTCCGGTCGGACCGGGCGGTCTCGGGCGCCGGTCGGGCCGCCCGGTCCCAGGTGCCGACCGGACCGGTCGCCGGACCGGACCGGTCGGACCAGGCATCGGACCGGACCGGTCGGACCGGGCGTCGGACCGAGCCGGGTGGGATCAGGCACCGACCCGGGCCGGGCAGGCCCAGGCACCGACCCGGGCCAGGCAGGCCCAGGCACCGACCCGGGCCGCGTGGGCTCAGGCGCCGGTCGGGCGCAGCACCCGTGCGAGCATCTCCCGCGCGTCCTCCTCGTCGTACGCGCCGCCGGTGAGCAGGGCCTGGAGACAGACGCCGTCCATGAGCGCGACGAGGGCGCGGGCGGTGGCGGGGTCGGTGCGGGGGGTGAGGACGGCCACGGCGGTCTCGGCCCATTCGGCGGCGACGGGCCGGAGCGCGGGGCGGCGCAGGGCGGCGAGGTACAGCTCGTACTCCAGCTCCACGCGGGCGCGTGAGCCGTCCAGCCACTCCCCCATGAGGCGGGCGAGGGCCCCGGCGAGGTCGGCGCCGGGCGCGGTGAGGGCGGGGCTGTCGCGGAGCAGCCGCCCGAAGCTCTCGTTGGCCTTGTGGAGGGCGGCGACGAGGAGTTCGTCGAGGGAGGCGAAGTGGTAGGTGGTGGAGCCGAGCGGCACGTCCGCCTCGGCGGCCACGGTGCGGTGGCTGAGGCCCGCGATGCCGGAGCGTCCGGCGACCCGGAGGGCCGCGTCGACGATCCGCTCGCGGCGCTCGGGGTCGTGGCGGCGGGCGCGGGCCATCAGTGCGCGCCGCCCAGGTTGAGGACGATGACCCCGGCGACGATGAGGACGATCCCGGCGACCTTGGCGAGGCTGAGGGTCTCGCCGAGGAAGAGGACGCCGATGGTGGCGACGGCGGCGGTGCCGATGCCGGACCAGATGGCGTAGGCGGTGCCGACCTGGAGGGTCTTGAGCGCCTGGGCGAGCAGCGCGAAGGCGATGACGTAGCCCACGCCGGTGATGAGTGAGGGCCAGAGCTTGGAGAAGCCCTCGCTGTACTTCATGGAGATGGTCGCGAAGATCTCCGCGACGATGGCACCCGCGAGCAGTCCGTATCCCATGCGTACGATCGTACACAACGCCGCCGGATAACGTGTCCGCCATGACCATTCCCCCGGGGCCTCCGTACGGCTACGGCCACCCGCCACCGCCCCCGCCGCCGAAGCCCGGCGTGATACCCCTGGCGCCGCTCGGTTTCGGCACCGTCCTGACCGGCGCCTTCTCCACCGTGGGCCGCTACTGGAAGCAGCTCCTGGGGGTGGCCGCGGTCTCCTACGTCGGCGCCCTGCTCGTCATCGGGGCGACGGTCGGCATCGCCTACGCGGTCGTCGGCGACCATGTGACCACCCTGTGGAACCTGCCCGACGGGCAGGACGCGCGGTGGGAGGACGTCCTGCCGCTGATCATCGGTTTCGGCTGCGTCTGGGCCGTCGCGATGCTCTCGCTGCTCTGCGCCAACACCCTGGTGACCGCGGCGTGCCCGGCGGTGGTCCAGGAAGCGGTCCTGGGCCGCCCCACGACCTTCGGGACGGTCTGGCGGCGGGCCTGGTCGCGGCTGCCCGCCGTGTTCGGCACGGTGCTGCTGACGACACTGGCCCTGATGCTGCCGCTCGTCCTGCTCATGGCCACCTTCGTCTCCCTCGCCCTGGCGGTGGCGGACTCCGAGAGCGGCCTGTCCGTCACCCCGCTCCTCACCGTGGGCGGCGCGCTGGCGCTGACCCCGCTCGCCTGCTGGCTCTGGGTGAAGTTCAGCTTCGCCCCGGCGGCGGCGGTGATCGAGAGCCAGGGCGCCCTCGCCTCGATGCGCCGCTCCTCGCACCTGGTCCGGGGCTCCTGGTGGCGGCTCTTCGCCTGTCTGCTGGCGGCCGGGCTCATGGCGGGCGTGGTCGGGGCGCTGATCCAGCAGGTCTTCTCGCTGATCGCCTCGGCGCCGCTGGCGGCCGTCGACTTCTCCGGCGACGACCGGAACACCCTGCTCGTCTCCGTGGTGGTGCTCCTCGGCGTCCTCGCGGTGGGCCAGGCGGTCGGCCAGGGCATCGTGTCCGTCTTCCCGCCCCTGGTGACCGCCCTGCTCTACGTGGACCAGCGCATCCGCAAGGAGGACCTGGCCGCCGACCTGGTCCGCGCGGCGGGGCCTTCCTAGCTCTCCGTCCGGCCCGGAAACGCGAGAACGGCCGCGCCCCGTGGGGCACGGCCGTTCTCGTGTGATCGTGACTCAGACGTTGAAGCCGAGTGCGCGCAGCTGCTCGCGCCCGTCGTCCGTGATCTTGTCCGGACCCCACGGCGGCATCCAGACCCAGTTGATCTTCAGTTCGTTGACGATGCCGTCCGTCGCGGAACGGGCCTGGTCCTCGATCACATCGGTCAGCGGGCAGGCCGCCGACGTCAGCGTCATGTCCAGCGTCGCGACGTTCGAGTCGTCGATGTGGATGCCGTAGATCAGGCCCAGGTTGACGACGTCGATGCCCAGCTCGGGGTCGACGACGTCGTACAGCGCCTCACGGACTTCTTCCTCGGAGGCCGGCTTCATGGTGGCCTCGGCGTTCTCGGTCATGCCGACTTCCTCACAGACTTCTGATCGTCCCCCAGCGCCTGGGCGGTCGCGTCCTTCCACGCCATCCAGCTGAGCAGCGCGCACTTCACCCGGGCCGGGTACTTGGACACCCCGGCGAACGCGACCGCGTCCTCCAGGACCTCTTCCATGGCCTCGTCCGGCTCGATCTGGCCCTTGGACTGCATCAGCTCCAGGAAGGTCTCCTGGATCTTCCGCGCCTCGGCCAGCTCCTTGCCGACGAGCAGCTCGTTGAGGACGGAGGCCGAGGCCTGGCTGATGGAGCAGCCCTGTCCCTCGTACGAGACGTCCTCGACGCGCGAGCCGTCGTACTTCACCCGGAGCGTGATCTCGTCACCGCACGTCGGGTTGACGTGGTGCACCTCGGCGTCGCCGTCCCGCAGACCGCGCCCGTGGGGGTGCTTGTAGTGGTCCAGGATGACGTCCTGGTACATCGAATCCAGCTTCACGAACCCGTCCCTCAGCCGAAGAAGTTCCGGACGTGCTCCAGACCCTCGACCAGGGCGTCGACCTCGGCCGGAGTGGAGTACAGATAGAACGACGCCCGCGTGGTCGCGGGAATTCCGTACCGCAGGCAGACCGGCCGCGCGCAGTGGTGGCCGACCCGGACCGCGATGCCCTGCTCGTCGAGGACCTGGCCCACGTCGTGCGGGTGGATGTCACCGAGCGTGAAGGAGATCGCCGCGCCCCGGTCCTCGGCCGTGGTGGGGCCGATGATCCGCAGGTCGGGGACCTCCTGGAGGCGCCGGACGGCGTACTCGGTGATCGCGTGCTCATGGCGCGCGATGTTCTCCATGCCGATCGCCGAGAGGTAGTCCACGGCCGCGCCGAGGCCGACGGCCTGGGCGATCGGGGGCGTACCCGCCTCGAACTTGTGCGGAGCCGGGGCGTACGTCGAGGAGTGCATCGAGACGGTCTCGATCATCTCGCCGCCGCCGAGGAACGGCGGCAGGTCCTCAAGGAGCTCCTGCCGTCCCCACAGCACGCCGATGCCGGTCGGGCCGCACATCTTGTGGCCGGTGAAGGCCACGAAGTCGGCCTGGAGCGCCTGGACGTCCAGCACCATGTGCGGGGCCGCCTGGGAGGCGTCGATGCAGACCAGCGCACCGACCTCCTGGGCGCGGCGGATGATCGTCTCCACCGGGTTGACCGTGCCGAGCAGGTTGGAGACCAGCGTGAACGAGACGATCTTCGTCTTCTCGTTGATGACCTCCTCGATGTTCGAGAGGTCGAGACGTCCGTCGTCGGTGAGGCCGAACCACTTCAGCTTCGCGCCGGTGCGCTGCGAGAGCAGCTGCCACGGCACGATGTTGGAGTGGTGCTCCATCTCGGTGATGGCGATCTCGGTCTCGTGGTCCACGCGGTAGGGCTCGTCGGCCCAGCCCAGCATGTTGGCCACGAGGTTCAGCGACTCGGAGGCGTTCTTGGTGAAGATCACCTCGTTGCGGCTGGGCGCGTTGACGAAGGCCGCGACCTTGTCACGGGCGCCCTCGTAGAGCGCCGTCGCCTCCTCGGCCACCGTGTAGACACCGCGGTGGACGTTGGCGTTGTGACGCTCGTAGTACGTGGTGAGCGCGTCGAGGACCTGGCGCGGCTTCTGCGAGGTCGCCGCGGAGTCGAGGTACACGATCTTCTTGCCGTCGTGGACCACGCGGTCCAGGAGCGGGAAGTCCTTGCGGATCGCCTCGGTGTCGAGGAGGCCGGAGAGCCCCTGATGGGCAGAAGTCACGCGGACGCGCCCCCCTTCACGTACTTGTCGTAGCCCTCGTTCTCCAGCACGTCGGCGAGCTCGGCGCCGCCGGACTCGGCGATGCGGCCGTTCGCGAAGACGTGCACGAAGTCGGGCTTGATGTAGCGCAGGATCCGGGTGTAGTGCGTGATCAGCAGGGTGCCGACCTCACCGGTCTCGCGGACGCGGTTGACGCCCTCGGAGACGACGCGCAGGGCGTCGACGTCGAGGCCGGAGTCGGTCTCGTCGAGGATCGCGATCTTCGGCTTGAGCAGTTCGAGCTGGAGGATCTCGTGGCGCTTCTTCTCGCCGCCGGAGAAGCCCTCGTTGACGTTGCGCTCGGCGAAGGCCGGGTCCATCTGGAGCTGCTCCATCGCGGACCTGACCTCCTTCACCCAGGTGCGCAGCTTGGGCGCCTCGCCGCGGACGGCGGTGGCGGAGGTGCGCAGGAAGTTGGAGACGGAGACGCCGGGGACCTCGACCGGGTACTGCATGGCGAGGAAGACACCGGCGCGGGCGCGCTCGTCGACCGACATCTCCAGGACGTCCTCACCGTCGAGGGTGACGGTGCCGCCGGTGATCGTGTACTTCGGGTGCCCGGCGAGGGAGTAGGCCAGGGTCGACTTGCCGGAGCCGTTGGGGCCCATGACGGCGTGCGTCTCGCCCTGCTTGATGGTCAGGTCGACGCCCTTGAGGATCTCGCGGGGGCCGTTCTCCGCGTCGACGGAGACGTGCAGGTCGTGGATTTCGAGCGTTGCCATGGGTGACTCAAGACTCCTGGGTGACGGAGACGAGCACATCGTCCCCTTCGATCTTTACGGGGTATACGGGGACGGGGCGCGTCGCGGGAAGGCCGGAGGGCTTGCCGGTGCGCAGGTCGAAGCTGGAGCCGTGCAGCCAGCACTCGATCGCGCAGTCCTCGACCTCGCCCTCCGAGAGGGAGACGTTCGCGTGCGAGCAGATGTCGTTGATCGCGAACACCTCGCCCTCGGTGTGCACGACCGACACCGGCGTGCCGTCGACCTCGACCCGCTTGGGGGTGTCGGCCTCCAGCTCGCTCAGCGCGCAGACTCGGACGAAGGACATCAGACGGAGGCCTCCAGCTCGGCCTCGATCTTGGCGAGGAGGCGCTCCTGGACGTCCGGCAGACCGATCTGCTGGACCAGTTCCGCGAAGAAGCCGCGGACGACGAGGCGGCGGGCCTCGGCCTCCGGGATGCCCCGGGACATCAGGTAGAAGAGCTGCTCGTCGTCGAAGCGCCCGGTGGCGGAGGCGTGACCCGCGCCGGCGATCTCGCCGGTCTCGATCTCCAGGTTCGGCACGGAGTCGACCCGGGCGCCGTCCGTGAGGACCAGGTTCCGGTTGAGCTCGTAGCTGTCGGTGCCCTCGGCGGCGGCCTGGATGAGCACGTCACCGATCCAGACGGCGTGCGCGCCCTGGCCCTGCAGTGCGCCCTTGTAGGCCACGTTGGACTTGCAGTGCGGGGTGTTGTGGTCGACCAGGAGGCGGTGCTCCTGGTGCTGTCCGGCGTCGGTGAAGTACAGGCCGAACAGTTCGGCCTCGCCGCCGGTGGCCGCGTACGCCACCCGGGGGTGGATGCGGACGACGTCGCCGCCGAAGGTGACGACGACGGACTTGAAGGAGGCGTCGCGGCCGACCAGCGCGTTGTGCTGGGCGACGTGGACGGCGTTCTCGTCCCAGTCCTGGACGGAGACGACGGTGAGCCTGGCGCCGTCACCGAGGAGGTAGTCGACGTTGGCGGCGAGCACCGCGTCACCGGTGTGGTCGATGACCACGACGGCTTCGGCGAAGGCGCCGAGCTCGATGACCTGGTGGCCGAAGGCGACGCCGCCCTGGCCGTGCACGGCGATGCGGATCGGCTCGCCAAGGACGGTGTCCTTGGGGACGGTGACGACCGAGGCCTTCTCGAAGGAGGAGTAGGCCTGGGCGGCGACGCGGTCGACGGGCACTCCGGCCTTGCGCAGGCGCTCGTCCTCGCGGCCGACGGTCTCCACGGTGACGCCCTCGGGGGCGTCGATCTCGACCTTGACGCCCTCGCCGGAGGCGACGGCGGTGCCGTCGTGGAGTCCGCGGAGCCGGGCGAGCGGGGTGAAGCGCCACTCCTCCTCGCGGCCGTGCGGGACGGGGAAGTCCGCGACGTCGAAGGACGGGGGGGCGCTCATGCGCGTGGCGACGGTGGACTCGGCGGCCACCGCGATCGAGCCGGCGGTGGTGGAGCCCGCCGCCGGGATGTTCTGCTGAGCCTCAGCCATGGCTGTCGTGTTGCTCTCTTCCTGCGTACGTGTGAGTCGGTCGCTGCGGGGGTGGGTGGCGGTCAGCCGACCGACCCTTCCATCTGCAGCTCGATCAGCCGGTTGAGCTCCAGGGCGTACTCCATCGGGAGTTCCTTGGCGATGGGCTCGACGAAACCGCGGACGATCATCGCCATGGCCTCGAACTCGGTGAGGCCGCGGCTCATCAGGTAGAAGAGCTGGTCCTCGGAGACCTTGGAGACGGTGGCCTCGTGGCCCATGGAGACGTCGTCCTCGCGCACGTCCACGTAGGGGTACGTGTCCGAGCGGGAGATGGTGTCGACGAGCAGCGCGTCGCAGAGCACGTTGGACTTGGAGCCCGGGGCGCCCTCGCCGATCTCGATGAGACCGCGGTAGGAGGTGCGGCCGCCGCCTCGCGCCACCGACTTGGAGACGATGTTGGAGGAGGTGTTCGGGGCCATGTGGACCATCTTGGCCCCGGCGTCCTGGTGCTGGCCCTCGCCCGCGAAGGCGATGGAGAGGGTCTCGCCCTTGGCGTGCTCGCCCATCAGGTAGACGGCCGGGTACTTCATGGTGACCTTGGAGCCGATGTTGCCGTCGACCCACTCCATGGTGGCGCCCTCGTAGGCGACGGCGCGCTTGGTCACCAGGTTGTAGACGTTGTTCGACCAGTTCTGGATGGTCGTGTAGCGGCAGCGGCCGCCCTTCTTGACGATGATCTCGACGACGGCGCTGTGCAGCGAGTCGGAGGAGTAGATCGGGGCGGTGCAGCCCTCGACGTAGTGGACGTAGGCGTCCTCGTCGACGATGATCAGCGTCCGCTCGAACTGGCCCATGTTCTCCGTGTTGATGCGGAAGTAGGCCTGGAGCGGGATCTCGACGTGCACGCCCTTCGGCACGTAGATGAACGATCCGCCGGACCAGACGGCGGTGTTCAGGGAGGCGAACTTGTTGTCGCCGACGGGGATGACGGTGCCGAAGTACTCGCGGAAGAGCTCCTCGTGCTCCTTCAGCGCGGTGTCGGTGTCGACGAAGATGACGCCCTGCTCCTCCAGGTCCTCGCGGATCTGGTGGTAGACGACCTCGGACTCGTACTGGGCGGCGACACCGGCGACGAGGCGCTGCTTCTCGGCCTCGGGGATGCCGAGCCGGTCGTAGGTGTTCTTGATGTCCTCCGGCAGGTCCTCCCAGGACTCGGCCTGCTTCTCGGTGGACCGCACGAAGTACTTGATGTTGTCGAAGTCGATGCCGGAGAGGTCGGAGCCCCAGGTCGGCATGGGCTTCTTGCCGAAGAGACGCAGACCCTTGAGACGCAGCTTGAGCATCCACTCGGGCTCGTTCTTCTTCGAGGAGATGTCGCGGACGACGTCCTCGTTCAGACCGCGCTTGGCGGTGGCACCGGCGGTGTCGGAGTCGGCCCAGCCGTACTCGTACCGACCCAGGCCCTCGAGCTCGGGGTGGCTGATCTCGGTGGTCATGCGGGGTTCCTCCCGGCCGTGCTTACGGATGCTGATTCGGTGGTCTGCGGGGTGCCGTGCGGGATGAACGTGGTGCAGACGCCGTCACCATGCGCGATGGTGGCCAGGCGCTGGACGTGCGTTCCCAGGAGGCGGGAGAAGAATTCCGTCTCCGCCTCGCACAGCTGTGGGTACTGCTCGGCGACGTGGGCGACCGGGCAGTGGTGCTGGCAGAGCTGCTCGCCGACCGGCGCGTTCCGCGCAGTGGCAGCGTACCCGTCCGCGGTCAGGGCCTTGGCGAGGGCCTCGGCCCGCCGTTCGGGCTCGACCGCCTCGACGGCCTCGCGGTAGGCGCCCGCCTGGGACTCGATCCGGTCGCGGGCGAAGGCGGCCACGGCCGCCTCCCCGCCCGCGTTCCGCTCGATCCAGCGAAGGGCCTCGACGGCCAGGGAGTCGTACGACTGGTCCAGGGCGTCCCGGCCGCAGTCGGTGAGCGCGAAGACCTTCGCGGGGCGCCCCCGGGTGCGGGTGCCGTAGACGCGCTTCTCGCGGGCCTCCACCACGTTCTCCCCGACGAGCGAGTCGAGGTGGCGGCGGACGGCCGCCTGGGTGAGGCCGAGCCGCCCGGCGAGATCCGCGACGGTCGAGGGACCGTGATCCAGGATCGACCGCACGACCCGGTTGCGCGTCGAACGCTCCCGGGTCGCGAGTTCCTCCACCGGAGCCGCGCCAACGTTTTTCACAACGCCATTGTTGCGTAATTATTCTCGGCCTGACAACCCGCGCCGGAGACGGCCACGGTGCCGTGCATCACTCAGGTAAGCCTTACCTGACCTGCGGAAATGATCATTCGTAGGACGAATCAGGAGTCCTGGCCGTCCTCCCCGGGCACCCTTTCCGGCCGCCCCGTGAACCAGTACGCGCAGGCCACGAGGGCTCCGCCGACGATGTTGCCCGGCACCGTGAACAGCAGATTGCGCCCCAGATCGCCGAACCCGGCCGTCCCGTCGAGGACCGCGAGCGAGAAGAGCGCCATGTTCGCCACACAGTGCTCGAAGCCCACCGCCACGAACACCAGCACCGGCAGCCACAGCACGAAGATCTTCGCCGCGTCACCCTTCGCCCGGGAGAACATCCACACCCCGAGACACACCAGCAGGTTGCAGAGCACCGCGCGCCAGAACAGCTGCTCGCCCGCGAGGGCCTCCTTGCCCGCCACCAGCTCCGCGAGCAGCGCCCTGGCCGACGCCCCCGACAGCACCCCCGAGGCGTGCGCCATCGCCCCGAAGGCGAAGGCCCCCACCAGATTCCCGGCCAGCGACAGCGTCCAGCTCGCCACCAGGTCCCGCACCCCCGTGCGCCCCGCCAGGGCCCCGATCAGCATCACCATCACATTGCTGGTGAACAGCTGCGCCCCGGCGAACATCACGACCGTCAGCGCGATCGGGAAGACCGCCCCCTCCAGGAGCCGCGTCACCGCCGCGTGCTCGACCGCGAACGGCGACACCGCGACCAGCAGCAGCACCTCGCCGATCCCTATGTACGCCCCCGCCAGCATCGCCGACACCGCGTAGCGGCCGGGGCGCCGCAGGTCCCGCGCCTTGTGCGCCGCCTGGCCGGCCGTCTCCCGCAAGTTCTCCGCCACACTGTTCACACGACGACGCTAGGCCCGCCGGCGGCGGCGAAGCGCAAGGAAAAGTCCCGATTCCAGTGACCCGGGCCCCCCGCCGGGAGGACCTTCGGCCCCTCTCTAGACTTCCCCCATGCGCGGGACCCAGACCCACACCCAGAACAACGAGTCCGCCGTCCAGGTACGCGGCCTGGTCAAGCGGTACGGAGACAAGACCGCGGTCGACGGCCTCGACCTGGACGTGCGGACGGCCACCGTCACCGCCGTCCTCGGCCCCAACGGGGCGGGCAAGACCACCACCGTCGAGACCTGCGAGGGCTACCGCAGGCCCGACGGCGGCACCGTCCGCGTCCTCGGCCTCGACCCGGTCGCCGACGCGGCGGCCCTGCGCCCCCGGATCGGCGTGATGCTCCAGTCCGGCGGCGTCTACTCCGGCGCCCGCGCCGACGAGATGCTCCGCCACACCGCGAAGCTCCACGCGCATCCGCTGGACGTCGACGCCCTCGTGGAACGCCTCGGCCTCGGCTCCTGCGGCCGCACCACCTACCGGCGCCTCTCCGGCGGCCAGCAGCAGCGCCTCGCGCTCGCCATGGCGATCGTCGGCCGCCCCGAACTGGTCTTCCTCGACGAACCGACCGCCGGACTCGACCCCCAGGCCCGCCGCGCCACCTGGGACCTCGTCCGCGAGCTGCGGGCCGACGGCGTCACCGTGCTCCTCACCACCCACCTCATGCAGGAGGCCGAGGAACTCGCCGACGACGTCGCCATCGTCGACGCGGGCCGGGTCGTCACCCAGGGCAGCCCCGAGGCCCTGTGCCGGGGCGGCGCGGAGAACACCCTGCGCTTCACCGGACGCCCCGCGCTCGACCTGGACTCCCTGCTCAAGGCGCTCCCCGACGGCTCGGCCGCCGCCGAACCGCTGCCGGGCACGTACCGGATCACCGGCGCCATCGACCCGCAGCTGCTCGCCACGGTCACCAGCTGGTGCGCCCAGCACGGCGTCATGCCCGACGGCATCGCCGTCGAACGCCACACCCTCGAAGACGTCTTTCTGGAACTGACCGGCAAGGAACTGCGATCGTGAGCACCGGTACGTACGCGCCGAAGCCCGGCGCCGCCCCCCTCGGCCGGATGATCGCGGCGCAGACGGCGCTGGAGACCCGGATGCTGCTGCGCAACGGCGAGCAGCTGCTCCTCACCGTGATCATCCCCTCGCTGCTCCTGGTGCTCTTCTCGACGGTCGACATCATCGACACCGGCACCGGCGAGGCGGTCGACTTCCTCGCGCCGGGCGTCCTCGCGCTCGCCGTCCTGTCGACCGCGTTCACCGGCCAGGCCATCGCCACCGGCTTCGAGCGGCGGTACGGGGTGCTCAAGCTCCTCGGCGCCTCACCGCTCCCCCGCTGGGCGCTGATGACCGCCAAGACGCTCTCCGTCCTGGTCACCGAGATCCTCCAGATCGTCCTCCTGACGGCGATCGCGCTGGGCCTCGGCTGGTCCCCGCAGGGCAACCCCCTCGCCGTCCTGCTGCTCCTGGTCCTCGGCACCGCCGCCTTCTCCGGCCTCGGGCTGCTGATGGCGGGCACCCTCAGGGCGGAGGCCACCCTGGCCGCCGCCAACCTGGTCTTCCTGCTGCTCCTGGTCGGCGGCGGAGTGATCGTCCCGCTGGAGAAGTTCCCGGACGCGGCCCGCTCGGTCCTGGAGCTGCTGCCGATCTCCGCCCTCTCCGACGGACTGCGGGCGGTCCTCCAGGACGGCGCCGCGCTGCCCTGGGGCGACGCGGGGACCCTCACGGTGTGGGCCGTCCTCGGGCTCGGCGCGGCCGCGAAGTTCTTCCGCTGGGAGTAGCGGGGGCACCCCAGAGGGTGACGTTTCCCGACAAGGCACCCCTCGTGAAAGCGTGCACAAGCACCGGCCTACGATAGGGCCCGTGCTGACCCCCCTCGCCTCCCTCGCCAGGCGCTGGACCCCGTCCCCCAGGACGCTCCGGCGCGCCGCGCTCTCCGCCGTCGTGATGAGCGTGGTCATCATCGTCACGGGCGGCGCGGTCCGGCTGACCGGTTCCGGCCTCGGCTGCGACACCTGGCCCAAGTGCACCGACGACAGCCTGTTCGTGACGCCCGAGCAGGGCTACCGCGGCGCGATCGAGTTCGGCAACCGGATGCTGACGTACGTCCTGTCGGCCGCGGTCGGCTGGGCGATCGTCGCGGCCCGGTGCACCAAGCCGTGGCGGCGCGGGCTGACCCGGATCGCCTGGGCCCAGTTCTGGATCGTGATGAGCAACGCCGTCCTCGGCGGCATCACGGTGTGGATGGGCCTCAACCCCTGGACGGTCGCGGGCCACTTCCTCGCCGCGAACGCCCTGCTCACGGTCGCCGTCATCACCTGGCACCGGACCGGCGAGGGCGATGCTCCGCCGCGTCCGCGCGCACCGCGCCCGGTGCGCGGGCTGTCCTGGGCGATCACGCTGGTCTCCGCGCTGCTGATCGTGCTGGGCACGACGGTCACCGGCTCGGGCAAGCACGCGGGTGACAGCAGCGACGTGCCCCGGATGCCGTGGGACTGGACGAACGCCGCGCACATCCACGCCGTCTCCGCCTGGGTCGTCTGCGCCCTCGCGGTCGCGATGTGGCTGGTGCTCCGGGTGGTCGACGCCCCGCCGGACACCCGGGCCCGCGCCCGCGACCTGCTGATCGTGCTGCTCCTCCAGGGCGGGGTGGGCTACGTCCAGTACTTCATGGGAGTCCCCGAGATCCTGGTCGGGCTCCACATGCTCGGCTCGTCCCTGATGTGGATCGCGGTGCTGCGGCTCGCCCTGAGCATGCGCGAGCGCACGGTGGCCACCGCCGGCATCCCGGCCCAGACGGACGCGGAGCTGACGCGGGCCTGACCCTCCCGCCCCCGGGCGCGCCGGAACGCGGAACGCGCGACGGGGTCCAGCGGCTCTTCCCGAGCCGGTGGACCCCGTCGCGCGTTTCCCGCGTCGTGGGGGCCGTCGCCGCCTCAGCGGTCGGAGGGGCCGCCGATCTGGATCCCGGCCATCCGGGTCCACTCGTACGGTCCGGTGACGACCTTGGCGGCGAACTCGCCGTCGAACTCCTCGTGGAGGGTCAGTCCGGCCTTCTCGGCGGCCTGCCGGGCGATCTCGTACGTCGGGGCGACCAGGTCGCCCCAGCCGCCGTCGGTGCCGACGAGCACGATCCGGGTGCCCGCCTGCCCGATGTGCGCGAGGTGTCCCTCGGAGCCGCCGTGCTGCGCGGAGAAGGCCCGGATCTCCTTGGCGAGCCGGGTCGCCCGGCGCTCTGCCTGCTTCGTTTCTGCCATGACAGCGATGCTACCGACGCGTAGATCCACTGACGACGGCCGGGCCACGTGGTGTGTCCCACGTGACCCGGCCGTCGGCCGGACCGCTCGTACGAGCGGGTCCCGGTGTGCGTACCGGGGTGTCCCGGCGGATGCCGGACCGGACCAGGGCGTGTTTCGGAAGGAGCGTCGCCAGGCAGGCGGGACTTCCGAAACCCGCCCGCCCTAGCGGAGGAAGGGGTCCACCGCGACCGCCACGAAGAGCAGCGACACATAGGTGATGGACCAGTGGAAGAGGCGCATCTCCTTGAGCTTCGCGCCGGTCACCTCGGCCTTGGCCCGGTTCAGCAGGCCGTGCGCCTCCCAGAGCCACCAGCCGCCGGTGAGCAGGGCGACGGTCGTGTAGAACCAGCCCGTGTAGCCCAGCGGGGTGAGGAGCAGCGAGACGGCGACCATCACCCAGCTGTAGACGACGATCTGCTTGGCGACGACCTTGTTGGAGGCGAGGACCGGCAGCATGGGCACGCCCGCGCGGGCGTAGTCGTCCTTCACCTTCATCGACAGCGGCCAGTAGTGCGGCGGCGTCCAGAAGAAGATGACGAGGAAGAGGATGACCGCGGCCCAGGACATCGAGTCGGTCACGGCGGACCAGCCGATGAGGACCGGGAGGCAACCGGCGATGCCGCCCCAGACGATGTTCTGCGCGGTGCGCCGCTTCAGGATCATCGTGTAGACCACGACGTAGAAGAGGAGCGCGCCCAGCGACAGCGCGGCGGACAGCCAGTTGACGAGCAGGCCGAACCAGAGCGTGGAGACCACGGCGAGGGTGAGGCCGAAGATCAGTGCCGCGCGCGGTGTGAGGACGCCGGTGACCAGCGGGCGCTGTGAGGTGCGGTCCATCAGCGCGTCGATGTCGCGGTCGATGTACATGTTGAGCGCGTTCGCGCCGCCCGCCGACAGATAGCCGCCGAAGCAGGTGGCGAGCACCAGCCACAGGTCCGGCACGCCCTGTTCGGCGAGGAACATCACCGGGACGGTGGTGATGAGCAGCAGCTCGATGATCCGCGGCTTGGTCAGCGCCACGAATGCCTTGACGCGGACCCCGAACGGCTGATGGGCCCCCGGGCTGGGAGTCAAGACGACCCCTGCGGGTCGGGACTCGACGGCCGTCACGCACACCCCTGACAGAGAAATTCCCAGCAAGCCGCCCGGATGAGAAACGGGTGAGGCTTGCGCGTACCACGCCACTGTAGACGTTGCCCAGACACCGATCTTCGCGGGGGTGGGGTCGTGTTGAGGGGGTGTGTCCCAGGGCGTGGACGCGGTTCGGGAGGCGAACTCACACGGTCGGCGGCAGTCTTGTCGTATCCGCTCATATGAGGAGCATGAACACGGAAAGAGGGGCGTCCGGCGGGGGTAGGCTCGACAACGCCGGTACACCCTCAGTCACCGGCTTCCGACATGTGGAGAGGAGCCCTGACCAGGGTGAGCATGCAGCCGACCACCACAGACCTCGAGTGGACCGAGTTGGACCAGCGCGCCGTAGACACGGCCCGTGTCCTGGCCGCGGACGCCGTACAGAAGGTCGGCAACGGCCATCCCGGTACGGCCATGAGCCTCGCGCCCGCCGCGTACACCCTCTTCCAGAAGGTGATGCGGCACGACCCGGCCGACCCCGAGTGGGTCGGACGGGACCGGTTCGTCCTCTCCGCCGGCCACTCGTCCCTGACCCTCTACACCCAGCTGTACCTGGGTGGTTTCGGTCTCGAACTGGACGATCTGAAGGCCTTCCGCACCTGGGGTTCGAAGACCCCGGGCCACCCGGAGTACGGCCACACCGCCGGTGTCGAGACCACCACGGGCCCGCTGGGCCAGGGTGTGGCCAACGCCGTGGGCATGGCGATGGCCGCCCGTTACGAGCGCGGTCTGTTCGACCCCGAGGCCGCCGTCGGCGCCTCCCCGTTCGACCACCGGATCTACGCGATCGCGGGTGACGGCTGTCTCCAGGAGGGCATCTCCGCGGAGGCGTCCTCGCTCGCCGGCCACCAGAAGCTCGGCAACCTGATCCTGCTGTGGGACGACAACCACATCTCGATCGAGGGCGACACCGAGACCGCCGTGTCCGAGGACACGATGAAGCGGTACGAGGCGTACGGCTGGCACGTGCAGCGGGTCGAGCCGAAGGCCAACGGCGACCTGGACCCGGCCGCGCTGTACGCGGCGGTCAGGGCGGCGGAGGCGGAGACGGAGCGCCCGTCGTTCATCGCGATGCGCTCGATCATCGCCTGGCCCGCGCCGAACGCGCAGAACACCGAGGCCTCGCACGGCTCGGCGCTCGGCGACGAGGAGATCGCGGCCACCAAGCGCGTCCTGGGCTTCGACCCGGAGCAGACCTTCGAGGTCTCCGACGAGGTCATCGCGCACACCCGGACGCTCGGCGACCGCGGCCGTGAGGCCCGTGCCGCCTGGGAGAAGTCGCTCGCCGAGTGGCGCACGGCCAACCCGGAGCGGGCCGCCACGTTCGACCGGATCGAGGCGAACGAGCTGCCGGCCGGCTGGGCCGAGAAGCTGCCCGTCTTCGAGGCGGGCAAGAGCGTCGCGACCCGTGCCGCCTCCGGCAAGGTCCTGCAGGCGCTGGGCTCGGTGCTCCCGGAGCTGTGGGGCGGCTCGGCCGACCTCGCGGGCTCCAACAACACGACGATCGACAAGGACTCGTCGTTCCTGCCCGAGGGCAACCCGCTGCCGGAGGCCGACCCGTACGGCCGCACGATCCACTTCGGCATCCGTGAGCACTCGATGGCCGCCGAGATGAACGGCATCGCCCTGCACGGCAACACGCGCGTCTACGGCGGCACCTTCCTGGTGTTCTCCGACTACATGCGCAACGCGGTGCGGCTCTCCGCGCTGATGCACCTGCCGGTGACGTACGTCTGGACCCACGACTCGATCGGTCTGGGCGAGGACGGTCCGACCCACCAGCCGGTGGAGCACCTGGCCGCGCTGCGCGCGATCCCCGGTCTGAACGTGGTCCGTCCGGCCGACGCCAACGAGACGTCGATCGCCTGGCGCGAGATCACCCGGCGGCACACCAAGGTCTTCGGCGAGGGCGCTCCGCACGGTCTGGCGCTGACCCGCCAGGGCGTGCCGACGTACGCGCCGAACGAGGACACCGTCAAGGGCGGTTACGTGCTCTTCGACGCCGAGGGCGGCGCCCCCGAGGTCGTGCTGATCGGCACGGGCTCCGAGGTGCACCTGGCCGTCGAGGCGCGCGAGCGGCTCCAGGCGGAGGGCGTCCCGACCCGGGTCGTCTCGATGCCGTCCGTGGAGTGGTTCGAGGAGCAGGACCAGGAGTACAAGGACGCGGTCCTGCCGCCTTCGGTCACGGCCCGCGTGGCGGTCGAGGCGGGCATCGGTCTGACCTGGCACCGGTACGTCGGTGACGCGGGCCGGATCGTGTCGCTGGAGCACTTCGGTGCCTCCGCCGACGCCAAGGTCCTCTTCCGCGAGTTCGGATTCACCCCGGAGGCGGTCGTCGCCGCCGCCCGGGAATCGATCGCCGCCGCCACGCGCTGACGCGCATACGTACGACTCATTGGAGATGCAATTCCCATGACAGACGCTCTCAAGCGCCTCTCCGACGAAGGCGTCGCGATCTGGCTGGACGACCTGTCGCGCAAGCGGATCACGTCCGGCAACCTGGCCGAGCTCATCGACCAGAGCCACGTGGTCGGTGTGACGACGAACCCGTCGATCTTCCAGAAGGCGATCTCCTCCGGCGACGGCTACGGGCAGCAGCTCGCCGAGCTGGCGGCCCGCAAGGTGACCGTCGACGAGGCCATCCGCATGATCACGACGGCGGACGTCCGTGACGCCGCCGACATCCTGCGGCCGGTCTTCGACGCGACGGACGGCCAGGACGGCCGGGTGTCCATCGAGGTCGACCCGCGGCTGGCCCACGAGACGGTCGCCACCGTCGCCGAGGCCAAGCAGCTGGCCTGGCTGGTGGACCGCCCCAACACCCTCATCAAGATCCCGGCCACCCGGGCGGGTCTGCCGGCGATCACCGAGGTCATCGGCCTCGGGATCAGCGTCAACGTGACGCTGATCTTCTCGCTGGAGCGCTACCGCGCGGTCATGGACGCCTACCTGGCGGGTCTGGAGAAGGCCCGCGAGCGCGGCCTGGACCTGTCGAAGATCCACTCGGTGGCGTCCTTCTTCGTGTCCCGGGTGGACAGCGAGATCGACAAGCGCCTGGACGGCATCGGCACCGACGAGGCCAAGGCCCTCAAGGGCAAGGCGGCGCTGGCCAACGCGCGGCTGGCCTACGAGGCGTACGAGGAGGTCTTCTCCTCGGAGCGCTGGGCCGCCCTCGACTCGGCGCAGGCCAACAAGCAGCGTCCGCTGTGGGCCTCGACCGGCGTCAAGGACCCCGCGTACAAGGACACCCTGTACGTGGTGGACCTGGTCGCCCCCGGCACGGTCAACACCATGCCGGAGTCCACCCTGGAGGCCACCGCCGACCACGGCGTCGTCTCCGGCGACACCGTGCGCGGCACCTACGAGCAGTCGCGCGCCGAGCTGGCGGCCGTCGAGAAGCTGGGCATCGGCTACGACGAGGTCGTCCAGCTCCTGGAGGACGAGGGCGTCGAGAAGTTCGAGGCGTCCTGGAACGATCTGCTCAAGTCGACCGAGGCGGAGCTCCGGCGCCTCGCACCCTCGGAGGCGTAAGCACAGTGAGCGCAGTCCACGGAGCCAACCCGCTCCGTGACGCCGCAGACCGACGGCTCCCGCGCATCGCGGGGCCGTCGGGTCTGGTGATCTTCGGCGTCACGGGCGATTTGTCCCGTAAGAAGCTGATGCCTGCCGTCTACGACCTGGCCAACCGCGGCCTGCTGCCGCCGGGCTTCTCGCTCATCGGCTTCGCACGCCGCGAGTGGCAGGACGAGGACTTCGCGCAGGAGGTCCACGACGCCGTCGAGCAGCACGCGCGCACCCCGTTCCGCGAGGAGGTGTGGCAGCAGCTGATCCAGGGGATGCGGTTCGTCCAGGGCGACTTCGACGACGACGACGCCTTCGAGCAGCTCAAGTCCACCATCGAGGAGCTGGACAAGGCGCAGGGCACCGGAGGCAACTTCGCTTTCTACCTGTCGGTCCCGCCGAAGTTCTTCCCCAAGGTCGTCCAGCAGCTCAAGAAGCACGGGCTCGCCGACCAGAAGGACGGGTCCTGGCGCCGCGCGGTCATCGAGAAGCCCTTCGGCCACGACCTGGTCTCCGCCAAGGAGCTCAACGAGGTCGTCCACGAGGTCTTCCCGCCGCACGAGGTCTTCCGGATCGACCACTACCTCGGCAAGGAGACCGTCCAGAACATCCTGGCGCTCCGCTTCGCCAACACCCTCTTCGAGCCGATCTGGAACCGGTCGTACGTCGACCACGTGCAGATCACCATGGCCGAGGACATCGGCATCGGCGGCCGGGCCGGATACTACGACGGCATCGGCGCCGCCCGTGACGTCATCCAGAACCACCTGCTCCAGCTGCTGGCGCTGACCGCGATGGAGGAGCCCGGCTCCTTCGACGCCGACGCCCTGGCCGCCGAGAAGACCAAGGTCCTCGGCGCGGTGAAGCTGCCCAAGGACCTGGGCGAGTCCACGGTCCGCGCCCAGTACGCGGCCGGGTGGCAGGGCGGCGAGAAGGCCGTCGGCTACCTCCAGGAAGACGGCATCGACCCCAAGTCGAAGACCGACACCTACGCCGCCGTGAAGCTGGAGATCGACAACCGCCGCTGGGCGGGCGTGCCGTTCTACCTGCGGACCGGCAAGCGGCTCGGCCGTCGGGTCACCGAGATCGCGGTCGTCTTCCAGCGGGCCCCGCACTCCCCCTTCGACCACACCGCGACCGAGGAACTCGGGCGCAACGCCATCGTCATCCGGGTCCAGCCGGACGAGGGCGTCACGGTGCGGTTCGGCTCCAAGGTGCCCGGCACCCAGATGGAGATCCGGGACGTGTCGATGGACTTCGCGTACGGCGAGTCCTTCACGGAGTCCAGCCCGGAGGCGTACGAGCGGCTCCTCCTCGACGTCCTGCTCGGCGACTCGAACCTCTTCCCGCGCGTGGAGGAGGTCGAGCTGTCCTGGAAGATCCTCGACCCGATCGAGCAGTTCTGGGACAAGCACGGCAAGCCCGCGCAGTACGCGTCCGGCACCTGGGGTCCGGTCGAGGCGGACGAGATGCTCGCACGAGACGGACGGAGCTGGCGCAGGCCATGAAGACCGACCTGACGGACACCACGTCCTCCAAGATCAACAAGGCGCTGGTGCTCGGGCGGCGGGCGATCGGCACGCCGGCCGTCGGCATGGTGCTCACCCTCGTCATCGTCACCGACGAGGAGAACGCCTACGACGCGCTGAAGGCCGCGAACGAGGCGTCCCGCGAGCACCCCTCGCGGACCCTCGTCGTCATCAAGAGGGTCTCGCGCTCCCCGCGCGACCGGTCCCAGGCACGACTCGACGCCGAGGTCCGCCTCGGCGCCGACGCCAGCACCGGCGAGACGGTCGTCCTCCGGCTGTACGGCGAGGTCGTCGACCACGCCCAGTCGGTCGTCCTGCCGCTGCTGCTCCCGGACGCCCCCGTCGTCGTCTGGTGGCCGGTGAACGCGCCGACCGACCCGGCGAACGACCCGCTGGGTGCCCTCGCCCAGCGGCGGGTGACCGACACGTACTCCGCCGAGGAGCCCATCCGGGAACTGACCGCGCGCGCGGACGCCTACACCCCGGGCGACACGGACCTCTCGTGGACCCGGATCACCCCGTGGCGCTCGATGCTGGCCGCCGCGCTCGACCAGGTCGTGTGCGAGGTCACCGCCGCGGAGGTGGAGGGCGAGGACTTCAACCCCAGTGTCGAACTGCTCGCCATGTGGCTGGCCGACCGGCTGAAGGTGCCGGTGCGGCGCTCGAAGTCGGCCGGTCCCGGCCTCACCTCGGTACGCCTGGAGACCAGCTCCGGGCCGATCGTCCTCGACCGGCCGGACGGCTCGCTCGCGACGCTCTCCATCCAGGGCCAGCCCGACCGTGCCGTGGCGCTCAAGCGCCGCGAGACGGCCGAGCTGATCGCTGAGGAGCTGCGCCGCCTCGACCCGGACGACACCTACGCGACGGCGCTCAAGTTCGGGCTCGAACGGCTCGACGAGGAAGCGGCCGCCGTGCCCGCCGCCGCGCCGGAGCGGGCCCCGGAGTCCGCGCCGGAGCCGGAGGCCGTCCCGGCGGCGAAGCCCGCCGCGAAGAAGGCCGCCAAGAAGGCGGCGGCCAAGTGAGCACCCCTCAGCTGGTCGTCCACCGCGACAAGGAACTGATGGCCGAGGCGGCCGCCGCCCGGCTGATCACGAAGATCGTCGACGCCCAGGCCTCCCGGGGCTCCGCCTCGGTGGTGCTCACCGGCGGACGCAACGGCAACGGTCTGCTCGCGGCGCTCGGCACCGCCCCCGCCCGGGACGCGGTCGACTGGGCGCGGCTCGACCTGTGGTGGGGCGACGAGCGTTTCCTGCCCGAGGGCGACCCCGAGCGGAACGTCACCCAGGCCCGTGCGGCACTGCTCGACCGGGTGCCGCTCGACCCGGCGCGGGTGCACGCCATGCCCGCGTCGGACGGCCCCTACGGCGGAGACGTCGAGGCCGCCGCCGCCGGGTACGCGGCGGAGCTGGCCGCCGCCGTGGCGCCCGGCGACCACGGCGGGGTCCCGTCCTTCGACGTGCTGATGCTGGGCGTCGGCCCGGACACCCATGTGGCCTCGCTCTTCCCCGAGCTGCCCGCGGTCCGCGAGACCGAGCGGACGGTGGTCGGCGTGCGCGGCGCGCCCAAGCCGCCGCCGCTGCGGGTCTCGATGACCCTTCCGGCGATCCGGGCGGCCAAGGAGGTCTGGCTGCTCGCGGCCGGTGCCGACAAGGCGAAGGCGGCGGCGATCGCGCTGTCGGGCGCGGGCGAGGTACAGGCCCCGGCGGCGGGCGCCCGTGGCCGCTCGCGCACCCTGTGGCTGCTGGACGCGGCGGCGGCCTCGGAGCTGCCGAGGGACCTCTACCCGCCCGCTTCGGCCTGACCCCACCCCCCGGAGGCCCGGTTCACCCCTCGGTGGACCGGGCCTCCGGCATGGGTACGGCCTCCAGGAAGGGCGCCAGCAGTTCCGGTACGGCCTCGGCGGCGAAGGTCAGGCCCTGGTTCTGGCCCGCGTCGAGGACGGCGTACGCCCCCGCCCCGGCGGCCGTCGTGGCGGTGAGCGTCAGGAGCCCGGCGCGCCGCTGGAAGTACGACTGCTTGACCGTCCAGCCGATGACCCCGGAGCGCTGGAGCACGACGGTGGCCCGCCGGACCGTACCCGAACGGGTCACCAGCCAGGGGCCGCTGACGGTGTGCCCGAGGCCCCGGTAGGCGTCGAGGGCCAGCAGCACGGCGGCCGGGACGCCGACGAGGGCGCAGCCCGCCGCCACGTAGAGCAGGACCGGGGTGAGGAAGGCTCCGAGGAGGGCGAGCAGCGCGACCGGGCCGAGGACGCTCCACAGCGCCCAGCGGACCCTGCGGGCGCGGGCCGCCCTCGGATGGGCCGCGAGGCGCGCGCCGGTGGGCGGCACCGGCTCGCGCAGCACCTCGGCGGCGACCCGGTCGGCGACGGAGCGCTCCACCGGGGGGAGCAGGTTCTTCAGGTCGGCGTGCTTGTCGCCGTCGTTCTGGGCGAGACCGGTGGCGACCGCGTCGACCCGGGCGGCCCCGAAGAGCC
This sequence comes from Streptomyces sp. NPDC101490, assembly GCF_044767145.1. Lineage (NCBI taxonomy): Bacteria > Bacillati > Actinomycetota > Actinomycetes > Kitasatosporales > Streptomycetaceae > Streptomyces > Streptomyces sp. NPDC101490. The sequence continues at coordinate 155,907 of NZ_JBIWNI010000003.1, forward strand.
GGACGCCGAGCGGCTGGACCAGCTCGATGCCCCGCAGCCGCCGCTCCTCCAGGGAGACCGAGCGGGCGGTGAACAGGCCCCGGGAGACCCGGAGGGTGCCGCCCGGTTCGCGCTCCAGGCGGTAGTTCCACCACATCTCGACCCAGAGCCCGAGGGCGCCGACCGCTCCGGCGAGGGTGGCGAGGAGGGCCAGGTCGACGATCATCCAGACGAGGGAGACGTCCTGGAACCGGTCCCCTATCCAGGAGATGACCCGTTCCTGGGCGCCGAACCAGTCGCTGGCCTGCATGACCGCCCCTGCGGCGGCGAAGCCGAGGACGGGGGCGACGAAGGAGACCGGGGCGTAGCGGATCCAGCGGGGGTCGAGGGCGGCGAGGGTGCCGTCCGGGTCGGTGCTCCCGGCGGGCGCGGCGGCGCGGGCGAGGAGTTCGCGGCGGAGCCGTTCGCCCTCGGCCCGGGTGACCAGGTCGAGTTCGAGGGTGGAGTCACCGGCGGTGTGCTCGCCGGTGCCGACGCGGACCTTGACGAGGCCGAAGAGGCGCTGGAGCAGGTTGGCGCTCAGGTCGGCGCTGCGGACGCGCTCACGGGCGAGCGAGCGGCGCTGGACGACGAGCAGTCCGGTGTGCAGCTCGACCCGGTCGGCGCCGACCCGGTAGCGGGTGCGGCGGACCCGTACCGTCTCGGCGACGAAGGTGGCGGCGAGGGCGAGCAGGAAGCCCGCGGCGACCCAGGCGACGGCCTGCCCCAGCGGGCGCGGGCCCGCCAGGGCGAGGGCGAGGGGTACGGCGGCGCCGAAGAGGACACCGGAGAAGAGGGCGACCCGGACGAGGACGGTCCGCGGGTCGAGCCGCAGCCAGTCGGGGCCGTACGGGACGGTGCCGGGCTCCTCGCTCATGTGGCGTCCCCGGGGGTGGCCTGGGTGATGGCGGTCAGCCGCTCGGCGAGCCCGGCGGCCGCTTCGTGGTCGAGCCCCTCGATGCGGATCGCGCCGTGGGAGGAGGCCGTGGTGACGATGACGGTGGCGAGCCGGAAGCCCTGCTCCAGCGGTCCGCGCGAGGTGTCGACGGTCTGGATGCGGGACATGGGCGCGATCCGCCACTCCTGCCAGAGGGCGCCGGTGCGGACGTAGACGGCGTCCTCGGTGACCTCCCAGCGGTGGACGCGGTACCACCACGGGGGGAAGAACGCGGTGCAGGCGAGGCCCACGGCCGCCAGGACCGCGGCCGGCAGGAACAGCCAGAACCGGGCGGGTTCGATCAGCAGACCGAGGACGACGAGGACCAGCACCGGTACGGTGGTGGTCGTCAGGAGTCTGGTCCGCCACCAGGTGACGGCCCGCTTCTCCACCGGGTTCCTGGGCGGCCTGAGCCGCACCGCGCTCTCCCCCCTCATGCCCCTACCGTCCGCGCAGCGAGCGGTAGGCGGCGACGAGTCCCGCGGTCGAGCTGTCGAGCTGCCCGGCGCCCTCGCCGCCGGTCAGGACGGGCTCGATCCGCTTGGCGAGGACCTTGCCGAGTTCGACGCCCCACTGGTCGAAGGAGTCGATGTCCCAGATCGCGCCCTGGACGAAGACCTTGTGCTCGTACAGTGCGATGAGCTGGCCGAGGACGGACGGGGTGAGCGCGTCGGCGAGGATCGTGGTGGTGGGGTGGTCGCCCCGGAAGGTCTTGTGCGGGACCAGTTCCTCGGGGACGCCCTCGGCCCGTACCTCCTCGGGTGTCTTTCCGAAGGCCAGGGCCTGCGTCTGGGCGAAGAAGTTGGCCATGAGCAGGTCGTGCTGGGCGACCAGGCCGGGCTGGAGGTCGTCGACGGGCCGGGCGAAGCCGATGAAGTCGGCCGGGATCACCTTGGTGCCCTGGTGGATCAGCTGGTAGTAGGCGTGCTGGCCGTTGGTGCCGGGGGTGCCCCAGACGACGGGGCCGGTCTGCCAGTCGACCGGCCTGCCCTGGCGGTCCACCGACTTGCCGTTGGACTCCATGTCGAGCTGCTGGAGGTAGGCGGTGAACCGGGACAGGTAGTGCGAGTAGGGCAGGACCGCGTGCGACTGGGCGTCGAAGAACGCGCCGTACCAGACGCCGAGGAGGCCGAGGAGCAGCGGTGCGTTCTCCTCGGGCGGGGCGGTGCGGAAGTGCTCGTCGACGAGGTGGAAGCCGTCGAGCATCTCGCGGAAGCGGTCCGGGCCGACGGCGGTCATCAGGGAGAGGCCGATGGCGGAGTCGTAGGAGTAGCGGCCGCCGACCCAGTCCCAGAACTCGAACATGTTCGCGGTGTCGATGCCGAACTCCTCGACCTTCCCGGCGTTGGTCGAGAGGGCCACGAAGTGCCGGGCGACGGCCTCCGGTCCGGCGCGCAGGCCGGTGAGGAGCCAGTTCCGGGCGGAGGTGGCGTTGGTGAGGGTCTCGATGGTGGTGAAGGTCTTCGAGGCGACGATGAACAGCGTCTCCTCGGGGTCGAGGTCCCGGACGGCCTCGTGGAGGTCGGCGCCGTCGACGTTGGAGACGAAACGGAACGTCAGGTCCCGGCGGGTGAAGGAGCGCAGGACCTCGTAGGCCATGGCGGGGCCGAGGTCGGAGCCGCCGATGCCGATGTTGACGACGTTCTTGACGGGCCTGCCGGTGTGACCGGTCCACTCGCCCGCGCGGACCTTGTCGGCGAAGGCGGCCATCCTGTCGAGGACGGCGTGCACCGCGGGGACGACGTTCTCCCCGTCGACCTCGATCACGGCGTCCCGGGGGGCGCGCAGGGCGGTGTGGAGGACCGCGCGGTCCTCGGTGGTGTTGATCTTCTCGCCGCGGAACATCGCGTCGCGCAGTCCGGCCACGTCGGTGGCGGCGGCGAGCTCGCGCAGCAGGGTCAGCGTCTCGTCGGTGACGAGGTGCTTGGAGTAGTCCAGATAGAGGTCGCCGACGCGCAGGGCGTAGCCGGTGCCGCGCTCCGGGTCGGTGTCGAACAGGTCGCGCAGATGGGGGTCGCCCAGCTGCTCACGGTGCTTGCCGAGGGCCGCCCACTCGGGCAGCCGGTTGAGCCTGGTGCGGCCTTCGCTGTTCATCTCGGACATCGCCCACTTCTTCTCGTACCGTTTGTCTGCCCCGCTGCGTCTCCCAACCTAATTGATCAGGGGGCCGGGCGAGACGACGGCGAGCGCGGACGGCGCCCCCCGCCGCGCCGGGGCGGGGGACGGGGGAAAGCCGAACGGGCCTTGCCCGCGAACCAGGTTCGCGGGCAAGGCCCGTTCGTCACACCGTCACACCGCGCTCAGATCTCGCCGCGCAGTTTCGCCAGCGCCTCGGCGAGGATCGCCTCGCCGTCGGCGTCGCTGCGACGCTCGCGCACATAGGCGAGATGGGTCTTGTACGGCTCCGTGCGCGGCGGGTCCGGCGGGTTGTCCCGGTCCTGACCTGCCGGGAAGCCGCAGCGCGGGCAGTCCCAGGTCTCCGGGACCTGCGCGTCGCTGGCGAAGCTCGGCTGGGTCTCGTGCCCGTTCGAGCACCAGAAGGAGATGCGGAGGCGCGGTGCCGACTCGCCCCGCTCGGCCTCACCCATCGGCCCCGCCCCGACCCGGCTTCCCCGGATCGCGTTGCCACTTGCCACGGTCGTAACTCCCTGCGTGATGGTGCTCGAAGATGCCCCAGTCTACGTAAGGCCCAACGCGCGTCCAGTGTTCGGAGTTACCCGTCCAACTTCATCAGCAGGCCGAGCACCACAATGCAGGCGAACCAGAGCAGACCCACCACGACGGTGATCCGGTCCAGATTGCGCTCGGCGACCGAGGAGCCTCCCACGGAGGACTGCATTCCGCCACCGAACATGTCGGAGAGACCGCCGCCCTTCCCCTTGTGCATCAGCACGAGCAGCATCAGCAGCCCGCTGAAGACGATCAGGGCGATCGAGAACCCCATAACCACGGCTGAACCAACTTCCTCGGACTTATACGGACGGGGGCCGGGCACCTGCCCGACCCCCGCAAGGGTACGACGTAACTCCGCTACCGCATACTCACTGGTCGCGGAAGCGCACGATCTTGACGAACTCGTCGGTGTCCAGCGCCGCGCCGCCGACGAGGGCCCCGTCGACGTCCGGCTGCGCCATGATCGCGGCGACGTTGCCGGACTTCACCGAGCCGCCGTACTGGATGCGGACCTTGTCGGCCAGCTCCTGGGAGTACAGCTCGGCGAGACGGCCGCGGATCGCTCCGCAGACCTCCTGCGCGTCCTCCGGGGTGGCGACCTCGCCGGTGCCGATGGCCCACACCGGCTCGTACGCGATCACGATCGTCTCGGCCTGCTCGGCCGGGACGTCCTTCAGACCGCCGTCGAGCTGGGCGAGGGTGTACTCGACCTGCTTGCCGGACTTGCGGACGTCCAGGCCCTCGCCGACGCAGAGGATCGGGGTCAGGCCGTGCTTGAACGCGGCCTTCACCTTGGCGTTGCAGACCTCGTCGTTCTCGGCGTGGTACTGACGGCGCTCGGAGTGGCCGACGGCCACGTAGGCGCACTTCAGCTTGGCCAGCATCACGCCCGAGATCTCGCCGGTGTAGGCGCCGGAGTCGTGCTCCGAGATGTCCTGGGCACCGTACTTGATCTTGAGCTTGTCGCCGTCGACGAGGGTCTGCACCGAACGGAGGTCGGTGAAGGGCGCCAGGACGGCGACCTCGACCTCGTCGTGGTCCTTGTCGGTCAGCGCGAAGGCGAGCTTCTGGACGTGGGCGATGGCCTCGAGGTGGTTGAGGTTCATCTTCCAGTTGCCCGCCATCAGCGGGGTGCGGGTGCTCATAAAGGGGTCAGTCCTCCAGTGCGGCGAGGCCGGGAAGCGTCTTGCCCTCGAGGTATTCGAGGGAGGCGCCACCGCCGGTCGAGATGTGGCCGAACGCGTTCTCGTCGAAGCCCAGGATGCGGACGGCCGCGGCGGAGTCGCCACCGCCGACGACCGTGAAGGCCGGGGATTCGACGAGCGCCTGGGCGACGGCCTTGGTGCCCTCGGCGAAGTCGGGGTGCTCGAAGACGCCCATCGGCCCGTTCCAGAAGACGGTGGCCGCGTCGGCGAGCTTCGAGGCGTAGAGCTTACGGGTCTCCGGACCGATGTCCAGGCCCTCCTGGTCGGCCGGGATGGCGTCCGCGGCGACCGTGGTGGGGTGGGCCGGAGCCTTGGTCTTGAGGTCGGGGAACTCGGGCGAGACCAGGACGTCGACGGGGAGCACGAACTCCACTCCGCGCTCGTCCGCCCGCTTCAGGTACTCCTGGACCACCGGGACCTGGTCCTCCTGGAGCAGCGAGATGCCGACCTCGTGGCCCTGGGCCTTGAGGAAGGTGTACGCCATGCCGCCGCCGATGAGGATGCGGTCGGCCTTCTCCAGGAGGTGGTCGATCACACCGAGCTTGTCGGAGACCTTGGCGCCGCCGAGCACGACCGCGTACGGCCGCCGGACGTCGTCCGTGAGCTTCCTCAGGACGCCGACCTCGGTGGCGATCAGGTAGCCCGCGGCGTGCGGGAGGCGCGCCGGGAGGTCGAAGACCGAGGCGTGCTTGCGGTGGACGGCGCCGAAGCCGTCGCCGACGTAGAGGTCGGCGAGGGCGGCGAGCCGGTCCGCGAAGGCGCCGCGCTCGGCGTCGTCCTTGGACGTCTCGCCCGCGTTGAAGCGCAGGTTCTCGATGACGGCGACCCCGCCGTCGGTGAGGGCCGCGACGGTGGCGGTGGCGGACTCGCCGACCGTGTCCGTCGCGAAGGCCACCGGGGCGCCGAGCAGTTCGCCCAGCCGGGTGGCGGCCGGGGCGAGGGAGAACGCCGGGTCCGGGGCGCCCTTGGGACGGCCCAGGTGGGAGGCGACGACGACCCGGGCGCCCGCGTCGGCGAGTGCCTTGACGGTGGGCACGACGGCGCGGATGCGGCCGTCGTCGGTGATGGTGGTGCCGTCGAGCGGCACGTTGAGGTCGGCGCGGACGAACACCCGCTTGCCGGAGACGCCTTCGGCGAGAAGCTCGTCGATCGTCTTCATCTGTCACAGACTCCTTGGTACGCGGTGGAGCACACAAACAGGGCTCGCACAGCGCGGCGTTGCGCTGCCCGAGCCCTGCTCACATCGAAAGCCTGTCCTGAAGCTTAGAGCTGACCGCCGACGAAGACGGTGAGGTCGACGAGGCGGTTGGAGTAGCCCCACTCGTTGTCGTACCAGCCGAGGATCTTCACCGTCGAGCCGTCCTGGACCATGGTCAGGGAGGCGTCGAAGGTGCAGGAGGCCGGGTCGCTCACGATGTCCGAGGAGACGATCGGGTCCTCGGTGTAGAAGAGGAAGCCCTTGAGGTCGCCGTCTTCGGAGGCCTTCTTGAACGCGGCGTTGACCTCGTCCTTGGTGACCTCGCGGTCGAGGGTGACGACCAGGTCGGTGGCGGAGCCGGTGGGGACCGGGACGCGCATGGCGATGCCGTCCAGCTTGCCCTTGAGCTGCGGGAGGACCAGGGCGGTGGCCTTGGCGGCACCGGTCGTGGTCGGGATGATGTTCTCCGCGGCGGCGCGGGCGCGGCGCAGGTCCTTGTGCGGGAAGTCCAGGATGCGCTGGTCGTTCGTGTACGCGTGGACCGTCGTCATCAGACCCTTGACGATGCCGAAGTTCTCGTCGAGGACCTTGGCCATCGGGGCGACACAGTTGGTCGTGCAGGAGGCGTTCGAGATGACGTCGTGCTTCGCCGGCTCGTACTTGTCCTGGTTGACGCCCATGACGATGGTGATGTCCTCGTCGGTGGCCGGAGCCGAGATGAGGACCTTCTTGGCGCCGCCCGCGAGGTGCTTCGCGGCGTCGGCGCGCTTGGTGAAGATGCCGGTCGACTCGATGACGACGTCGACGCCCAGCTCGCCCCACGGGATGTCGGCGGGGTCACGCTCGGAGAGCACCTTGATGGTGCGGCCGTCCACCGTGATGGTGTCGGCGGTGTGGGTGACCTCTGCCTTGAGGCGGCCCAGGATGGTGTCGTACTTCAGCAGGTGCGCCGTGGTCGCGGTGTCGCCCAGGTCGTTGACGGCCACGATCTCGATGTCCGCACCCTGCTCAAGGAGCGCACGGAAGTAGTTTCGGCCGATGCGGCCAAAGCCGTTGATGCCTACGCGGATCGTCACGAACCGATCTCCTCGTCAGGTACGCCGGCGTGCTCGACGCCGACGAGATTTTTGTTTTTTGGGATGTCCCCGACCGCTTACGACCCTACCGCCCCGGGGGCCCGGGGGTGACATCGAGCGCATCCGTACGAGCTCGGAAAGTGAGCGGAAAAGGCCGACGGCCCGTACCTGCCAACGGGTACGGGCCGTCGTGGGACCTTTGTCCCCACTACTCTCCGTCAGCGGCGGAGCACCCCGAGGGCGCGTCCGAGGAGCTTGGCGCGCTCGCTCGCGCCGGGCACGTGCTCCAGGCCGAAGCCGAGGAGGACGGTGTCCCGGGTGGTGACCGCGGCCTGGGAGTGGAAGAGCGCGGCGGAGCGCGTCCAGTCCGAGGTGTTGCCGGGGCTGCCCGCGGGCGCGCCGGGCACGGTCCAGGCGCCGAAGGAGGTCTCGAAGCCCTCGGTGTCGGTGGTGGCCCCGGTGACGAGGCGGACGTCGTCGACGAAGGCGCCCGTCTCACCGGTGCCGGGGTCGGAGACGTACGAGACCGAGAGTTCGACCTTCTTTCCGGCCCAGGCGCTCAGGTCGACGGAGGCCTGCCGCCAGCCGTTGGAGGGGCCGGTGAAGGCGTGCCAGGCGCCGGTGGTGCCGGTGGTGGCGCAGCCGTCCTCGCCGACGGTGAGGTAGTGGGCGAGGAAGGGGTGGCCCTGGACGTAGAAGCCCTCGCCGCAGTCGGCGGGCTCTTCGTTCGTGGTGCCGCCGTTGGTGTCGGGCAGGGTGGTCCAGTCGTCCTGGCCGACGGTGTGGGCCTCGACGACGACGTTGTCGTAGCCGGGCTCGGTGTCGTAGCTGATCTGGAAGTCCAGGCGCGGTGCGGCCGCCGCGGCGACGCCGGTGAGGTCGACGGTCCTGCTGAGCCGGGCCCAGGTGTCGTCCGTGTGCTTGACGGCGGCGAAGGTGCTGCCCTCGGCGGGCTCGAAGGGGGTGCGGATGCCCGGGTAGTCACCGGCGGAGGAGCTGTCGGCGAACTGCGGGAAGTCCTTCGGCTTCAGGGTGTCCGAGGTGACGGTGTAGGCGCCCGCGTTGTCCAGCGGGTTGTCGGCGGTGGCGGCGAGACCGGCGCCGATGCCCCTGAAGGCGCCGCTTCCGGCGAAGGCGGGCGGGTTCTTGAGTCCGGCCCGGTGGTAGGCGCCGAGGTAGTACTGGGCGAAGTCGTTGGACTCGGCCTGGCCGATCCGGGTGAGACCGCCGGTCTTCTCACCGGCGTTGACGAGCTTGCCGCCCTCGTTGAGGTAGGCGCGGACGGCGAGCTGGGTGGTCCCGGAGGGCCGTTCGGCGCCGGTGTACCAGACGACGGTGCGGAAGTGGGAGAGCACGCCGAGGGCGTCCGGGGTGCCCTGGGTGGCGACGTCCCAGACGGCGGCCTTGCGGCCGTTGTCGGCGAGCGCCTTCACGTACGCGGCGGTGTGCCGGGCGGCGGTGGTGCCGCCCTCCTCGGCGAGGACGAGGACGTCGCCCTTGGGCCGCTCGGCCACCCGGTAGGTGAACGGGGCGGCGGCGGTGGCCCGGCCCTCGCGGGTGCGGGCGGTGAACCAGACCTCGACGGAGTCGCCGGGCCGGGCGTCCTCGACCTCGGCGCGGTACTCGTCGAAGTAGACGTTGTCCTCGCCGCCGAAGGTCTCGCCGCCCTTCCAGGCGTCGAGCCGCTCGCTGTGGGTGCGGCCGCCGTTGATCCGGTACTTCAGGGTCTTGTCGCGCAGCGACTTGCGCGCGGTGACCGCGATCTCCTGGTCCCCGCCCCGGGCGTAGGAGGTGGTGAAGGCCTTCGGGGTGAAGTCGGGGGTCTCGATGCCGACCGGGGAGACGGGCCGGTCGGGGTGGGCCGCGGACTCGGCGACGGCGAGCGCGAAGGGGATGTTCTTGGCGAACTCAGCCTGGATCAGCTTCTCGTCGTCCGGGAAGGTGAAGACGGAGGCGCAGTCGGCCGGGTTCCAGGCGTCGTTCGGGTCCACCCGGGAGGCGGTGGCGCAGGTCGACATCTCCGGGGTGAACATCTGCATCCCGTTGACGTTGGCGGCGTGTCCGTCCGCCTCGCCGTTGGTGATGTACAGCTCCGAGGAGACCTGCGGCCGGTAGCCGGGGACGGCCGAGTTCTGCGGGGTGCCCGCGAGGGCCTTGAGGGCCACGTCGTCGGGCGTGTCGGTGGCGATCTGCCAGCCCACGCCGTACAGCAGCAGTTGGGCGGCCGAGTGGTAGTTGATGCCGTACGTGAAGCCGATGCGCTTCTGGAAGGCGTCGACGGCCTTGGTCTCGGGCTCCGACATGGGGCCCTTGCCCCGGAAGGTCTCGTCGGTCGGGTCGGGGGACGAGCCCTCGTTGTCGTAGCCCCACTTGTAGGAGAAGTTGCGGTTGAGGTCGACGCCATCGGCGGACGTGATCCGTCCGTCGCCGTCGTTGTCCCGGATGTTCTTGCGCCACTGCCGGTTGCCGGGGGCGGCGTGCGTGTAGTCGTAGCCGTCCGGGTTGGCGGAGAGCACGAACCACAGCTCGGTCGAGTCGACGATCCGGGTGATCCGCTCGTCCTTGCCGTAGTTCTCCAGGTAGTGGTGGAGCAGCCGCCGGGTCATCTCGGGGGTGATCCACTCACGGGCGTGCTGGTTCGACATGTACAGCGTGGCGGGCTTCGAGCCGTCCTTGGTGCGCTGGGCGCCCCTGGTCAGCTTCAGGGCGAGGATGTCCTGGCCCTTGACGGTCTTGCCGAGGGAGACGACCTTGGTGAGACCGGGGTGGGCCCGCGCGGTGTCCAGGATCTCCTGCTTGAGGCCGTTCGGACCGCCGTACGGGCGGAAGACGCCGTCCCCCGCGGCGGCCACCCGCTTCTCGGCCTGGGCGGACAGGTTGTGCTCGGCGAGCCGGACGCCCTTGCCGCGCAGCTGTCCCGCCTGTTCGCCGGTGAGGAAGAGCTCGACCGTGGCGGAGCCCTTCGCGGGCACCCGTTCGGTCAGTTCGTGGGCGTCGGCACCGGCTTCCAGGAGCAGCGGCACCTGCTCGGCGGTGACCTGGGCGCGCCATACGGAGAGGGCGTCACCGCCGTCCCGGTCGTTCGGCTGCGCTCCGGCGACGGGTGCCGCCGCCATTCCCGCGATCAGCAGTGAAGCCGCGGCGAGGATCGATCTCGCTCTGCGTCTCATGAGCCCCCCTTGCTGTTGTCTGCCTCGAAGATGAACAGACGCCAGGCTCATGGGCACCCATGGGCCTGTCAAGGGTGCCGCACGGGGGTACGGGAAACCGCCGGCGCCCGGGAAGGGCACCGGCGGTGTGGAGCCGATCGTTCCGTACGGCTCAGCCGACGAGGCTGTCGTCCAGTTCCTCGGTGAGGTTGGACTCGGTCCCCGGGATGCCCAGGTCCTGGGCCCGCTTGTCGGCCATCGCGAGGAGCCGGCGGATGCGCCCGGCCACCGCGTCCTTGGTCAGCGGCGGGTCGGCGAGCGCGCCCAGCTCCTCCAGGGAGGCCTGCTTGTGCTCCATGCGGAGCCGCCCGGCCGCCGCGAGGTGCTCGGGCACCTCCTCGCCGAGGATCTCCAGGGCCCGCTGCACCCGGGCCCCGGCCGCCACGGCGGCACGGGCCGAGCGGCGCAGGTTGGCGTCGTCGAAGTTGGCCAGCCGGTTGGCGGTGGCGCGGACCTCGCGCCGCATCCGCCGCTCCTCCCAGGCCAGCACCGACTCATGGGCGCCGAGCCGGGTGAGCAGGGCGCCGATCGCGTCGCCGTCGCGGACGACGACCCGGTCCACGCCCCGGACCTCACGGGCCTTCGCCGCGATGGAGAGCCTGCGCGCCGCGCCGACCAGGGCGAGCGCGGCCTCCGGGCCGGGGCAGGTGACCTCCAGGGAGGAGGAGCGGCCGGGCTCGGTCAGCGAGCCGTGGGCGAGGAAGGCGCCCCGCCAGGCCGCCTCCGCGTCGCAGGTGGCCCCGGAGACCACCTGCGGGGGGAGGCCCCGGATGGGGCGGCCCCGGCCGTCGACCAGGCCCGTCTGCCGGGCGAGCTGGTCACCGCCCGCGACCACCCGCACCACGAAGCGCGAGCCGCGCCGCAGCCCGCCGGGGGCCATCACGATCAGCTCCGAGCTGTGCCCGAAGATCTCCAGGATGTCCCGCTTGAGGCGGCGGGCCGCCATCGCGGTGTCCAGCTCCGCCTCGATCACGATGCGGCCGCTCACCAGGTGCAGCCCGCCCGCGAACCGCAGGATCGACGAGACCTCTGCCTTCCTGCAGCAGGTCCGGGTGACGGGAAGCCGGGAGATCTCGTCCTTCACCGCTGCCGTCATCGCCATGGGCCGATCCTTCCATGCATCCGAAAAATACGGTCGTACGCGGCGGCCAACAGCTCCGGGTCGTGCTTCGCGGAGCCGTCGGGCCCGGCCACCGGCGCCAGCTCGACCGCCGCGCCGAGCCGCTTGGCGGCATCGGCGAGGGACTCGCGGTCGGGCACGGCGGCCTCGTCGGCGAGCACCACGTCCAGGGCGAGTTTAGGGGCGTGTCGTCCCAAAACCTCCAAATGACGCTGCGGTGAGAACCCCTCGGTTTCTCCGGGCTGCGGCGCGAGGTTCAGGGAGAGGACCTTCCGGGCCTTCGTCTCGGCCAGCGCGTCGAGCAGTTCGGGGACGAGCAGGTGGGGGATCACGGAGGAGAACCAGGAGCCGGGGCCGAGGACCACCCAGTCGGCGTCCAGGACGGCCGCCACCGCCTCGGGCGCCGCGGGCGGGTCGTGCGGCACGAGGTGCACGGACTGCACGTCACCGGGGGTGAGCGCCACGGTCGCCTGGCCCCGTACGGTGTCCACCTCGTCCGGGCGCTCCGGGTCGTGGCCCTTGACCAGGGCCTGGAGCTCCAGGGGCACGGCGGACATGGGCAGCACCCGGCCCTGGGCACCGAGCAGTCTGCCCACCAGGTCGAGGGCCTGCACGGGGTCGCCGAGCTGCTCCCAGAGGGCGACGATCAGCAGGTTGCCGACGGCGTGCCCGTTGATCTCGCCCTTGGACTGGAAGCGGTGCTGGATCACCCGGGCCCAGGTCTGGCCCCAGTCGTCGTCGCCGCAGAGCGCGGCGAGCGCCTTGCGGAGGTCGCCCGGGGGCAGGACGCCCAGCTCCTCCCGGAGCCGGCCGCTGGAGCCGCCGTCGTCGGCGACGGTGACGACGGCGGTGAGGTCGCCGGTGATCCGGCGCAGGGCGGCGAGGGAGGCCGAGAGGCCCATGCCGCCGCCCAGGGCGACCACCTTCGGCTGGGCGCCGCGCCTGCGGAGCGTGCGCCGTGCCGTGAGGGTGGAGGCGCGTCGGCGGGTCGGCCTCACTCGCGCCCCATGTCCCGGTGCACGACGACGGTCTCGACCCCTTCGGCGGCGATGCGGGCGGCGAGCCGCTCGGCGGTGGCCACGGAGCGGTGCTTGCCGCCGGTGCAGCCCACGGCGATGGTCACGTACCGCTTGCCCTCGCGGCGGTAGCCCGCGGCGATGAGCTGGAGCAGTTCGGTGTAGCGGTCGAGGAACTCCTTGGCGCCGGGCTGGTTGTAGACGTAGTTCGACACCTCCTCGTTGAGGCCGGTGAAGGGGCGCAGCTCGGGGACCCAGTGCGGGTTGGGCAGGAAGCGCATGTCGACGACGAGGTCGGCGTCGACCGGCAGGCCGTACTTGAAGCCGAAGGACATGACGGTGGCCCGCAGTTCGGGCTCCTCGTCGCCCGCGAACTGGGCGTCCATCTTGGCGCGCAGTTCGTGGACGTTGAGGCTGGAGGTGTCGATGACCAGGTCGGCGTCGCCGCGCAGTTCGCGGAGCAGGTCCCGCTCGGCGGCGATGCCGTCGGTGATGCGGCCGTCGCCCTGGAGCGGGTGGGGCCTGCGGACCGACTCGAAGCGCCGGACCAGGGCGTCGTCGGACGACTCCAGGAAGACGATCCGGCGGGTGACCCGCTTGGCGTCGAGGTCGGCGAGGGATTCGCGGAGGTTGTCGAAGAACTGCCGGCCGCGCACGTCGACGACGACGGCGATCCGGGCGACATTGCCCTGGGAGCGGGCGCCGAGCTCCACCATGGTGGGGATCAGCGCGGGCGGCAGGTTGTCCACGACGAACCAGCCGAGGTCCTCCAGGCACTTCGCCGCGGTGGACCGGCCCGCTCCGGACATGCCGGAGATGATCACCAGCTCGGGAATGGCCGTCTCGGCGCCGTCGTCGCCGGGGGATTCCTTCGTGCCCGTACTCACGTGTCCTGCTCCGTCTTCTCGGTCGTGCTCGTCGTGCGGGTGGTGCGCGTGCTGCCGCGCGGACACGGTCATGCCGTGCCGTCCCCGTCGTCTTCCATGATCTCTCCTGTCGCCGTGTTCACGGCGGGTGCGGCGGGGGCCGTCCGGGCGAGGGCCACGACGACCGCCTCCGCGGTCTTCCGGCCCATGCCGGGGACCTCGCAGATCTGGTCGATTGTCGCCTGCCGGAGCCGCTTGACCGAGCCGAAATGCTTGATCAGTGCTTGTTTCCGGGTGTCGCCGAGGCCGGGGACGCCGTCGAGGGGGCTGCTCCTGAGGCGTTTGGTCCGCTTGGACCGCTGGTAGCGGATGGCGAAGTCGTGGGCCGTGTCACGGACCCGCTGGAGCAGATAGAGGCCCTCGCTGGAGCGGGGCAGGACCACGGGGTCGTCCTCGCCGGGCAGCCAGACCTCCTCCAGGCGCTTGGCGAGCCCGCAGACGGCGATGTCGTCGATGCCCAGTTCGTCGAGGGCCCGCCGGGCCGCGGCGACCTGCGGCTGCCCGCCGTCGACGACCACGAGCTGCGGCGGGTACGCGAAGCGCCTGGGGCGCCCGCTCTCCTCCGGGTCCTCGAAGGGGCTCCCGGAGCCGGGTACGGCGTCCTCGGAGCCGGTGGTGCCGGTCCCGGAGCCGGGTACGGCGTCCACGAGGTCCTGGCCGACGCCTTCGGGGCCGCCGACGCCTTCACGGCCGGTGCCGACGGAGCCGGTCCCGTCACGGTCAGGGCCGGTCGCGGTGGCCTCGGGACCGGTCCCGCCGCCCTCGGGGCCGGTCGTGCCGGTCCCGGCCGCCGGGGCCCACTCCCCCGTCCGGTCCTTCTCCGCGAGGTAGCGGCGGAAGCGGCGGCCGATCACCTCGTGCATGGACCGGACGTCGTCCTGGCCCTCGAAGCCCTTGATCTGGAAGCGGCGGTACTCGCTCTTGCGGGGCAGCCCGTCCTCGAAGACCACCATCGAGGCGACCACGTCCTCGCCCTGGAGGTGCGAGATGTCGAAGCACTCGATCCGCAGCGGCGCCGAGGCCAGGTCCAGCGCCTCCGCGATCTCCTCCAGGGCCCGGGAGCGGGTGGTCAGGTCGCTGGCGCGCTTCGTCTTGTGCAGGACGAGCGACTGCTGCGCGTTCCGCGCGACGGTCTCCATCAGGTCCTTCTTGTCACCGCGCTGCGGGACCCGCAGCGAGACCTGGGAGCCCCGGCGGCCGGACAGCCAGGCGGCCACGGCCGCCGCGTCCTCGGGGAGCGCCGGGACCAGGACCTCCTTGGGGACCGCCTCGCCGCTCTCCTCGCCGTACAGCTGCTGGAGGGCGTGCTCGACGAGTCCGGCCGTGTCGACGGCCTCGACCTTGTCGGTGACCCAGCCGCGCTGGCCCCGGACGCGCCCGCCGCGCACGTGGAAGATCTGCACCGCGGCCTCCAGCTCGTCCTCGGCGAGGGCGATCAGGTCGGCGTCGGTGGCGTCGGCGAGGACCACCGCGCTCTTCTCCATGGCGCGCCGCAGGGCCTCTATGTCGTCGCGGAGGCGGGCCGCCCGCTCGTACTCCATGTCCTCGGCCGCCAGCGTCATCCGCTTCTCCAGCCGGCGGATGTACGCGCCGGTGCGGCCGGCCATGAAGTCGCTGAACTCCTCGGCCAGTTCCCGGTGCTCCTCGGGGGTGACCCGGCCGACGCAGGGCGCGGAGCACTTGCCGATGTAGCCGAGGAGGCAGGGGCGGCCCGCCGACGCCGCGTTCCGGAAGACGCCCGCCGAGCAGGTGCGGACGGGGAAGACCCGCAGCATCAGGTCGACGGTCTCGCGGATCGCCCACGCGTGCGCGTACGGCCCGAAGTAGCGCACGCCCTTCTTCTTCTGGCCGCGCATGACCTGGACGCGCGGGAACTCCTCGTTCATCGTCACCGCGAGGTACGGGTAGCTCTTGTCGTCCCGGTACTTGACGTTGAACCGGGGGTCGTACTCCTTGATCCAGGAGTACTCCAGCTGGAGCGCCTCGACCTCGGTGGACACCACGGTCCACTCCACGGAGGCGGCCGTGGTCACCATCGTCGCCGTGCGCGGGTGCAGGCTCGCGAGCGGCTGGAAGTAGTTCGCGAGGCGCTGGCGCAGTGACTTGGCCTTGCCGACGTAGATCACCCGGCGGTGCTCGTCGCGGAACTTGTAGACCCCCGGGGAGTCGGGGATCTGACCCGGCTTGGGGCGGTAGCTGGAGGGGTCTGCCATGCTCCCCACCCTACTGGCGGGGGCCGACACTCCGGCTCCGCCGACGGGTCGGCGGAGCGGCGGCGCCCCGGGCGGGAAAGGGGTTCCCGCCCGGGGTTCGGGCCTGGTCCGGGAGGGGAGGCCCGGGGTCAGACCCGGTCGGTCCCGGAGGCCGCGCGGCGGCGGCGCACCAGCACCGTGCCCGCCAGGGCGAGGGCCAGTGCCGCGCCCGCGCCCGCCGTGGCGGTGGTGACGGCCGTGTCACCGCCGGTGTCCGCCGCGTGGGAGACCGGCGCGGCGGCCGGGGCCTGCGCCCGTACCTGTGCCGGGGCCTGCGCCCCGGGTCCGGCCGGGGCCTGGGCCCGCGGGTCGTAGCCGCCCGCCGCGCCCTTCTTCGCGTAGGCCGAGCCGGGGAGCTTGTCGCCGTACGCCCGGGCGACCCGCTTCCCGTACGCGGCCAGCGTCGTCCCGTTCCGGCCGACGGCGCGCACCGCGTCCTCGTCCAGCGGGAGGACCTTGCTGCCCTTCTGGACGTACCACGCGTCGATCTGCGGCTCGCGGAAGACGAGCCCGCCGGGCAGCAGGCGGCCGCCCTGCTCGGAGTAGCGGATCTCGTCGTCGCCGGTGGCTATGTTCACCACCTGCCAGCCGCTCGCCTGCCGCACGGTCCACAGCGAGGCCTTCCGGCCGTCCGGGGCGACCGCCCGGGTGGCGCGGAACTCGACGCGGGCGACCGGCGCCCCCGCCTTCCCGGCGACGAAGTCCGGGGAGAGGAAGCTCACCGGCACGGAGCCGTCCTCGACGCGCGGGGCGGCTGCCGTGCGGGCGGCGGCCCCCTTCTCGGCGCCCGTCTTGGCGCCCGCCTGGCTCTGGGCGAAGAACCGGGACAGGGTGTCCACGGTCTCCGGCGCGGAGGCGGCGAGCTCCGGGGTGGGCGCGGACGGGGGCGGCGCGGCGGCCGCCGTGGACGGGAACGCCCCCAGCAGGAGGAGCGCGGCGGTACCGAGGATTCCGGCGCCCGTGGCACGTGCGTTCATGGGGTTCACGCCGTCACGCCCCGATCCGGTAGAGCGAGTGGGTCCAGGAGAACGAGTTGTTGTTGGTGTACCAGGCGTGCGAGGCCCAGCTGTACCGGTCGCTGGAGGGCCAGGGGTCGCCCCAGTAGACCCAGCTGTTCGTGTCGTCGTAGCCGTAGATCACATGCATGTGGCCGCCGCCGCTGGACCACTGGATACGGGTCTCGACCGGCCGGTCCGCGTTGATCTCGGCCTGCACGGTGGGGTACCGCAGCCAGCCGGTCACGTACGAGCCGGGGCTGATCCCGGCCCAGCTCAGGCCGGTCTGGACGTTGCCGAGGGTGGCCTGGTTGTTGGGGCAGTCGTAGCCCTGCTGGCGGTTGAAGGCGGCGTTGCAGAACTGGTTCTGGCTGTAGTTGCGGCCGTACCAGGTGGCGATGGTGTTGCCGGCGGCGGCCCAGCACCAGTTGGTCTTCAGCTGGGCCTGCATGGTGATGTTCAGCCGCTTGGTGGCGAGGGCCGCCGCGGGGGCGGACTCGGCGGAGGCGGCGGAGGCGGGACCCGGCGAGGCGGACGCCGAGGTGGTGGGGACGAGGAAGAGGGCGGCCGCGGCGAGTGCCGCGAGGTTCAGCATTCTTCTGCGCATCGCGTTCCTCCCTGGAGCGGGGGGTGTGGGGATGGAGGATCGCGTCCGGACGCTGGTCAGGAGCATGTTCCGTTGTCCTGAGCCGGTCAACACGCTTCAATGCGGGGTGACATCGGACTGTGAACGGTGTGACCCGGGTGTGAACGGACACCCTCGGTCCACCTGCCCGCCCACCCCTCGCGGTGCGACGGTCCGTACCACCGCCGTGAACGTTCACTGAGGAGTCCTCGTGAGCCACACCGAGGCCGATCTGGTGCAGCTCCTGCACACCGGTCCTTTCCATCTGGCCCTGCGCACCGCGTTCGCCGTGCGCGGGCTGCCGCTCCAGCGGGTCCAGCACCATCTGGCGCACCGGGGCATCAGGGTCGGTGTGACGAGCCTGAGCTACTGGCAGCAGGGCGCCCGCCGCCCGCAGCGGCCGGAGTCCCTGAAGGCGGTCCGCGCCCTGGAGGAGGTGCTCCAGCTGCCGGGGAACTCGCTGCTGCGGCTGCTCTCGGAGGACGCGGCCTCACGGTCGGACGTGGAGCGTCCGGCGGGCCGGTCGTACCGCTCGCTCGTGGAGGCGTCCGGCTCGGTCGAGGAACTGCTCGCGGACCTCGAGTCACCGGCGGACGGTGGGCTGCACACCGTCGGGCACCACGAACGGGTGCGGATCGGGCCGGGCCGGGAACTGCTGGGGCGCGATTCGCAGCACGTGGTGCGGGCGCACCGGGACGGGGTGGACCGCTATCTGGCGATCCACCACGGGGACCGGGGCTGCGATCCGTCGCGGGTGGCGGTACGCGCCGTGGAGAACTGCCGGACCGGGCGGGTGCGGTGGCACGCGGAGACGGGGGTGGTGATCGCCGAACTGCTCTTCGACGCACGGCTGCGGGCCGGGGACACGTACCTCTTCTCGTACGGCTTCGAGGACGGTACGGCGGGGGCGAGCGGGGAGTACGTGCGCGGGTTCAGCTTCGCGGGCGGGCAGTACGTGCTTCAGGTGCGCTTCGACGAGGCGGCGCTGCCGGTGCGGTGCCGGAGGTTCGCCCAGGTCTCGGCAGGTGCCCCGCGCGGCGGGCGCGCGGAGCTGACGCTGAGCGGCAGGCACCGCACGGTGCACGTCGTGGAGCAGGGCGTGCGCCCGGGGATCCTGGGCGTGGACTGGGACTGGGCGTAGGGCGGAGCCCCACGGACGGGCGGGCGGGCGCCCGGAGGGGCGGCCCGTCCGGGGTCAGGCCTTGGGCGCGGTCTCGGGGCCCGCGATCAGTTCGCCGTTCACCACGCGGACCGGGATCTCGGGGAGCGGGACGGTGGCCGGGCCCTTGAGCGCCTTGCCGGTCGTGGTGTCGAAGCGGCTGCCGTGGCAGGGGCAGTTGCCCTCGTTCTCCTCGACCTTGTCGAGGACGCAGCCGGCGTGGGTGCACTGGGCGCTGAAGGCCTTGTACTGGCCCTTGGCGGGGCAGCTCACGACGAGGCGCTGCTCGCGGTAGAGCCTGGAGCCGCCGACGGGGATCGCGTCGGGGGACCCGAGCGGGACCGGGGCGGTCGGGGTGGGCACCTGGGCGTGGCCGAGCTTGGAGTCGGTGGAGCAGGCGGCTACTCCCAGCCCGGCGGCACCGGCGAGGGCGGCGCCTTTCAGGACGGTGCGACGGCTGGACTGGCCGGACATGTGCGCTCCACGGTGAGATCGGGGACAAGCCCCCCAGGCGGTGACCCGATCGACGATACCGGCGCCCTCCGGGCCTTCCGACGAGGGGGCCCGTCCGAGGCCCGTGGTGCAGGGACGGGCGGCGGCGGGACCCGCCCCGGGGCCGGTGGCCCTCCGGCCGTGGCACGGCCCGCGGTGCGGGCTCGCGGTGCGGGCTCGCGGTGCCGCCCCGGTCCTCCGCGCGGCGTACGCGGCGAGCTCAGGGGCGTTACGGGGTCCCCGGGAGCCGAGCCCGTGCGTACAGCCTGCCCGGGAGCCGAGCCCGTGCGTACGGCCCCTGGTGCCACTCCGGCGGTCCCGTCACGAGCGGGAGCCGCCGGACCCCGGCCCACGGAGGCTGTGAAGCCCTCCGGAGGCCGGATCCCGGGCTTGCGGATGCCCGGGGAGGCGCCCCCCCGGGATCCTCGCCCGGAGGCCGGCCCAGGACGCTTGAGGCCGGACCCGTGGAAGCCGGGGTCGTAGAAGCCTGGGTCGTAGGCGCAGGCGTCCGGACGCAGGGGTCTGCACACCGGCCCGGACGCAAGGGCCCGGACACCGGGCCCGGACGCACAGGTCTGGACGCCGGGTCGCCGTCTCCGGGCACGTCGCCCTGAAGGCGGCGACCGGGTCAGGGCCCAAGGTCGGTCCTGCCCGTCCCGGGTCCGTACGCCCGGGGTGTCACCCCGGGCGTACGGACCCGGACGCCCGGCTCAGGCCTTGCGGGATCTCGCCGTGGCCTTCTTCGCCGTGGTCCCGCCGGTGGCCTTCTTCGCGGCCGTCCTCCGTGCCGGAGCCGGAGCCTCGGCGACGGTCCCGGCCACGGCCTTCGCGGCCGTCGCCTTCCCGGCCGTCGTCTTCGCGGCGGTCTCCTTCTTGGCGGCGGTCTTCGCGGGGGCCTTCTTCGCGGCCGCCGTCTTCTTCACCGCCGTCTTCTTCGCGTTCTTCGCACCGCGCGGCGCGGGCTCCGCGTCGCTGATCCGGTCCGCGCCGAGGACCTCGCGGAGGAACTTGCCGGTGTGGCTGGCCGGAACCGCCGCGACCTCCTCCGGGGTGCCCTCGGCGACGACCAGACCGCCGCCGCTGCCGCCCTCGGGGCCCATGTCGACGACCCAGTCGGCGGTCTTGATGACATCCAGGTTGTGCTCGATGACGATCACCGAGTTGCCCTTGTCGACGAGGCCGGACAGCACCGTGATCAGCTTCGAGATGTCCTCGAAGTGCAGACCGGTGGTGGGCTCGTCGAGGACGTAGACCGTGCGGCCCGTCGAACGCTTCTGCAGCTCGGAGGCGAGCTTCACGCGCTGCGCCTCGCCGCCGGAGAGCGTCGGCGCGGACTGGCCGAGCCGGACGTATCCGAGGCCGACCTCGTGGAGCGTGCGCAGATGGCGCGAGATCGTCGGGACGGCCTCGAAGAAGTCGAGGGCCTCCTCGATCGGCATGTTCAGGACTTCGGCGATGGACTTGCCCTTGTAGTGGACCTCCAGGGTCTCCCGGTTGTACCGGTCGCCGTGGCAGACCTCGCACGGGACGTACACGTCCGGGAGGAAGTTCATCTCGATCTTGATCGTGCCGTCGCCGGAGCAGTTCTCGCAGCGGCCGCCCTTCACGTTGAAGGAGAACCGGCCGGGCAGGTAGCCCCTGACCTTGGCCTCCATCGTCTCCGCGAAGAGCCTGCGGACGTGGTCGAAGACACCGGTGTACGTCGCCGGGTTCGACCGCGGGGTACGGCCGATGGGCGACTGGTCGACGTGCACGACCTTGTCGACGAGGTCGTCGCCGTCCACCCGGGTGTGGCGTCCCGGCACCGACTTGGCGCCGTTCAGCTCGCGCGCCAGATGGGTGTAGAGGATGTCGTTGACCAGGGTCGACTTGCCCGATCCCGAGACGCCGGTGACGGCGGTGAGGACGCCCAGCGGGAAGGAGACGTCGATGTCCCGCAGGTTGTTCTCACGGGCCCCGTGCACGGTGAGTGCCCGGTCGGGGTCGATCGGGCGGCGGATCTCCGGTGTGGGGATGCTCCGGCGGCCGGACAGGTACTGGCCGGTCACCGACTCCTCGTTGGCGAGGAGCCCCTTCATGGTGCCGGAGTGGACGACCTTGCCGCCGTGCTCACCGGCGCCGGGGCCGATGTCGACGATCCAGTCGGCGATCTTGATGGTGTCCTCGTCGTGCTCGACGACGATGAGCGTGTTGCCCATGTCCCGGAGCCGGACCAGGGTCTCGATCAGCCGGTGGTTGTCGCGCTGGTGGAGGCCGATGGACGGCTCGTCCAGCACGTACAGCACACCGACCAGACCGGAGCCGATCTGGGTGGCGAGCCGGATGCGCTGGGCCTCGCCGCCGGAGAGGGTGCCCGCGGCACGGTTGAGCGAGAGGTAGTCGAGGCCGACGTCGACGAGGAAGCGCAGCCGCTCGTTGACCTCCTTGAGGACCCGCTCGGCGATCTGCTTGTCCCGGGCGTTGAGCGTGAGGCGGGAGAGGAACTCGGCGCAGTCGCTGATGGACATCGCGGAGACCTCGGCGATCGACCGGTCCATGACCGTGACCGCCAGGACGATCGGCTTCAGACGGGTGCCCTCGCAGGTGGGGCAGGGCACCTCGCGCATGTACCCCTCGAAGCGCTCGCGGCTGGAGTCGCTCTCGGCCTCGGTGTGCCGCCGCTTGACGAAGGAGACGGCACCCTCGAAGGCGGGGGTGGTGTAGGCCCGCTCCCGTCCGTACCTGTTGCGGTAGCGGACCTCGACCTGGGTCTTGTGCCCGTACATCAGGGCCTTCTTGGCGCGCTGCGGCAGTCCCGCGTACGGGATGTCCGTGCGGAAGCCGAGGGCCTGGGAGAGACCGCCGATGAGCCGGCCGAAGTACTCCTTGGTGTGCCCGTGCGACCAGGGGTGGATGGCGCCCTCGTCGAGAGACTTGTCCTCGTCGGGGACGATCAGCTCCGGGTCGACCTCCATCCGGGTGCCGATGCCGGTGCAGTCGGGGCAGGCGCCGAAGGGCGAGTTGAAGGAGAAGGAGCGGGGCTCCAGCTCCTCGAAGGACAGGTCGTCGTACGGGCAGTAAAGGTGCTCCGAGTACATCCGCTCGCGCTCGGGGTCGTCCTCGGGAAGGTCGACGAAGTCGAGGACGACCATGCCGCCGGAGAGGCCGAGGGCGGTCTCGACGGAGTCGGTGAGGCGGCGCTTGGCGCTGTCCTTGACGGTGAGGCGGTCGATGACCACCTCGATCGTGTGCTTCTCCTGCTTCTTCAGCGTCGGCGGTTCGCTGAGCTGCACCGTCACGCCGTCGACCCTGGCCCGGCTGTAGCCCTTGGTCTGCAGGTCCGCGAAGAGGTCGACGAACTCGCCCTTGCGCTCGCGCACGAGCGGGGAGAGCACCTGGAAGCGGCTGCCCTCGGGAAGCTCCAGGACCCTGTCGACGATGGCCTGCGGCGACTGGCGGGAGATCGGGCGGCGGCACTCGGGGCAGTGCGGCTTGCCGATGCGGGCGAAGAGGAGGCGGAGGTAGTCGTAGACCTCGGTGATGGTGCCGACCGTCGAGCGCGGGTTGCGCGAGGTCGACTTCTGGTCGATGGAGACGGCGGGCGACAGACCTTCGATGAAGTCGACGTCCGGCTTGTCCATCTGGCCGAGGAACTGCCGTGCGTAGGAGGAGAGCGACTCGACGTAGCGGCGCTGCCCCTCGGCGAAGATCGTGTCGAACGCGAGGGAGGACTTGCCCGATCCCGAGAGCCCGGTGAAGACGATCAGGGAGTCACGCGGGAGGTCGAGCGAGACGTTCTTGAGGTTGTGCTCACGAGCGCCACGGACGATGAGACGGTCGGCCACGCCGGTCCGCACCTTTCTTCAGAGAGCGGATGTGCCAGAACATCCAACGCTTCAAGCATGCCGGATGCTTCCATCGAGCCTATAGCACGCACATTCGATTTCCGGCCTCCCGGAGACCTCTTCACCCGAACGAGTGGCGGCCCCCCGGTGGCGCTAGGGTCGGCGCCATGATCGACCACGAGAGTGACCTCGCCCACGTCCACGAGGCGACCGAGAAGCTGCTCGCCTCGGCCGCCTCCCTCGACGACGCCGCGGTGGCCGGGCCGTCACGGCTGCCCGGCTGGACCCGGGGCCATGTGCTCGCCCATCTCGCCCGCAACGCCGACGCCCTGGTGAACGTCCTCCGGGGCCTCCCCATGTACGCCGACGCGGCGACCCGCGACGCCGACATCGAGCGGGACGCGGGCCGTCCGCTCGCCGCCCAGCTCGCCGATGTGCGGGCGAGCGCCGAACGGCTCCGGGACGCCGCCGCCGGGCCCGCCGACTGGAGCCGCACCGTCGAGCTCCGCAACGGCGTCACCGACAGCGCCTCCCGCATCCCCTTCCGCCGCTGGGTGGAGGTCGCTCTGCACCACGTCGACCTGGGCATCGGCTACGAGCTGGAAGACCTCCCCGAGGAGTTCACCGCCCGTGAGACCGCGTTCCTCGCCGACCGCTTCACCGGCCTGGACACGGTCCCCGCGACGACCCTCCGCTCCCCCGGCGGCGGGACCTGGACGACCGGCGGCGGAGCGGGCGGGGTCGTCGTCACGGGCCCAGCGCCCGAGCTGCTCGGCTGGCTCGCCGGCCGCCGCGACGGCACGGCCCTGAAGACGGAGGGCGGCCCGCTGCCGACCCTCCCGGCGCTCTAGGACGTGGGCGGGGCCCCTCGCCTCCGGGGGCCCGGGGCCGGGCGCGATCCGAAGAGGACGGCCTAGTCTGGGCCCATGACGTACAGCGGAGTGGTGAAGGTCGGCGGACCTGCGGACGTGCACGAGCTGACGGGCCTGATGATCTCGAAGGTCGCGGTCGGTCCGATGGACAACAACGCGTATCTGCTGCGCTGCCGGGCCACCGGCGAACAGCTGCTGATCGACGCCGCCAACGACCCGGCGACGCTCCTCACCCTGATCGGTGACGACGGCGTCGGGGCCGTCGTCACCACCCACCGGCACGGCGACCACTGGCAGGCACTCGCCGAGGTGGTCGCCGCCACCGGCGCGGTGACGTACGCGGGCGCGTACGACGTGGAGGGCGTCCCGGTCCCGACCGACGTCCCCGTCGAGGACGGCGACACGATCCGGGTGGGCCGCGTCGAACTGACCGCGCGCCGACTGGTCGGCCACACCCCGGGCTCGATCGCCCTGGTCTACGACGACCCGCACGGCCACCCCCACGTCTTCACCGGCGACTGCCTGTTCCCCGGCGGCGTGGGCAACACCTGGGAGAACCCGGAGGCCTTCGCGAGCCTGATCCACGACGTGGAGACCAAGCTCTTCGCGGTCCTCCCGGACGAGACCTGGGTCTACCCGGGCCACGGCCGGGACACCACGCTCGGTGACGAGCGCCCGTCCCTCGCGGAGTGGCGCGAACGCGGCTGGTGAACCCCCCGGCACCGGGAGCGCGCGGCTCAGCGGTCGCGCGCTCCCGCACGCCCCCGTAACCCGGACGGCCGCGGGGTAGTTGGCGCGACATGCGTCCCAGTCACTCTCCGTCGCGGCCCGCGCCACCGGCACGGCCGCCCTCGTCCCCCTCGATGGGACGGCTCGCCACCGCCTCGCTCGTCGGCACCGCCATCGAGTTCTTCGACTTCTTCGTCTACGGGACGGCCGCCGCCCTCGTCCTCGGGCCGCTCTTCTTCCCATCCTTCTCCCCGCTCGCCGGGACCCTCGCCGCCCTCGGCACCTTCGCCGTCGGCTTCGTGTCCCGGCCGCTGGGAGCGGTCCTCTTCGGCCACGTGGGCGACCGCTACGGCAGACGCCCGGTCCTCTTCGCCTCGCTGCTCCTGACCGGCTGCGCCACCGTCGCGGTCGGCTGCGTCCCCGCGTACGCCACGATCGGGATCGCCGCGCCCGTACTGCTGGTGGTGCTCCGCTTCCTCCAGGGCCTCGGCCTCGGCGGCGAGTGGGGCGGGGCGGTCCTGCTGACCGCGGAGCACGCCCCCGCCCACCGGCGGGCGCTGTGGGCCAGCTTCCCGCAGATCGGCCCGGCGCTCGGCTTCCTGCTGGCGAACGGGGTGATGCTGGCCCTCTCGGCCGGGCTGAGCGACGCCGAGTTCCGCTCCTGGGGCTGGCGGGTGCCGTTCTGGGCCGCCGGACTGCTCGCGGCGGGCGGGCTGCTGCTGCGCTCCTCGCTGGCGGAGACCCCGCAGTTCGAGGAACTGTCCACGTCCGGGCGGCGGGCGGGCGCGCCGCTGGCCGAGGTGGCCCGTGACCACTGGCGGCTCGTCCTGCTGACCGCCGGGGCGCTCGCCGTCGGCTACGCCACCTTCTACGCGGTCTCCGTATGGGCCCTGGCGTACGGCACCGAGCGTCTCGGGGTGAGCAGCACCGTGATGCTGACGTGCGTGATGGCGGCGGTGGCGATCAAGGGGGCGGTGACGCCCCTCGTGGCGCTCCTGGCGGACCGCTGGGGCCGCCGCCCGCTGTGTCTGGCCGGGTGCGCGGCCTCGGCGCTGTGGATGTTCCCGATGGTGGCCCTGCTGCACACGGCCCGGCCACCGCTGATGTTCCTCGGCTTCCTGGGCGCGCTGCTGGCCTTCATCACCATGTTCGCCGTCGTGGCCGCGTATCTGCCGGAGCTGTACGAGCCACGGGTCCGCTGCACGGGTGCCGCCGTCGGCTACAACCTCGCGGGGGTCCTGGGCGGCGCCCTGACGCCCATCGTCGCCACGACCCTGTCCCAGGGCGGCTCGGGCCCGCCCTGGGGTGTCGCGGCCTATCTGACGGTGGTCGCGCTCGTCAGCCTGGGCTGTTTCGCGCTGCTCCCGGAGACGCTGCCGAAGCGGGCGGAGGAACCCGCGCCCGAGCCCGCCGCCGTCTGAGGCCCTCCGGAAACGGCGACGGCCGGCCGGAGTGGGGTCCTCCGGCCGGCCGCTGCCGTGTGTGCCTCGTCAGGCGCCGATGCTGTCCTTCTCGGCGCCGTCGGAGTCCACGCTCTCGGCCGCAGCTCGCTCGGACTGCTTCTTGGAGGCGATCAGGCTGGTGATCGTGGTGATGACCAGAACACCGCAGATGACCGCGAGCGAGAACGGGATGGAGATCTCCGGGACGTGCACCCCGGACTCGTGCAGTGCGTGCAGCACCAGCTTCACACCGATGAAGCCGAGGATCACCGACAGGCCGTAGCTGAGGTGGACCAGCTTCTTGAGCAGGCCGCCGATCAGGAAGTACAGCTGCCGCAGACCCATCAGGGCGAAGGCGTTGGCGGTGAAGACGATGTACGGGTCCTGGGTCAGGCCGAAGATCGCCGGGATGGAGTCGAGGGCGAAGAGGACGTCGGTGGTGCCGATGGCGAGCATGACGATCATGAGCGGGGTCATGATGCGCTTGCCGTTGTTCTTGATGAACAACTTGGTGCCGTGGTACTGGTCGGCGACGCCGAACTTCTTCTCGACCGACTTGAGGAGACGGTTCTCCTCGAAGTCGTCCTCGTCCTCTCCGGAGCGCGCCTCCTGGATGAGCTTCCAGGCGGTGTAGATCAGGAACGCGCCGAAGATGTAGAAGACCCAGGAGAAGTTCGCGATGATCGCGGCGCCCGCGGCGATGAAGATGGCGCGGAGCACGAGGGCGATCAGCACACCGATGAGCAGCACGCGCTGCTGGAGGTGCGAGGGGACCGAGAACTTCGCCATGATCAGGACGAAGACGAAGAGGTTGTCTACGCTGAGTGACTTCTCGGTGATGTAACCGGCGAAGAACTCGCCGGACGCCTGGCTGTTGCCGAAGATCAGCAGGCCGACTCCGAAGAGCACGGCGAGCACGATCCAGACGATGGTCCAGATACCGGCTTCCTTGACCGACACGTCATGGGGCTTGCGCCCGATGAAGAAGTCGGCTCCGATGAGGGCGATCAGACCAAGAATGGTCAGCACCCACAGGGTCATTGAAACGTCCACTGCGCCTCCGGCGTCGTACGGCTACTGATCAGCGTCGTCGCTGCCGGAGGTCTCTTCCACCCGAGCGACGATGTCGCCGGGCCGACGCCCCGGGATCGGATCCTCTTGGATCCGTCCGTATTGACGGGTACGCCGCGCATGGGGAGTACTCCCCTCCGCACCGAGAAGATTACCTGAAAGCCCAAGAGAAGGTAAAGGCCAGGGTAAAGAGGGTCCAAGATGCCAGGTCAGGGCTGATTGGCCGGTCGGCCGGCCGCCACCCGGGCGAGCACCTGCCGGAGGACACCGCTGCCCGGGGGAAGCAGCGGCGGCTCGTACGACCAGGAGTGACCGACCCAGGGGTCGGCGAGATGGTCGTCGGACACGGGCGTGAGCCGCAGCAGCGAACGCCACAGCGGGTCGAGCAGCGGTCCGTACGCCGACGCGTCCTCCCGCGACGCCACCATCAGCAGGTGCACGCCGACCGAGGGGCCCTCGTCGGCCAGGTACCGCAGCCGGGTGACGGCCCGGTCGTCGAAGCCGTGCGGGAAGTCGTGCACGAGCAGCAGCTGCCGGGACGTGTCCAGACCCGGCGGAAGCGCGTCCGCCGCTCCGTTCCGCAGCGCCATCTGCACCAGGTCGACCCGCTCGGTGAGCTGCTCCAGGACGGCGGAGACTCCGGCCGCGCCCCGGGCGGGCGGGGCGGCCAGGACACCGCTGTCCACCAGGGGGGCGAGTGCGGCGGCGCCCGCGCCCGCGGGATCCACGACATGGAGGGCGAAGCCGCCCGCGGGGTGCGCCGCGAGCAGCCGGGCCGCGTGCGCGACCGCGCTCTCCAGGGCCAGCCGCCGCAGCTCCGTCTCGTCGAGGAGGGCGGCGGCCTCGGAACGGCCCCGGTCGCCCGAGTCCACCCAGAGGCCGCGCTCCAGCGGCAGCCGGACCAGCATGGGGATGCGCAGATCGGGGCGCTCGGGCAGGTGCAGGTCGCCGAGGCGGACGGCCATCGGCTCCTCGGCCGGGACGCGGTAGGCGTGCCAGACGGGGTGGTCCCAGCGGGCGTACGCGGCGGGCAGGGCCGGTTCGACGACCTCGGACTCGGCCTTGAGCTGCGCGAGGTCCCGGTCGAGGGCCTCCCGGGCCCGTGCGACCAGTTCGTCGTGCCGGGCTCGGGCGGTCGCGCGGGCCGCGTCGTTGGCGCTCCCGACCCGGGAGCGGTAGTCGGAGAGGGACTGGTCCAGCTCGCGGTCGAGGCGGGACTCGGCGAAGTCGCAGGCGCTGCGGTAGGCGGCGGTGGTCCGGGACAGGTCCTCGAACATGCCCCAGACCTGGTTGTAGAGGCGTTCGTCCATGGACCAGCCGGAGGCGTCCCCGGCGACCGGTGCGGGCGCGGTCCGGGCGGGGTCGGGAGCGGCGGCGGGCTCCCGGCGACGGCGGGGGTGGGCGTAGTCGACGGGACCGCCGGACCCGGTTCCGGCGGCCGGGGCAGGCCGGGCGGCCGACGGGGTCGCGGGGGCGACGGGTGTCGCCGCCGGGACCGTCGGTGGGGCGGTCGGCGGGGCCGTCGGCGGGGCCGTCGGGGCGGTCGGGGCGGTCGCGGTCGGGAACTGGGCCGGGGGCGGGGACGGCACCGGGGTCCCGGCCGGGGTCGCCGTCGGGTCCGGGGACAGTGGCGCCGGGTGCGCGGTCCGCTCGGCCCGGGGGGTGCGCGGTGGCGCGGCGGCCGGGGCCGGTACGGTCCCGGCGGCCGTCTCCAGGATCGACGCGGCCAGATCCGCGGGACGGTCCAGGCCCTGGTCGCCGAGGAGTTCGGCGAGCCCGCCCTCGTATCCCTGGCCCATGGCCCGGACCTTCCAGGCGCCCTGGCGGCGGTAGAGCTCCAGGGCGACGACGGCGGACTCCCGGTCGAGGCCGGTGATCGTGTAGGTGGCGATCTCGGTGCCGTCGGGGTCGGTGACGGCGACGAAGGGGGCGGCGACGGTGCCGAAGCGGGTGGCTCCACCGGTGCGGGGGCCGGGCAGCGCCAGGAGGACGGAGAGGCGGTGGACGGTGCCGGGGACCGCGTCCAGATCGACGCCGAGGCGGTGGCCGGCGGCGGCCGGGCCGGGTACGTCGACGCCGGGACGGGAGGGGGCGCCGGGGTGGGCGATCCACTCCGGGCCCGTGACCCGGCCGCGCTCGTCACCGAGGGTGGCGCCGAGGAGGACGGGGTGGCCTGCCGACACGCGGATCTCCAGGCGGGTGTCGGGCAGGGAGTGGTTCTGCCCCCGGACCAGCTCGGCCGTCATCGACTCTGTCCCCTCAGCGTTTCCGGCGTGGTGCGAACGGTTTCAGGCGGAATGGTTGCGGTTCACGCGGACAGCTCCCGGGCCCGCGCCGCCGGGAGCTGTGGGTGCCGCGCGGTTCTGCCCGGCCGTCTCCCCCGCCGCCATCGGCCTGACCGGCGGGGATGCGGGGGAGACGGCCCGGACGGCCGGGCGTGCCGGGCGTCGCCCGGCGGGCGGGACTATCGAAACCCGCCCTAGAGGTGCGGCAGGATCGAGGGGATCAGGTCCTTGAAGGTGCGGCCGTTGGCCGGGTTGCCCAGGGCGGTCATCTGCCAGCCGCCGCCGACCCGGTGCACCTTCGCCATGAGCTGCGCGGTGTAGTTGCCGCCGCCGTCGAGGGTGTAGCGCGCGAGTTCCTGACCGGTCGTCTCGTCGACGATGCGGCAGAACGCGTTCTGCACCTCCTGGAACGTCTGGCCGGTGAAGGAGTTCACCGTGAAGACGATCTGGTCGATGTGGACCGGGACCCGCTCCAGGTCGACCAGGATCGCCTCGTCGTCGCCGCCCTGTCCGGCGCCGCCCACGAGGTTGTCACCGGTGTGCTTGACCGAGCCGTCGTCGCTGACCAGGTGCTGGAAGAAGACCACGTCGACCGGCTGCTTCTCGGCGAAGAGGACGGCCGAGGCGTCCAGGTCGATCTCCCGGGTGCGCGAGCCGAAGAGTCCGCGGCGCGGCGCCGCACGCCAGCCGAGTCCCATCCGCACCTGGCTGAGGCTGCCTCCGCCCTTCTTCTCCAGGCTGATGGCCTGACCCTTGGTCATGTTGACCGACACGCGTCTGCCCCTCTCGTTGGCGTTCTCCGCGACCGCTGCCGCACTGTGCGCGCGGTTGTCCAGCACCCTACGCAGCGGCACCGACACCGCGCCGGTACGGTCCGGTTTCGTGTCGGTCTTGCAACACACCGGACCATCTGTCCCGCTCCGGCCCGCCCGTTCAGGCGAGTCCCGCCTCCTTCATCTGGCGCAGCTCCTTCTTCAGCTCCCCCACCTCGTCGCGGAGCCGGGCGGCCACCTCGAACTGGAGGTCGGCGGCGGCGGCGCGCATCCGCTCGGTCATCTGCTCGATGATCGAGGCCAGTTCGGCGGCGGGCCGGTCGCCGAGCTGGACGGCGGAGTCCGTCCTGGCACCCTTGCCCCTGGCCTTGACGCCGTGCGTGGCGAGCGCGGGGACGGGTGCCTTGGCCCCCTTGCCCTCCTTGGCCTGGCGGTAGCCGGTGCCGAGCAGTTCCTCGGTGTCGACCTCCTCGCGCGCGAGGCTGACGACGATGTCGTTGATCTTCTTGCGGAGCGGCTGCGGGTCGATGCCGTGCTCGGTGTTGTACGCGACCTGCTTCTCGCGGCGGCGATTGGTCTCGTCGATGGCCTGCTCCATCGCGGGGGTGATCCGGTCCGCGTACATGTGGACCTGTCCCGAGACGTTACGCGCGGCACGGCCGATGGTCTGGATGAGGGAGGTCCCGGAGCGCAGGAAGCCCTGCTTGTCGGCGTCGAGGATGGCGACGAGCGACACCTCGGGGAGGTCGAGGCCCTCGCGGAGGAGGTTGATGCCGACGAGCACGTCGTACTCCCCGGCGCGCAGTTCGCGGAGGAGTTCGATGCGGCGCAGGGTGTCGACGTCGCTGTGCAGATAGCGCACCTGGACGCCCAGCTCCAGGAAGTAGTCGGTGAGGTCCTCGGCCATCTTCTTGGTGAGGGTGGTGACGAGGACCCGCTCGTCGCGCTCGGTGCGCAGCCGGATCTCGTGGACCAGGTCGTCGATCTGCCCCTCGGTGGGCTTGACCACGATCTCGGGGTCGACGAGGCCGGTGGGGCGGATGATCTGCTCGACGAAGCCGTCGCCGCGGGACAGCTCGTACGTCCCCGGGGTCGCGGAGAGGTAGACGGTCTGGCCGATGCGCTTCTGGAACTCCTCCCACTTCAGCGGGCGGTTGTCGAGCGCGGACGGCAGCCGGAATCCGTGGTCGACCAGGGTCCGCTTGCGGGAGGCGTCGCCCTCGTACATGGCGCCGATCTGCGGCACGGTGACGTGGGACTCGTCGATGACGAGGAGGAAGTCCTCGGGGAAGTAGTCGAGGAGGGTGTTGGGCGCGGAGCCGGGCTCGCGTCCGTCGAAGTGCATCGAGTAGTTCTCGATGCCGGAGCAGGAGCCGATCTGGCGCATCATCTCGATGTCGTACGTGGTCCGCATCCGCAGGCGCTGGGACTCCAGGTGCTTGCCCTGCTTGTCGAGCTCGGCGAGGCGTCCCGCCAGCTCCCGCTCGATGTCGTTGACCGCGCGCTCCATGCGCTCGGGGCCCGCCACGTAGTGGCTGGCGGGGAACACGTACAGCTCGCGGTCCTCGCTGATGACCTCGCCGGTGAGCGGGTGGAGGGTGGAGAGGGCCTCGATCTCGTCCCCGAACATCTCGATGCGGACGGCCAGCTCCTCGTACACCGGGAAGATCTCGATGGTGTCGCCCCGGACGCGGAAGGTGCCCCGGGTGAACGCGAGGTCGTTGCGCGTGTACTGGATGTCGACGAAGCGGCGCAGGAGCTGGTCGCGGTCCATCTCCTCGCCCACCTTGAGCGGGACCATCCGGTCCACGTACTCCTGGGGGGTGCCGAGACCGTAGATGCAGGAGACGGAGGCGACCACGATGACGTCCCTGCGGGTGAGCAGGGAGTTCGTCGCGGAGTGGCGGAGCCGCTCCACCTCCTCGTTGATCGAGGAGTCCTTCTCGATGTAGGTGTCCGACTGCGGGACGTACGCCTCGGGCTGGTAGTAGTCGTAGTACGAGACGAAGTACTCCACCGCGTTGTTCGGCAGGAGCTCGCGGAACTCGTTCGCCAGCTGGGCGGCGAGCGTCTTGTTCGGCGCCATCACCAGGGTGGGGCGCTGGAGCTTCTCGATCATCCAGGCGGTGGTCGCCGACTTTCCGGTGCCGGTGGCGCCGAGGAGCACGACGTCCTTCTCACCCGCGCGGACACGCCGCTCCAGGTCGGCGATGGCCGTCGGCTGGTCGCCGCTGGGCTGGTAGTCGCTGACGACCTCGAAGGGCGCCAGCGAACGTTCGATCTTGGAAACGGGCCGCATGCAACCACCGTACGACCCGGCACCGACAGTCGGCCGCCGATCACCAGTCCTGGGAGCGGTGGATCCCCCGGTGGACGCTGCCGCGCGGGCTCCGGCCGCCGGGGCGGGCCGGCCAGTGCGACGGCCGGCCGTAGGACGGGACGTGGCGGGGGGCGGGTATGCCGGGCCGGTGCACGATCCGGGCGGCGGACCGCCGCCGGTCCGGGTCGCCCATGACGAGCAGCGGATCGAACATGACGACGACGGCGGCGAGGATGAGGAAGACCGCCGGGCCGATCAGCATCGGCAGCAGCAGCGAGGCGGCGGGATCGCCGGTGCCGGGGCCCGCGCCGATGGCGTGCAGATGGACGCTGACGGCGGACATGGCGGTGTAGTGCATACCGCTGACGGCCACGCCCATCACCAGGCTGGCGCCGAGACTGGCCAGGAATCCATGGACGGAGACGGCCGCCCAGAGGGCCGCGGTGGCGGCGACCACGGCGATCACCACGGAGAGGGCGACGGTGAGCGTGTCGTACTCGACGCGCCCTCGCAGTCGGATTCCGGCCATGCCCAGATAGTGCATGGTGGCGATGCCGAGGCCGGTGACGGTCCCGCCGGTGACCAGGGTGAGCGCGGTGGCGCCCCGGTAGCCGACGATGAGGATGCCGACGCCGACCATGAGGACGGCGACGGCCAGGCTGGCGAAGGTGATGGGGCGGTCGTAGGCGACGGGCGCCTGCTCGACGGAGAAACCCATCATGGCGATGAAGTGCATGGTCCAGACACCGGCGCCGATCGAGGTGGCACCGAGGACGAGCCAGCCCGCCTTGAAGCCCTCGCCGTGGCGGAGCGAACGGGTGGTGCACCGCAGTCCGAGGGCTCCGCCGAGGCAGGCCATGAGGAAGGCGGCTATGGGTGTCACGAGCCCGTAGTTGAATCCGTCGATCGTCCCCTGCATGTGCGTGCGCCCTCCACCCCTGGTGCCACGTCGTCCGAAAACAGTCGGCACCGCTGGGTAGTACTACCGGGGCGAGATTATGGCGCGCCGGGAGTTCCACGACCATGTGACCGGGGATTTTTCAGTCGTGAGACCTGAGCGAGACCACTCCGTGATCTTCCGGGCGGTCCGGTCCCCCGCACGGACGGGCGGGCCGCTCATGGCCGGAGTGCCCCCGGAGAGTGCCCGTGACGGGCCGGACTGTCGGTGGCGGCCCGTACCGTGGGCGGCATGGACATCGAGGCGGGGGCGACGGACGGCGGGCGGGCCGTACCGGCGGAGTGGACGGTCATGGCGAGCGACATCGGACCGCTCTTCCTCGCCGCCACCCCGAGGGGACTGGTGCGGGTCGAGTTCCACGCCGACACGGCGCGGCGCGCGCGGATGCTCGCCCGGCTGGCGGGGCAGCTCGGCGCGGAGCCGGTGGAGTGCGCCACGGGGCTGCTCGCCGGGGCGATACGCCGGTTCGACCGGTACTTCGCGGGCGAGCCCGGCCCGATCGACCTGCCCCTGGACTGGAGCCTGACGGCCGGGTTCAACCGGCGGGTGCTGCGCGAGCTGGCGACCGGCGTGCCGTACGGCACGGTCGTCGGGTACGGCGAGCTGGCGCGGCGCGTGGGGCAGCCGGGAGCGGCGCAGGCGGTGGGCGTGGCGATGGGCGCCAATCCGCTGCCGGTGGTCGTGCCGTGCCACCGGGTGGTGGAGAGCGACGGCGGTCTCGGCGGCTTCGGGGGCGGTCTGGAGACCAAGCGGCAGCTGCTCGCCCTGGAGGGCGTCCTTCCCGCGCCGCTGTTCTGAGGGCCGGGGAGGGGACCACCGGCGTGGGCGTCCGGGGCGCCGGTGCGTCAGCGCGTCGAGCAGGTCGGTTCGCCGGTTCGCCGGTTCGCCGGTTCGCCGGTTCGCAACGAGAAGGCCGGACGCGACGAGGAGGCCGGGGCGCCGGTGGGCCGGTTCACGGATGGGCCGGTGCGCGCCGCCCCGCGCGGCTGCTGCTGTTCCGCGGGTCCAGCTCGTCCGATGTTCCGCGGGTCCAGCTCGTCCGGCCGGCGCGGGCGGGCGGTGGTGCCCCGACGCGCTTCTTCCGTGCCGGATACAGGCATTCCCATCAGATGGGACGACTGGCACACTCACGTAAGTGACCCATGCCCCCGGCGCCCCTGACGCCACCCTGTCCGAGCGGCCCCCCGCCCCTGTCGGCGCGGCCGAACTCCCCGCGCTGCGCCGACGCGTCCAGGCCGTACTGATCACCACCCAGATACTCGGGGGCCTCGGCATAGCCATCGGTGTCGCGCTCGCCGCCGTGCTCGCCCGGGACGTCAGCGGTTCCGAGGCGCTGTCCGGTCTGGCGTCGACGGCGACGGTGGCGGGGCCCGCGCTGCTCGCCATGCCGCTCGCCGCTCTGATGGCCTCGCGGGGCCGCCGGGCCGGACTCGTCCTCGCCTATCTGATCGGGGCGGCCGGCGCCGGGGTCGCGGTGCTCGGCGCGGTCGCCGACAGCTTCGCCCTGCTGCTCCTCGGACTCGTCGGCTTCGGCGCCGGTTCCTCGGCGAACCTCGCGGCCCGGTTCGCCGCCGCCGACCTCGCCGAGCCGGACCGCAGGGCGCGGGCCATCTCCACCGTCGTCTGGGCCACCACGATCGGGGCGGTGCTCGGCCCCAACATCGCCGCCCCCGCCGGGGAGAGCGTCTCGGGCCTCGGCATCCCCGCCACCGCGGGCCCCTTCGTCTGGGCCGCCGGGGTCTTCGTGGTCGCCGCGCTCGTCGTGTCCTTCCTGCTGCGGCCCGACCCGCTGCTCACCGCGCGGGCCCTGGCCGAGGCCGGAACGCCGGGCGGGGCGGCCCCGGAGGGACGCTCCCTGCGCGCCGGGATGCGGGCCGTCCGGGAGTCCCCCCGGGCCAGGCTCGCCCTCGTCACCGTCGCGGGCTCGCACACCGCCATGGTGTCGATCATGTCGATGACGCCGGTGGCGCTCACCCACCACGGCGCCGACATCCGGATGGTCGGGCTCGTGATCAGCGGTCACATCGCGGGCATGTACGCCTTCTCGCCGCTGATGGGCTGGCTGTCCGACCGGCTGGGGCGGCTGTCCGTGATCGGGCTCGCGGTCGGGCTGATCGGCGTGGCGGCGCTCATCGCGGGCACGGCCGGGGCCAGCCACGGCCGGACCGCCCTGGGCCTCTTCGTCCTCGGGCTCGGCTGGTCGGCCGGGCTGGTGTCCGGCTCCGCGCTGCTCACGGACTCGGTGCCGCAGGCCGCGCGGGCGGCGGTGCAGGGGCTCTCGGACTTCGTCATGAACACCGCCGCCGGGGTCGGCGGTCTCGCGGCTGGTCTGATCGTCGCCGAGGCGGGCTACGGGCCGCTGAACGCCCTCGCCGCCTGTCTGCTACTGCCGATGGCGGCGCTGGTGCTCCGGAGCTCGTTCCGCAAGGACTGAACGGGACGCGGCCCGTGACCGGACGGACCCGACCGGTCACGGGCCGTCCGCCCGGTCCTCGACCGGTCACAGACCGGGCGGACGGGCGGCCCCGAAAGACCGGATGGACCACCCGAGCCGCGCCCCGACGGCCCGGACCACCCGAGCCGCCCGGACGGCCCCGACGGCCCGGACGCCCGGACGGCCCGGACGCCCGGACGGCCCCGACGGCCCGCCCACGGGCCGGGGTTCAGGACCGGCGCGGTCCGCTCGCGACCGTCGGGGACGAGGCCCCGGGGGCCAGCAGGCGCGGGGCGCCCGTACCGTCCGCGGGCACCGACCAGACCTCTCCCCCGTACCCGTACGCCAGGTTCTCCCCGTCCGTCCACAGCGCCTGGTCGTCGATGCCGCGCCGCTCGCCGACCGGGTGTTCGCGGCCGGTGGCCAGCTCGTACACGTACAGCCGCCACGGCTCGCGCGGTCCGCCGGAGACCCGCTTCTTGAAGGCGATCAGCCTGCCGTCCGGGGAGAGCGAGGGGCACTCGACGTTCTCGCGGAGGGCCCGCGCCGCCCACTTCCCCATGTCCCCCTCGACGAGACGGGTGCGCCCGGCGGTCGAGACCGTGGCGTAGAACCGGTTGTCGTCGGCGGCGAAGCTGACACCCCAGTAGTTGACGTCGGGGGCGTAGTAGCGCTTGCCGTCGAGGGTCAGCGGGATCTGCTCCATGTTCTTGACCAGATATCCGGTCCGCAGGTCGAGGATCGAGGTACGGGTGGAGAAGGACGAACGGGCGTACGAGTCGCCGGTCGCGAACATCGTCCACGCCAGCATGTTCCCCGAGGCGGAGACCCGGGCCCGGCTGGGGATGCCCGGCATTCCCATCCGGCGCACCTCGCGCAGCTGCCGATCGAGCACGATCACGTACGAGCGGGCCGGGACGCCGGGCCTGCGCTGGAGGCAGAGGGCGGTGCCCCCGGCGGCGTGGAAGCGGTCGCAGGCCGGGCCGCCCGCCACCCGGCCGCCGGGCGCGGACGGGTCCACGCGCGCGACGCGCCCGGTCGCGGTGTCCCGGACGTGGAGCGTGCCGGGGCCGCTGTCGAGGGTGAAGCCGGGGTCGGCGGTGCCGGTGGCCGCGGCCTCGCGGCCGGAGGCGGCCCGCAGGGTGTAGGCGGTGGCCCCGCCGCCGAGCAGCAGGAGCGCGAGGACGATGATCCACACCCGGGTACGGGTGGAGGTGCCGGTCAGGGCGGGCATGGGTCAGTCGGTCCTCTCGGAGGGCTCGGGGACGGCGGGCCCGGCGGGCGTGGGGGCGCCCTCGGGAAGCAGGCGCGCGGAGCAGCCGACGGCGGCGGCGAGCGCGACGAGGGCCACGACGAGGGCGGTCTCCGGGCCGGTCGCGGTCCAGACGGCGCCGAACGCGACGGCGGCGCCGAGGCGGGCGAGCGCCTGCGCGGTCTGGACGAGGGCGAGGCCGCCCGCCTGCCGTCCCTCGGCCAGGAAGGGGCCGGTGAGGGCCATGAGGACGCCGTCGGTGGCGGCGTAGAAGAGGCCGAGCAGGGCGAGGACGCCCAGCAGGACCACCGTGTCGGGCAGCGGGGTCAGGAGCAGTCCGTAGGCGAGGAAGAGGGCGCCGTGCCCGTACAGGAGGGGGCCGCGCCGTCCGAGGCGGTCGGCGAGGCGTCCGGCGGGGACGGCGAGCAGCAGGAAGACGGTCGCGGCGCCGAGCGGCAGGAACGGGAACCAGGTGGCGTCGAAGTCGAGCCTGCGCTGGAGCAGCAGGTAGAGGAAGGAGTCGCCGATGGTGGCGGCTCCGAGGAGCCCCGCGCAGAGCACGATCCGCCGGTACCCGGGCGAGCGCATCGCGGCGAAGAGCCCGCCACGCGCGCGGGGCACCGCCGGGACGGCCCGCGCGGCGGGTGCTTCGCGGGCAGGGCCGAGGGCGGGAGTTCCCCGTGTGCGGCCGGGGGCCGGTACGGCGGGCTTCGCGCGGGTACGGCCGGGGACCAGCAGCAGCCACAGCAGGACGCCGAAGGCCCCGACGCAGAAGCTGACGGCGAAGACGGCGTCGTACGCGTCGGCCGTGGCCCACAGCAGGGCGAAGGCGGCCAGCGGTCCGAGGAGGGCGCCGGTGGTGTCCATGGCACGGTGTGCGCCGAAGGCGCGGCCCAGGTCCTCGGGCGCGCTGTGCAGGGTGATGAGGGCGTCGCGCGGGGCGGTCCTGACGCCTTTGCCGAGGCGGTCGGCGGCGATGGCTCCGGCGATCCAGCCGGTCGCGCCGCCCGCGAGGAGGAGGCCGAGGCGGGAGGCGGCGGAGAGGGCGTAGCCGAGTCCGCCGACGGTCTTGTGGCGCCCGCCCCGGTCGGCGGTGGCACCGCCGAGGAGCCGTACGAGGGCGGTGGCACCGTTCGAGAGGCCGTCGAGCAGTCCGAACTGGAGGGGGGAGAGACCGAGCCCGAGGACCAGGTAGAGCGGCAGGACGGCGGTCACCATCTCCGAGGAGACGTCGGTGACGAGGCTGACGGTGCCGAGTGCGAGGACGGTGCCGGAGACGCGCCGCCGGAGCCCCGGGGGGCCGGGCGGCGCGTCCGGGCGACCGGTGGTCGCCAGGTACATCAGTGGCAGGTGTAGGTCGGGGCGGAGTCCTTGACCTGGTCGTCGGTGCCGACGTACTGCCAGGTGTAGGTGGTGTCGGTGAGGTCCAGCTTCAGCACGCCGTACGGGCCGCTGATCCGCTTCTGGCTGTTGGGCTGGACGGTCTCGATGGCGTAGGGCTCGGCGCCGCCCATGCCGCCGACGATCTCGACCATGCCGTCGGCGGTGGCCTTCCCGTTGGGGTCCTGCGGGGCGAAGCGCTCGTAGTGGTGGTCGTGGCCGTTGAGCACGAGATCGGCCTTGGCCCCGTACAGGATCTGCCAGACGGGCTTGGAGACCGGGTCGTTGCCGTGGCCGCCGGAGGAGTACAGCGGGTGGTGGAAGTAGGCGGCGACGCAGCCCTTGGTGTTGCGCGCGAGGTCGTCCTTGAGCCACTGGATCTGCGCGGCGTCGTCGAAGGAGTTGGAGTCCAGGGCGACGAAGTGCCAGTTGCCCTGGTCGTAGCTGTAGTACGACTTGCCCTGCGGGTAGGCGATGGAGCCGAAGTACGCCTTGTAGCCCGCGAGCGCCCCGGCCGGGTCGTAGGTCTCGTGGTTGCCGGGGATGGGCCGGGTCTTGGCCTTGAAGGCGCCCCAGCTCTTGTCGTAGTAGTTGCGGAAGTCGGAGATCCGGGCGTCGTCGTACTGGTTGTCGCCCATCGTCAGATAGAATGACGGGTTGATCCGCTGGGCGAGGGCCGCGGTCTTGGGGTGGGCGCAGGAGCTGCTGGAGGCGGTGCACTGGGCGGCGATGTCACCGGCGGCGACGACCGTGAAGGCGCCGGTGGGCGGGGTGGTCGTGCCGGTGGTGCCGTAGACCTCGGCCGTGTAGAGCGAGTAGCCGTACGAGGTGCCCCGGGCGGTCCCGTACACACGCAGGTAGCGGCCCTGGCCGGTGAGTCCGGTCCAGTCGTCGGTGGCCCCGTTCCCGGCGGTCTCGTTCGCCAGGCGGGTCCAGGTGGTGCCGTCGGTGGAGATCTCGACGCGGTAGGCCTTGGCGTACGCGGCCTCCCAGACGAGCTTGACGCGGGAGACGGTGGCCGAGGGGCCGAGGTCCACCTGGATCCACTGCGGGTCGACGCCCTCGGCGCTGGCCCAGCGGGTGGTGGAGGAGGTGTCGAACGCCTTCTCGGGTCCGAAGGTGCCGTTCTCGACGGAGGAGGCGGTGGCCGGACGGCCCTGGGAGATCAGAGGGTCGGCGGCGGCGCCGGCCCGGTCCGGGAGGGCGAGGAGGAGTCCGCCGACGAGCAGCAGCACGGCGGCGAGGACGAGGGACGAGGGGGTGGTGGTGCGGCGAGGTGGGGCGGAGGCGAACAGGCGCATACCTGGGCTCCCTGGCCTGAGGGGTGGCGAGAGCTGGACGACCGGTTCGGCGCACCACGGCACGGTTCGGCCCCAGCGGCACGGGCCGGACCGCCCGTGCCGAACGGTACGGGCACGGACTCCCGACCACGTGGCGTCGGAGTGGGGCACCGCGCGGCCGGGTGGTGCTCGGCGGCCGGGTCAGAGCTCTCACTGAGCGCGTCACGCCCGGAAGAACGGGTCGCCGCGCCAAGCCGCTGCCCGGGATGCTATCGGACAGGAAGGTTTCCTACCAGACTCCGAACGGGCGAGGAGACCGGGGGTGCCCGACCGTTCCCCACCGGCCTCCCGAGGGCCTTTCGCCGGTGGCCCGGCGGACGTCCGGAGGACATTCGGGGGACGTCCGGGGGACGCTCGGCGACCGTTTCGGCGGTTGTTTCGGTGGGTTGTTCCGGCGGTTGTTTCGCGGACACCGCTGACCGTTCGGCGGGCGTTTCGGCGGACGCTCTCCGGCCCCTGACCGGCAGCTCGCCGCTCCTCCGTACCCCCGGGCCGTCAGAGGCTGATGTGGTACGCCTTGCGGAGGGTCTCGTGGACGGTCCAGGTCGTCCGGTCGCCCTCGCGCAGCACACAGGCGTCGCCGGGACCGATCTCCAGGGTCTCGCCGCCCTCGACGGCGACGGTCGCCCGTCCGGAGACCACCACGAACAGCTCGTCGGCCTCGGTGTCGGTGACGACGCCGGGGGTGATCTGCCAGATGCCGCGCACCTGCTTGCCGTCGGCCGACTCCCACAGCACCTTGCCCGTCACCTCGGGCGCGCCGGAGACGATCTGGGAGGGGTCGAGGGGCTCCGCCTCCAGCTCGGCGTCGGGGATGTGCACGGCGAAGGAAGGCTGCTCATGTGTCGTCATGGGCGGTGACTGTAGCGGGGGTCCAGGACCCCTCCGAGACCGGGACCCACTGGACGCGATGACTCCGTTTCGCCTCCCACCAGGTGCGATGCCGGAGGGAACCGGGCACGACGAAATCCGCAGGGCCCCTCCGGCGCGGTGCCCGGCGGGCCGTGCCGGTCCCGGAGGGGAGCGGGACGGGTGGCCGGGGACGGATTCCGTAGGGGTGGGCGCCGGGTGGCAGAAGGTCGCCATGGAGGTTTGCGGGGTCCGTGGCCGCGCCAGGAATGGGGCATGTCCACACAGGTGTCCGAAGAGGTACGGGAAGCGCTGCGCGAGGGGCGTCCCGTCGTCGCGCTGGAATCGACGATCATCGCCCACGGTCTGCCGCGCCCGCGCAACCTGGCCGTGGCCCTGGAGCTGGAGGAACTGGTACGGGCCGGGGGTGCCGTTCCCGCCACGATCGCCGTGGTCGACGGCACGGCGAGAGTGGGTCTGGATCCCCCGGCACTGGCCCGGATCGCCGAGGACCCCTCGGTGCGCAAGCTGGGCCATCGCGATCTCGCGCCCGCCCTGGCCGCCGGGGTGACCGGCGCGACGACCGTCTCGGCGACGGCGTGGCTCGCGGACGCCACGGGCATACGGGTGTTCGCCACCGGTGGTCTCGGCGGGGTGCACCGGGGGTGGACCGAGACCCAGGACGAGTCCGCCGACCTGCGTCTGCTCGCCCGGGTCGGCGTCACCGTGGTGTGCGCCGGGGTCAAGTCGATCCTCGACGTGCCCGCCACGCTCCAGCGCCTGGAGACGCTGGGGGTGACGGTCGTCGGGTACGGCACCGGGCACTTCCCGGGCTTCTACCTGGCGTCCTCGGGCGAGCCCGTCGACTGGACCCTGCGGAGTCCCGGGGAGGTGGCCGAGGTGATACGGGCGCGGGACCGGCTCGGCGGCGCCCGGGAAGCCCTGGTGGTGGCCAACCCGGTCCCGGTGGCGGCGCAGCTGGACCCCGCACTGCACGACCGGGTCCTGGCGGGCGGCCTGGCGGCGGCGAAGGAGAAGGGGGTCACGGGCCAGGCGGTGACGCCGTTCCTGCTGGAGTACCTGACGGTGCACACGGAGGGCGCGTCCCTGGAGGCCAACCTGGCGGCCGTCCGGGGGAACGTACGGCTGGCGGCGGACATCGCGGTGGCGTACGGGAAGGGGGCGGGGAGCCCGCCGGGCGGCCCGGGCACGGCGGACGGGCGTCGGAGCGGGGGCGGCGCGGGAGCCGATGGCGGCTCAGGGCCCGGGAGTAGCTCAGGTCCCGGGGGTGCCTCAGGCCCTGGCGGCGGCTCAGGCCCTGGGGCCGACCCGGGGCTCCGCGACGGCGCGGGCGCCGGGCGCGGAAGGGGCCTCCCGGACGGTTCGGGCGGCCGGTGAGCCCGGCGGCGGGTGCGCTGCTCGTCGTCGGCGATGTCGTCACGGACGTCGTCGCCCTGCACCGGACTCCGCTCGCCCCCGCCACGGACACGGCGGCGGAGATACGGACCCTGCCGGGTGGCGCCGGGGCCAACGCGGCCTGCTGGGCGGCCCGTTCCGGAGGCGGCGAAGTACGGCTGCTGGCCCGGGTGGGCGCGGACCCGGACAGCACCGGCTGGCACGAGCGGGCGCTGCGGCGCGCGGGCGTACGCCCCCTGCTCGTCCCCGACCCCGGGGCGGCGACGGCCACCGTGATCGCCCTGGTGGACGCGTCGGCCGAGCGCACCTTCCTCACCGACAGCGGCGCGGCCCTGCGGCTCTCCCCCGACGACTGGTCCGCCCGCCTCCTCGACGGGGTGGCCCGGCTGCACCTCTCCGGCTATCTGTACTTCTCCGCGCCGAGCCGCGCGACGGCCCTGCGGGCGCTGCGGGACGCCGTGGCGGCCGGGGTCCCGGTGAGCGTGGACCCGGCCTCGGCGGGGTTCCTGGCCGAGTCGGGGGCCGAGCGGTTCCTGACGGCCGCGGCGGGCGCCGAGGTCCTGCTGCCCAACGCGGACGAGGCCCGGCTGCTCACCGGCCGTGCCGCACCGGAGCGCGCGGCGGAGGAACTGAGCCGCCGTTTCCCCTGGGTGGTGGTCACCCTCGGGGCGACCGGAGCCCTGGTCGCCCGGGACGGCGTGGTCACCGCGCGCGTGGCGGCGCCCGGGGTGCGGCCGGTGGACTCGACGGGGGCGGGGGACGCGTTCACCGGGGCGTTCCTGGCGGCGCGGCTCGCGGGCGCGGACCCGGTGGGGGCCGCGGAGGCGGGCTGCCGGGCGGGGGCCGAGGCGGTCACCGTGGTGGGCGGCAGACCCCCGGAGCGGGAGGAGCCGGGGGGCGACGGCTGACGGTACGGGCTCCGCCCCGGTGAGCGCGCCGCGCCGAGGCCGGACAGACGGGCGACCCGCACGCGCGGACCCCGGGCCCATGGCCATCGGCTCGTAAGCACCGACGCGTACGCATCGGCCCCCGCCCGTCGGCCCGTACTCGCCGCCCCGTACCGGGAGATCCGTTCGTCCGTCCGGGCGGCGGGCCCTGCTACCCCGCCAGGCCCGTCCACGCCGGGTGGCGCGGGTCGTCGGTGCGGACGACGACATCGGCGGTCGCGGTGGGATCGACCTCCGTCTCGTAACGGGCGAAGGCGGGCAGGGTCCAGGGCTCCTCGGTGCGGCGGGCGAGGGCCCCGGGCGAGAGGCGCAGATGGACGCTGAGGTCGAAGGGGAACCAGTGACCGAGCAGGAAGGGGCCGTGCAGGACGAGGACCCCGCCCGGCGGCAGCGTCAGGTACGGGCTGCGGGTGGCCCGGTCCCGCACCGGGTCCCACAGGTCGGGCAGCACCCGCCCCGTGCCGCCGGGGTCGAGCGGGCCGATGACCTCGCGCCACAGGGCTCCGGTGTCCGTCCACCCCTCGTAGTACGCGTCGGGGTCGCGCCTCCCGTGCTCGTACCGCAGGGACGCGGGCCGCAGGAAGCCCGAGGTCCCGACGACATGGACCGGGCGTCCGCGCGCCCGCAGTTCCTCGGCGAGCAGTCCGGCCAGTGCCGCGCCGGGTGCGGCGGGCGGCCCGTCGAGACCGACCCTGAGCCATGTGCCGTCGCGGTCCGGCCCGGGGGCCGCCGCGGAGGCGTCGAGGTGCCCGGCGAGCGCCCCCGCCAGCCGTTCCCAGGTGATCGCCTCGTACCGTGTCCCGCTCACCGCGCGCATCGCCTTCCGTTCGTTCCACCGGCCCGTCGGCCGTCCTAGCACCGCCCTCCCCGACGCCCCGCCGCCCGCCCTCCCGTCGGGAAACCGTCAGGCATCGACTCGGTCGCGCTACGGAAGGCGGCGCATCCGGACGCTCCCGAATTTTCCCGGGGCGGCCGGGCGGCGGCGAAAGGGGCCGGTCAGCGGGTCGTCACGGCCTCCGGTCGGGCGTCCAGTACCGCCCGCCCCGAAACGACCGCCTCGGCGAGGGTCAGTTCACCGGCCGCGAGGGCCCGGCAGGTCTCCGTGTCCGTCCGCAGGCGCGCGTCGGGAGCCTCCGCCGCCCCGTCCCCGTACGCCGCACCGCCGTCCGCCCCCACTCGTACGTGGAACTCGCCCTCGTCCAGGGTCACCTGGACGACCCCCGCGCCCAGTCGGGCGAGTTCGCCGAGCAGCGGGATCGCGTACCAGTGCGCGCGGACCGCGTCGGTGGGGCGGGGTTCGCCCAGGTCCGGCGCCCCCCAGGCGGCGAGCGCGCGCAGGACGGGCAGGAGTCCACGGCCGCGCGCGGTGAGCTCGTAGACGGCGGACGAGGCGGGCGGGGGCAGTCGGCGGCGGGTGACCAGACCGGCGGACTCCATGTCCTTGAGGCGCCCGGCCAGCATGTCGGTGCTGACGCCGGGGAGGTCGGCGTGGAGGTCGGTGTAGCGGCGCGGCCCTGCGAGGAGTTCGCGGACGACGAGCAGGGTCCAGCGGTCGCCGACGAGGTCGAGGGCGCGCGCTGCGGCGCAGTGCTGGTCGTAGCTGCGGCGGCGTGGCTGACGTGGCATACGACGCAGTCTAGACATGTTGTTGGACTTTCCAAGCTCGAACTTGGTAAAACCAAGCAACACTGATTCCGGGGACCAGGGGAGGTCGGACATGGAGTTCCGGCAGTCGAGCAAGCTGAACGAGGTCTGTTACGAGATCCGCGGGCCGGTCATCGAACAGGCCAACGCCCTGGAGGAGGCGGGTCACAGCGTCCTGCGCCTCAACACCGGCAATCCCGCGCTCTTCGGCTTCGAGGCGCCGGAGGAGATCGTCCAGGACAT
Organism: Streptomyces sp. NPDC101490; assembly: GCF_044767145.1. NCBI lineage: Bacteria > Bacillati > Actinomycetota > Actinomycetes > Kitasatosporales > Streptomycetaceae > Streptomyces > Streptomyces sp. NPDC101490. The sequence goes on from NZ_JBIWNI010000003.1 coordinate 200,587, forward strand.
GATCCGGATGCTCCCCAAGGCCCACGGCTACACCGATTCCCGGGGCATCCTGTCCGCCCGCCGGGCCGTGGCCCAGCGGTATCAGGCCATGGGTCTGCCCGAGGTCGACGTCGACGACGTGTTCCTCGGGAACGGCGTGTCGGAGCTGGTCTCCATGGCCGTGCAGGCGCTCCTGGAGGACGGCGACGAAGTCCTGATCCCCGCCCCCGACTTCCCGTTGTGGACGGCGGTCACCACCCTCGCCGGCGGCAAGGCGGTGCACTACCTCTGCGACGAGTCGTCCGACTGGAACCCCGACCTCGCCGACATGGCGTCGAAGATCACCGACCGCACCCGTGCCGTCGTCCTCATCAACCCCAACAACCCCACCGGCGCGGTCTATCCGAAGGAGATCGTCGAAGGCGTCCTCGACCTCGCCCGCCGCCACGGCCTGATGGTCTTCGCCGACGAGATCTACGACCAGATCGTCTACGACGAGGCCGTCCACCACCCGGCCGCCTCCCTCGCCCCCGACCTGGTCGTCCTCACCTTCGGCGGTCTCTCCAAGACCTACCGGGTGGCGGGATTCCGCTCCGGCTGGCTGGTCGTCACCGGTCCGCGTCAGCACGCCCGGAGCTATCTGGAGGGTCTGACCATGCTCGCCTCCATGCGCCTCTGCCCCAACGCCCCCGCCCAGTACGCCATCCAGGCGGCCCTCGGCGGCCGGCAGTCCATCCATGAGCTGACCGCCCCCGGCGGCAGACTGCGCGAACAGCGCGACCGGGCCTGGGAGAAGCTCAACGAGATCCCCGGCGTCTCCTGTGTGAAGCCGAAGGGCGCGCTCTACGCGTTCCCGCGCCTCGACCCCGCCGTGCACAAGATCCACGACGACGAGAGGTTCGTCCTCGACCTGCTGCTGCGCGAGAAGATCCAGGTCGTCCAGGGGACCGGCTTCAACTGGCCGCGACCCGACCACTTCCGCATCCTGACCCTGCCGTACGCCGACGACCTCGACGCCGCGATCAGCCGCATCGGGCGTTTCCTCAGCAGCTACCGGCAGTGACGTCCGTGCCTTCCGGCTGTCATGATCTGGGGGTCGGGAAGGCCGAGGAGAACGGGAGGGCGGCCGGTCGTGGATGTGGCGCTGATAGCCGTGGCGGGAACCTTGTTGGGCGTTGTCTTCACCCACTGGTTCCAGGGGCGGGCCACCGAACGCACGGCCGCCCTCGCCCGTACCGAGCAGCTCCGGCAGGAGCGGATCGCGACCTACAGCGCCTTCGCCGGTGCGGTCGTCGACTACCGGCACAGCCAGAACGACCGCTGGTTCCGGGCTGCCGAGGAACCCGGCTCGGAGGAGGCCGAGGAGTCCCGGTACGCCTCCTACCGGCAGCGCACCGCCGCCCGCCAGGCCCTCTTCCGGGTCCAGTTGGTGTGCGACGACTCCGAGACCCGGCGTCTGGCCGAGGCGGCCTTCGAGGAGACCCACTGCATGCACGAGGCGGTGGGCTTCGAGGAGCGGACCCACCGCTCCGACCGGGCGAAGCAGGCGCTGGCCCGGTTCATCACCGCCGCCGCTCCCGGCGTCCGCTGACGAGGGGCTGCCCGTGGACCTGGTAGCGCCGGTCGTCGTCGAGCCGCTCAGGCGCCGCCGCTGCTCGGAGTGCGGGCAGGGGCCGCTGGAACGGATGATCGTCGAGTTCGACGCACCGGTCTGTCTCCACTGCGCCGACCTCGGGCATCTGGTCTTCCTGCGGCGGGGCGACACGGCGCTCACCCGCCGGGCCCGTGAGAACAGCGAACTGTGGGCCGTCGTCGTACGGCACAACCGGCGCCGCACCCGGTACGAACGGCAGGGCCTGCTCGTCGAGGAGACGGCGCTCGCCGAGGCGGAACGGTCCTGCCTGGCGGACGCGGAGGCGCGCGCCCGGCGGCGGGCCCGGGACGCGGTGCGCCGCGCCGCGCTCGACGCCGGGGTCACCGAGACCCTCCGGACGGAGATCCTGCGGCTCTTCCCGTCCTGCCCGGCGGACCGGGCCACGGAGATCGCCGTCCACGCCTCGGCGAAGGGCAGTGGACGGGTGGGGCGCACGGCGGCGGGCCGCTCGCTCGACCGGGGTGCCGTCAGCGCCGCGGTACGGGCCTCCGTACGGCACGTGGACACGCCGTACGACACCCTGCTGATGCGAGGAGTTCCTCGGCACCAGGCCCGGACGAGGGTCGCACCCGCCATCGAGGCGGTGCTCCGGGCCTGGCGTCGCGGCGGCGCTCACGCCCCCGGCCGGGGGCACGGCTGACGGCTCGGGCGTCAGCCCGTGTCGGCCGGGCCGCGTGGACGGGACCTCAGGCCCCGTCTCCCGCGCGGCGCGCGCGACGGTACAGCAGGGCCCCGCCGAGCAGCAGCGCGGCACTGGCGGCTGCCGCGTAGCCCATGGCGTCCGAGCCGGTGGAGGCCAGCGCGGCGGAGCTGGACTCGCCCTGCGGCGCGGGTGCGGGCGCCGGGGCGGGCGGCTTGGACTCCGTCTGCGGAACCGGCACGTTCGGCACGACGGGGGGCTTCGGGCGCGGGGTCGGCTTCTCGATCGGCTGCTGGGGCTTGCCCGGACCGTTGACCGAGGTGTTGCCGAAGACCGGGTTGAGCACCCCGACCACGCTGACCGAGTTCCCGCTGAGGTTCACGGGGAGGTCGACGGGCAGCTGGAGGCCGTTCCCCGAGATGATGCCGGGGGACCCGGCGGCGTGGCTCTCGGCCGTGGCACCGCCGCCGTTGGAGGAGCCGCCGCCGTGGGAGCCGCCCGCCTGCTCGCCGCCGCGCGGGGTGCCCGGCAGGTCCTTGTGGGTCCGGCCGCCGCCCTCGGAGCCGTAGCCCTCGGGCTCGGGCTGGGCGGAGCGGTTGGCACAGGTGTTGCCGAAGGCCGGGTTGAGCAGCCCGACGACACTGACCGTGTTCCCGCAGACGTTGACCGGCACGTGCACCGGCAGCTGAACCGTGTTGCCTGAGCCGACGCCCGGTGAACCGACCGCGGCGCCCTGTGCGCCGGAGTCCGCGTGCGCGGCGCCGGCGGAGAGCGCGAGCGCCCCACCCGTGACCAACAGTGTGGCCAGACCACTTCGGCGAATCTGCCTCATGGCTTCCTGCCTTCCGGAGTTGTGCACGGGCGAATGCCCGTACCGGAATCAACGCGACAAACGTATGCGCCGGATCCGCCCTTCGGAGGGTTTCACTCCATCGAGTGGAGCGGCGTTCGAGTGTCGTGTCAGCGGCCGAGGAGGCCGGTGAGGGTGCCGACCGGGTCCGGATCGGGGGCGCCGCGCGGCCACCAGTCCTCGCGGTCGGCGTCCGACTCGTATCCGTACCAGAGGCCGTCCCGGCCGAGCCGGAGCTGGAGGGAGCGGGTGGAGAGCCGGTTGCGCCAGGGGCGGAACGCGGGGAGGTCGGCGGCGATCAGCGCCGGTCTGGCCCGGTCGAACGGGCCTGCGGGCGGGTCCCAGGGCTCCTCCAGTACGGCGAGACCGGCTGCGCCGCCCTGCCGCCAGGCGGCGACGGCCCGCGCGAGGTCCGTCGGGGTGCGGCCGAGCGCCTGCGCGAGGTCGCGGTAGAGCGCCCGGGTGGAGGCGGTGAGCCCGGAGCCGGGGTGCGCGGCGGCCAGCCGGACGGCGTCCTGCCAGGGGCCGAGCGCGGCGACCGGGTCGTGTCCCGTGCTGAGGAACGTGTGGGCGCGGACGGCCGCCTCGGAGGCGAGGAGGTCCAGGGAGAGCGGGTCGGGGGCGGCCGGGTCGGGCGGGAACACGGCGGGGCGGCCCGGCCGGTCGGGGACCGGCAGCGGCGGGGGCAGCGGCGGCGCGGGCCTGGTCGCGGCGAGCACGGCGCGGGCCGGGACGGTGGGCATGGCGGGCGCCGCGGCGGTGGTCTCGGCGGCGGACCTGGCCGCGTTGCGCCGGGTGAGTTCGGCGAGGAGCTCCTGTTCGCCCCGGCCGCGCATCAGGAAGAGGACGAACGGGTCCTCGTCGAGGAGCCGGGCGGCCTGGTAGCAGAGGGCGGCGGCGTGCTTGCAGGGGTAGCCGTCGTCCGGGCAGGAGCAGTCGGGCAGGAGGTCGCCCGGCGCGGGCAGCAGTCCGGTGACCGCTTCCAGGGCGTGCGGCACGTCCTTGTCGAGCAGGGCGGCGATGTGCTCGGGGCGGGCGGCGGCCTCGTCGAGGAAGCGTTCCCAGCCCTCGTCGCGGAGGGTCCGCATCCTGATCTCGGTGCGGTAGGGGCGGGTCCGGCTGCCGTGGACGTACGCGACGACCCGTCCGGGCGTCACGGTGATCGCGTCGACGTTGCCCCGGCGGGCGTACGCCTTGCCACGGGCCAGCCGTGCCGGGTCGAGGGCGGTGTCCTCCAGGGCGTCGACCCATGCGTTCCCCCACCAGGTGGCGGCGAACCGGCCGTCGGGCGCTTCGCGGGGCGCGACCTGCGGGAAGGAACGGCGGCGGTCGTCGTGGCGGGGTACCGCTCCGCGCGCGGCGCGTGCGCTGTTCACGAGGCCCTCCTCAGGGACACCAGGTCGGCCAGCTCACGGTCGGTCAGTTCGGTGAGGGCCGCCTCGCCGGTGCCGAGGACGGCGTCGGCGAGGGCCCGCTTGGAGCGCAGCATCTCGGCGATGCGGTCCTCGACGGTGCCTTCGGCGATGAGCCGGTGGACCTGCACCGGCTGGGTCTGGCCGATGCGGTAGGCGCGGTCCGTGGCCTGCTCCTCCACGGCCGGGTTCCACCAGCGGTCGTAGTGCACCACATGCCCGGCCCGGGTCAGGTTGAGACCGGTGCCCGCCGCCTTCAGGGAGAGCAGGAAGACGGGCACCTCGCCGTCCTGGAAGCGGTCGACCATCCGCTCCCGCTCGGCCACCGGTGTGCCGCCGTGCAGGAGTTGGGCGGTGACGCCGCGCGCGGCCAGATGGTCGGCGAGCAGCCTCGCCATCGACACGTACTGGGTGAAGACCAGGACCGATCCGTCCTCGGCGAGGATCGTGTCGAGGAGTTCGTCGAGCAGCGCGAGCTTCCCGGAGCGTCCGGCGAGCCGTGCGGTGCCGCTGCCGCGCGGCGCCTCCTCCTTGAGGTACTGCGCGGGGTGGTTGCAGATCTGTTTGAGGGAGGTCAGCAGCTTCATGACCAAGCCGCGCCGGGCCATGCCCTCCGCCTCCTCGATCTGCCCCATGGTCTCCCGGACGACCGCCTCGTACAGCGAGGCCTGCTCCCGGGTGAGGGAGACGGGATGGTCGGACTCCGTCTTGGGCGGCAGCTCGGGGACGATGCCGGGGTCGGACTTGCGGCGGCGCAGCAGAAAGGGGCGGACGAGCCGGGCGAGCCGCTCGACGGCCTCGGCGTGCTCGATCTCCTCGTTGTTCTCGACGGCGCGGGCATGGCGGGAGCGGAAGGCCTTGAGGGAGCCGAGGAGACCGGGGGTGGTCCAGTCGAGGAGCGCCCACAGTTCGGAGAGGTTGTTCTCGACGGGGGTGCCGGTGAGGGCGACCCGGGCGGGCGCGGGGATCTCGCGCAGCGCCCGCGCGGTCGCCGAGAACGGGTTCTTGACGTGCTGGGCCTCGTCGGCGACGACCATTCCCCACGGGCGCGCGGCGAGTTCGGCGGCGCTGGTGCGCAGGGTGCCGTAGGTGGTGAGGACGATGCCTCCGTCGGCGCCTCCGAGGTCGCGCTCCGCGCCGTGGAAGCGGCGCACGGGCACGCCGGGGGCGAACCTGCCGACCTCCCGCTGCCAGTTGCCCAGCAGGGAGGCGGGGCAGACGACGAGGGTGGGGGCGCTGCGGGCGCGGCGCAGATGGAGGGCGATGAGGGTGACGGTCTTGCCGAGGCCCATGTCGTCGGCGAGGCAGCCGCCGAGGCCCAGGGAGGTCATCAGGTCGAGCCAGGCGAGGCCGCGCAGCTGGTAGTCGCGGAGGGTGGCGGTCAGGCCGGGCGGGGCCGGTACGTCCTCGGGCCCCGCGAGCAGCCGGTCCCGGAGCGCGGCGAGCGCGCCGACCGGCACGGCGGGCACGGTCTCGCCGTCCACCTCGGCGCTGCCGGTGAGGGCGGCGGCGAGGGCGTCGACCGGTTCGAGGAGGCCGAGCTCCCGCTTGCGCGCCTTGCGGACGAGGGCGGGGTCGACGACGACCCACTGGTCCCGGAGCCTTACGACGGGCCGGTGCGCCTCGGCCAGCAGGTCCATCTCGCGCTCGGTGAGCGGGTCGCCGTCGAGGGCGAGCTGCCAGTTGAACCGGAGCAGTTCCCCGGTGTCGAAGAAGGAGGTGCCGTCGGTCGCGGAGCCGGGTGCCGTGTGGGCGGGGCGGACGACGGCGGAGGCGCTGAGCGAGCGGGCCAGTTCGCGCGGCCAGTGGACGGCGACCCCGGCGTCGGCGAGGCGGGCCGCGGCGGGCCCCAGCAGTTCGTACAGCTCGTCCTCGGTGACGGCGAGGACGTCGGGCACCTCCCGTTCCAGGAGCCGGGTGAGCGGGGGCCAGACCCGGGCCGCCCGGCGCAGGGCGAGGACGGCGTCGACGCGGGCACGGGGGCCGAAGTGCTCGCCGTCCCCGGCCCACAGGGCGGCGGCGTCGATGACGAGGGTGGGGTCGGCGAGGCTGTGGACCTGGAGGAGCGCGCCCGCCGCGTGCCGCTCACCGGGCGGCACGTCCGGCTCGGGGGTCCCGGCGTCCGCGTCGAAGAGGTCGGACGCCGACAGGTCGAGGCGGAGCGAGACGCGGACGCCCGCGTCCATGCCGGCCGCCGCCTCGGCGGCCCAGGCACGCGCGCGGGGCAGGTGCTGGGGAGCGCGGGCCGCGAACGGGGCCCCGACGGCGTGGGCGGCGGCCGGGGAGCGGGGCAGGGTGTCGGCGACCGCGTCGAGGAAGGCCCGCACCAGGGCCTCCGGGTCGGGCAGCCTCAGCGGTCCCGGACCGGGGACGGGCACGGCGTGCGCCTCGTACGGCAGGGCGGCGGCGACGGCCCGCAGGTGGGCGATGTCGTCGGCGTCCAGGGGCCCGGCCCGCCAGGCGTCCAGGTCCTCCGGGGTGAGCCCCGGCAGCAGTCGGCCCCGGGCCGTCAGCTGCAGGGCGTGCAGCGCGGCGGCGCCCCAGCCCGCGGCGGCGGGGTGGGCGGCCGGGTGGTGGCGGGCGGCCACCAGGTGGGGCAGGGCCGCGTCGACGGGGAGGGACAGCGCGGGCACCGTACGCCTGCGGGTGCCGCTGCCGTGCAGCCGGGCGACGGTCAGCTCGACGCGCTCGGCGCCGTCGCCCGCGGGGTCGGGCAGGGGAGCGCCGTCGGGGCGCCAGAAGGCGACCCGGCCCTCGCGGGGCAGGGCGGCGGGCAGGAAGACGGCGGCGCTGCCGACCCAGCTCTGTGTCACGGCTCCGCTCCTTCCCACCGGACGGGTGCAATGGTGTGCCGGAGATCCTCGGGTCGGATCTCCGACCGGTTTTCCGACCGGACCTCCGACCTTACGGGTGGGGTCTGACAACGGCCGCCCCGCCCGTTCCCCCGGGCGGCCCAGCCCCGGATGACAGGGGGTCCGGGAGCGGCGAGGGTGACGAACAGCGCAACGACCACGACAGAAGAGGTTCCGCCATGTCCGTTCGTCGCCGGCGTCTCACGACCGCCACCGGGGCCGTGCTGCTCGCCCTCGCCGTGGCGGGGTGCTCGGGTCTGGGCCGTACGGCCGTGGGCACGCTCTCGTACGAGACGCAGCGGCAGGTGTCGCTGCGGGTGACGAGTCCTCCGGTGAAGGGCTGCCATCGGCTGGCGCCGAGCGGGGTGACCCACATCAGGAACGACACCCTGGTCGACTTCGTGATGTACACGACACGCGACTGCCGTGGCAAGCACTCCGTCTACGTCCCGACCAGCAGCAGCAACCTGACCCCGCCGGGCACCCTGCCGTGGCGCAGTTTCCGCATCATCCACTGACGCTCCCCGGGACGGCCCGCCCCGGTCCGGCCGCCGGTTCCCTTTCCGTCCCCCCGGGTCCATCCTGGGAAGTGCCCCCGGGGGACTCCACGGGAGACGGTGGCCGCCATGCGCAGCGGGAACGAGCCGGTGAACGCGCGCAGCGCGCTGCGCCTGCGGTTCTGGCTGGGCCTGTGGGGGCTGGTGTGGGCCGTCTTCGGCACGGCCGTGTTCGCGCTGCTCGGCAGCCCCGGCTGGGCGGCCGCCTGCGGTGTGCTGGTCCTGGTGGTCCTGGTGGACCTGACGCTGGTGGTGCGGCACATCCACCAGGGCGCCCACTGGCAGCCGGACCGGACCGTTCCTCCGTACGAACCGGGTCGCGGCGACGGGACCGGGGGGCGCTGAGCGCCCGGTCCGTGTCCCGTCCGGTGCGGGCGGCCACCCGGTCCGGGTGTCCGGCCGCCGCTCGGGCTGCTGAGCATCCGGCCGCCGCTCCCAGCCCGGGTCGCGCACCGGTGCCCGGCGACCCCTGCGGGCCGGGGCGCGACGGCGTGTCCGGCCGTCGCCCGCAGTCGTCGCCGTCCCGTCCTCGGAGCTCGCCGTGGTTCCGGACACCGGTCCGGGCCCGGCTACTGCTGTTCCGTGTCGAAGCCTGCCGCACGGAGGTACTCCGGCTTCGGGTCGAGTGCCGCCGCGAGACGGAAGTGCCGGGTGGCCCGGTCGGTGAGGCCGGACCGCTCGAAGGTCCGGGCGAGTGCGAAGTGCGCGAAGGCGTTGTCCGGTTCACGCTCCAGGACGAGCTCGAACTCCAGTTGCGCGGGACGCAGCTGCGCGGCGGCGAAGAACGCGCGGGCACGCAGCAGACGTGCCGCCGTGTTCTCGGGGTGGGCGGCGATCACCGAGTCCAGCAGCTTGACCGCGCCACGGGGGTCGCGCGCGGCCAGCAGGTGTTCCGCGGCACGGAAGTCGATGACGTGCGTTTCCGGGTTTCTGTCGGCCACCCTGGCATCCTTCCCCTCGATCCGGTGGTTGAACACCGGACCCGGCACCCGCATTCCGCGACCACCGTCGCCGAGGGCCCCTACGCTCGGTCGGCGGCCCGGCCCGCCAGGTCCTCCCACAGCTTCCGCACCTGCGGTGCGAGCGCGTCGAGCGGGCCGTCGTTGTCGATCACCACGTCCGCCACCGCGAGCCGCGCCGCGCGCGTGGCCTGGGCCGCCATCCGGGCGCGCGCCTCGGACTCGGCCATGCCCCGGAGCCGTACCAGCCGGTCCAGCTGGGTCTCGGGGGACGCGTCCACGACCACGACCAGGTCGTACAGCGGCGCCAGTCCGTTCTCGGCGAGCAGCGGCACGTCGTGGACGACGACGTCCCCGGCGCCCGCGTGGCTCTCCAGCTCCGCCGACCGGGCCCCGACCAGGGGGTGGACGATGGCGTTGAGCGTGGCCAGGCGCTCGGCGTCGGCGAACACGACGGAGCCCAGCTTCGGCCGGTCGAGCGTGCCCGCATCGGTCAGGACGTCCTCACCGAACGCCGCGACGACAGCCGCGAGCCCCGGGGTCCCCAGTTCGACGACCTCACGGGCGATCCGGTCCGCGTCGATCAGCACGGCCCCGTACGAGACGAGCAGCCGTGACACTTCGCTCTTGCCGGCGCCGATCCCGCCGGTCAGGCCCACCTTCAGCATGAGCGGCAGCCTAGGGCGTGTTTCCGGCCGGTCAGGACTCGCCCTCCCGCTCCGCGAGGAAGCGCTCGAACTCGCGCCCCAGCTCGTCCGCCGACGGCAGGTCGACCGGTTCGGCGACCAGGCTGCCGCGGGTGTCCGCGCCGGCCGCCGCGTCGTACTGGTGCTCAAGGCCCTGGACGAGGGCGACCAGCTCCTCGTCGCCCTCGCCGATCTGCCGGTCGATCTCGGTCTGGGTGCGGCGGGCCTCGGTCCGCAGCGCGTGGGCCACGCTCGGCAGGACCAGACCGGTGGCCGCGGTGACGGCCTCCAGCGTGGTCAGGGCCGCGTCCGGATAGGGCGAGCGGGCCACGTAGTGCGGGACGTGCGCGGCGACCCCGAGGGTGTCGTGACCCGCCTCGGTCAGCCGGTACTCGACCAGCGACTCGGCGCTGCCGGGCACCTGCGCCTCGTCGAAGGGGCTGCGGTGGCCGGGCATGAGGTCCGTGCGGTTGCCGTGCGGGGTCAGTCCGACGGGCCGGGTGTGCGGGACGCCCATGGGGATGCCGTGGAAGTTCACCGCGAGGCGCACCCCGAGCCGCTCGACGATCTGCCGGACGGCGGCGGCGAACCGCTCCCACTCCACGTCCGGCTCGGGGCCGGACAGGACGAGGAAGGGGGCGCCGGTGGCGTCCTGGACCAGCCGGACCTCGATGGACGGCGTCTCGTACGCGGTCCACCGGTCGCGCCGGAAGGTGAGCAGGGGGCGGCGGGCGCGGTAGTCCACGAGCCGGTCGTGGTCGAAACGGGCCACGAGCTGGTGCGGGAGGGTGTCGAGCAGCCGTTCGACGATCTGCTCGCCGGTCTCGCCCGCGTCGATGTAACCCTCGAAGTGGTAGAGCATGACGAGCCCGGCCGACTCCTGCGCCAGGGCCAGGTCGACGACCGCCAGGCCCTTCGCGTCCCATTCGTACAAATCCTGGGGATCAAGCACGGCTACCGCTCCTCCTCGTGTTCTCTCTGGGAACACCACGCACGGCACACCCATTCCCGGGGCACGAGATCTTTCCGGGAGGAGTCGTACGAACTCCGGCCACTGGTCCAGACCTTGACACGCCAGATGCCGCTCCCTACCGTCTCGGGACAGCTTCGCGTTCAGCATCACGTCCCTCGTGCACATACAGGAACACTCCCCCACTCCGCACGGAAGGCATCCCCCATGCGCACCCGAACGCTGCTCCTCCCGCTGCTCCCCGCCCTCCTCGCCGTCCCCCTCGTCACCACCCCCGCCGCCGCGGCGACCGTCGAGGTGGCGACCGCCGCCCAGTTGAAGACCGCCCTCGCCGCCGCCCGTCCCGGTGACACGATCAAACTCGCGGACGGCACGTACACCGGCAACTTCAAGGCCACGGTCCCGGGCACCGCTTCGGCGCGGATCACCCTGACCGGTTCCTCGCGCGCGGTGCTGACCGCGGGCGGCGGCTACGGGCTGCACCTGAACGGCGCCTCGTACTGGACCGTGCGGGGGGTCACGATCACCGGCGGCCAGAAAGGGATCATGGCCGACACCGCGGAGAGCGTGGTGATCGACGGGGTGACCGTGCACGGACTGGACATGGAAGGGGTCCACTTCCGCAAGTCCAGCAGGAACGGGGTCCTGAGGAACTCCCGGATCTACGACACGGGGAACGACGGCAGGGGCATGGGCGAGGGCGTGTACGTCGGCACCGCCAACGATCTCACCGACCGCAGCGACAACGCGCAGATCCTCGACAACGTCATCGGTCCCGATGTGCGCGGCGAGGGCGTCGACATCAAGGAGGGGACCACCGGGGCGCGGATCGTCGGCAACGCCTTCGACGGCCGCGGACTGACCGGCGCCAACTTCGACGACTCCTGGGTGGATGTGAAGGGCAACAACGTCCTGGTCGAGAACAACACCGGGGTGAACACGACCAACAACGGCTACGAGACCCACACCCAGCAGAGCGGCTGGGGCTGCGGCACCGTGTTCCGCGGCAACCGTTCGAACCTGACGGGTGCGACCGGGGCCCAGCGGCTCGCGATCAACGTCACCAACCGGAGCGCCTCGTGTCCGACGACGGTCTACGCGTCGAACACGGTGACCGGCGGGAGCGGTCTGACGAACATCCCCGTCACCCCCTGACCGGGCAGGACGGCGGCAGGGTGGGGCGCGCGGGCGGGTGCCCACGCGCGGGGCGCGGGCGGGCGCGCGGGGGGGCGCCCGGCACGACAAGGGCATCGGCCTCACCGCCGAGGACGGGCGGGCGCGCGGGGCGCCCGGCCGGGAAACAGACCGAGGCCCGTTCCCCCGGAGGGGAACGGGCCTCGGTTCGCTAGCGGCTAGCGCTCAGCGGAGAGCCTGTTCAGCTCTGGCCGCCGGCCAGCTTCTCGCGCAGGGCGGCGAGCGCCTCGTCCGACGCCAGGGCGCCGGAGGTGTCGTCCGACTCCGAGGAGTACGAACCACCCGAGATGCCCGCACCGGCGTTGCCGGCGGCCGGGGCGGCAGCGCCCTCGGCAGCGGCGGCCTCGTCGGCCTCGCGGGACTTGATGACCTGAGCCTGGTGCTGCTCGAAGCGGGACTGCGCCTCGGCGTACTGGGTCTCCCACACCTCGCGCTGGGTCTCGAAGCCCTCGAGCCAGTCGTTGGTCTCGGGGTCGAAGCCCTCGGGGTAGATGTAGTTGCCCTGGTCGTCGTAGGACGCGGCCATGCCGTACAGGGTCGGGTCGAACTCGACCGAGGCCGGGTCGGCACCGAAGGACTCGTTGGCCTGCTTCAGCGAGAGGCTGATGCGACGACGCTCGAGGTCGATGTCGATGACCTTGACGAAGATCTCGTCGTTGACCTGGACGACCTGCTCCGGGATCTCCACGTGGCGCTCGGCCAGCTCGGAGATGTGGACCAGACCCTCGATGCCCTCGTCCACGCGGACGAACGCACCGAACGGAACCAGCTTGGTGACCTTACCCGGGACGACCTGACCGATCTGGTGCGTCCGGGCGAACTGCTGCCACGGGTCCTCCTGCGTCGCCTTCAGCGACAGGGAGACACGCTCGCGGTCCATGTCGACGTCGAGAACCTCGACGGTGACCTCCTGGCCGACCTCGACAACCTCGGAGGGGTGGTCGATGTGCTTCCAGGACAGCTCGGAGACGTGCACGAGGCCGTCGACGCCACCCAGGTCCACGAAGGCACCGAAGTTGACGATCGAGGACACGACGCCGGAGCGGACCTGACCCTTCTGGAGGGTCGTGAGGAAGGTCTGGCGAACCTCGGACTGGGTCTGCTCCAGCCAGGCACGGCGGGACAGGACCACGTTGTTGCGGTTCTTGTCCAGCTCGATGATCTTCGCCTCGAGCTCCTTGCCCACGTAGGGCTGGAGGTCGCGGACGCGACGCATCTCGACCAGGGAGGCCGGGAGGAAGCCGCGGAGGCCGATGTCGAGGATGAGACCACCCTTGACGACCTCGATGACGGTACCGGTGACGATGCCGTCTTCTTCCTTGATCTTCTCGATGGTGCCCCAGGCGCGCTCGTACTGGGCGCGCTTCTTCGAGAGGATCAGGCGGCCTTCCTTGTCCTCCTTCTGGAGAACCAGGGCCTCGATCTCGTCGCCGACCTTGACGACCTCGTTCGGGTCGACATCGTGCTTGATCGAGAGTTCGCGGCTCGGGATGACGCCTTCGGTCTTGTAACCGATGTCGAGCAGGACCTCGTCCCGGTCGACCTTCACGATGACGCCGTCGACGATGTCGCCGTCGTTGAAGTACTTGATCGTCTCGTCGATCGCGGCGAGGAAGGCTTCCTCGTTACCGATGTCGTTGACCGCAACCTGCGGGGTGGTGCTGGTGGCGGTGGTCTCGGTGCTGCTCGTCATGTGGGAAAGGGCTCCGGTTACGGACAGAAAGTCGTAGGTACTGCTACGCCGAGAGCCCGTATCGCACCAAGAAGCCGGACAGCCAATGAGGCACCTTTCCCGCGGACGGGTGGCGCCTCGAAAACCGAGGGGACATACAACAGGTGCGAGCGCGGCCTGCTCCGTCTGAGGCGCGCAGGCCCGCAGCGCAACCTTTAGCATACGGGGGCGGCCGGACAGGGTCAATGCGCGAAGCGCACACCCGGGGCAGATCGCCTCAACTCCGGCACCAATTCGAGTCCTTCCACGCCTCATCGGCGGGATCCGCGCACAGCGGCACTGAGCGCAAACTACATCGGCGGGCGAGATGAACCAAGAGCACGAGCACGAAGTCCCCTCCGACCCGGCCGAGGAGGAGGGCGAGGCCACCCGGCGTGACGCGGGGGAGACGGAGAGCAGCCGGGCGAACCGCGGCTGGTGGGACAGGAACGCCGACGAGTACCAGAGCGACCACGGGTCGTTCCTCGGCGACGACCGCTTCGTCTGGGGTCCCGAGGGGCTCGACGAGGCGGACGCCGGACTGCTCGGTCCCGCCTCCGGGCTCAAGGGCCTGGACGTCCTGGAGATCGGCGCGGGCGCCGCGCAGTGCTCGCGGTGGCTGGTGGCGATGGGGGCCCGTCCGGTGGCCCTCGACCTCTCTCACCGGCAGCTGCAGCACGCGCTGCGGATCGGTGGCGGGGTGCCGCTGGTGGAGGCCGACGCGGGGGCGCTGCCGTTCCGGGACGGCACCTTCGACCTGGCGTGCTCGGCGTACGGGGCGGTGCCGTTCGTGGCCGACCCGGTGAAGGTGTTCCGCGAGGTCCGGCGGGTGCTGCGGCCGGGCGGCCGGTGGGTGTTCTCGGTGACGCACCCGATCCGCTGGGCGTTCCCCGACGAGCCCGGACCGGAGGGCCTGTCGGTCGCCGCCTCCTATTTCGACCGCACCCCCTACGTCGAGCAGGACGAACGGGGACGGGCGGTGTACGTGGAGCACCACCGCACGATCGGCGACCGGGTACGGGACGTGGTGGCCGGCGGGTTCCGTCTGGTCGACCTGGTCGAGCCGGAGTGGCCCGCGTGGAACGGGCAGGAGTGGGGCGGCTGGTCCCCGCTGCGGGGGAACCTGATCCCGGGAACGGCGATCTTCGTCTGCGAACGCGCGGAGTAGTAGCGGAGTAGCAGAGGAGCCGGAGCGGGACCGCGCCCGGTCCGTGCCCGGTCATCCGTGTGGACCGCGCTCCCGGTCGCGTTCGGTCGTACTCATGCGGCCGTGCCGGTCGTACTAATGGGTGGGTCCTGTGGACAACGGGACCCACCTTCTTCGGCTCTCGTACGAGACTGAGCACGTGATCCGAAACGACGCGCTCGACCGTCTCCCCGTCCGTCATGCCGTGCCCGAGCTGCTGGACGCGCTCGACCGGCGCGGCACGGCCGTGCTGTCCGCGCCTCCCGGCACGGGTAAGACCACGCTGGTGCCGCTGGCGCTCGCGGGGCTCATAGGGGACGGGCCTCGGCGGCGGGTCCTGGTGGCCGAGCCGCGCCGGATGGCAGTGCGGGCGGCGGCCGGGCGGATGGCGTGGCTGCTCGGCGAGGAGGTCGGCGGCACGGTCGGCTTCTCCGTGCGCGGGGAGCGGCGGACCGGTCCGGCGACCCGGGTCGAGGTGGTGACCACGGGCATTCTGCTCCAGCGGCTCCAGCGCGATCCCGAGCTGGCTGGGGTGGACGTGGTACTGCTCGACGAGTGCCACGAGCGGCACCTCGACGCCGACACCGCGATGGCGTTCCTGGTGGACGTGCGGGCCACCCTGCGGCCGGAGCTGGGACTGATCGCCGCCTCGGCCACCGGGGACACCGCCGCGTGGGCCGACCTGCTGACGGTGCTGGAGGGCTCGGGGCCCGCGCCGGTGGTGTGCAGCAGGGGCGAGGGGTACGGCTGCCGGGTCCACTACGCGGCTCCTCCCCCGGACGTCCGGCCGTCCCACGGCACCTGGGTGGACCCCGCACTGCTGCGGCACGTGGCCGCGACCGTCCGGCTGGCGATGGAGCGCCACGAGGGGGATGTCCTCTGCTTCCTTCCCGGTACGGGGGAGATCGCGCGGACGGCCGGGCTCCTCGCCGATGTCGACGCGGAGGTCCTCCAGCTCCACGGGCGGGCTCCGGCGACCGTACAGGACGCGGTGCTGCGCGGTACGGAGCCCGGCGGGCGGCGCAGGGTGGTGCTGGCGACCTCGGTGGCCGAGTCCAGTCTGACGGTGCCCGGGGTGCGGATCGTCGTGGACTCGGGGCTCGCTCGGGAGCCGCGCACGGACCACGCCAGGGGGCTGGGCTCGCTGGCGACGGTGACGGTCTCGGAGGCGACCGCGACCCAGCGCCTGGGCCGGGCGGGCCGGGAGGCCTTCGGTCAGGTGTACCGCTGCTGGCCGGAGGCCGGTGACGGTGGCAGGCCGCGATTCCCGTCCCCCGAGATCAAGGTCGCGGATCTGGCGGACTTCGCACTGCGCGTGGCCTGCTGGGGCGATCCCACCGCGGAGGGGCTCGCCCTGCTCGACCCGCCGCCCGCCGGGGCGCTGGCGGCGGCCCGCTCGGTCCTCGGGTCGATCGGTGCCGTGGACGAGGCGGGCCGGGCCACCGCACGCGGGGTGCGCTTGTCCCGGCTGGGGCTCCATCCCCGGCTGGGCCGCGCCCTCCTGGACGGCGCGCCGGAGGTCGGGGCTCGGCGGGCGGCGGAGGTGGTGGCGCTGCTCAGCGAGGAGCCGCCGCGCGGGTACGGGGACGATCTGGTGGAGGCCTGGCGCGCGGCCCGGCGGGGCTCCGACGGGTACGGCGCCCGCTGGCGGACGGAGGCCCGTCGCCTGGAGCGCCTGGTGGGCGAGGCGGGTGGCGCCGGTGCGGGGAAGCGGGCCGAGGCGGCACGGGCGGCGGACGGGGCCGGGAGGTCGACGGCGGTCGCCGGAGCGGGTGGTACCGGCGGGATGAGAGGCACCGGCCGGACGCATGGTGCCGGCATGACGGGTGGTGCCGGCATGACGGGTGGTGAGGATCCGGTGGCCGGGCTGGTGACCGCGTTGGCCTTTCCCGAGCGGTTGGCGCGGGCCCGGGAGCAGGGTGGCCTTCTGATGGTGTCGGGCAGCGGGGCGCGCCTGGCCGAGGGGTCGCGGCTGCGGTCCGGTCCGTGGCTGGCCGTGGCGGTGGCGGACCGTACGGCGCGGGACGCGACGGCGCGGGTGCGGCTGGCGGCCGTGGTCGACGAGGAGGTGGCGCTGCGGGCGGCCGGGCATCTGCGGACGGCCGGGGAGGAGGTCCGCTGGGAGGACGGGGACGTGGTCGCGCGCTCGGTGGACCGGCTGGGCGCGGTCGAGCTGACGGTCCGGCCGCTCGGGACGAGGGCCGAGCCCGCGTCGGTGCGGGCGGCGCTGCTCGACGGCCTGCGGCGGGAGGGGCTGGGGCTGCTGCGGTGGAGCCGGGAGGCCGGGGAGCTGCGGGAGCGGCTGGCTTTCCTGCACCGGGAGCTGGGCGGGCCCTGGCCGGACGTGACGGACGACGGGGCGCTTCTGGACCGGGCCGACGAGTGGCTGGAGCCCGAGTTGTCCCGGGCCGCGCGACGGGCCGATCTGGGGCGGATCGACGCGGGCGAGGCGCTGCGGAGGCTGCTGCCGTGGGCGTCGGGCGAGGCGGGGCGGCTGGGCGAGCTGGCGCCGGAGCGGATCGAGGTGCCGAGCGGATCGCGGATCCGGGTCGAGTACGGCGGCGGGCGGCCGGTGCTCGCGGTGAAGCTCCAGGAGATGTTCGGGCTCGCGGAGACGCCCAGGGTGGCGGGGGTGCCGGTGCTGGTGCACCTGCTGTCCCCCGCCGGGCGTCCGGCGGCGGTGACCGCCGATCTGGCGTCGTTCTGGCGGGACGGCTACCGGGCCGTGCGGGCGGAGCTGCGGGGGCGGTATCCGAAGCATCCGTGGCCGGAGGACCCGGCGACCGCGCCGCCGACCCGGCACACGAGCGCGCGGCTCAGACGGGAGGGCTGACGGGGGCGGCGGCCCCCGGCCGGTCCGCCGGGCGGCGGGAGCGGGCCTCCAGCCAGAGCGAGAGGGAGAGGAGGAGCAGGGCGAGGAGGGTGAGGCTCCAGGGAAGGTAGGAGACGAGCATCAGCACCATGAGGCGGTTGGAGGCGACCATCTCGCCGATGCTCTCCAGGTAGTCCTCGCGCATCTTCACGTGCCCCTCGAAGACCGTGATGGTGTCCCGGCCCATGAGGGCCTTGGCGTTGCGGAGTTCTTCCTTGTGGATCTCCTCGCCGTTGACCGGGGCTCCGGTGACGGGCTCGACCCAGAACATGCGCTTGGTGGTGTACCAGCGGGTGAGGCCCGAGTCGGCGAGGATCTGCGGGGTGATGCCCTTGACCGGCATGGTCTTGGGCATGGGGACCTTGGTCCAGGGGACGGTCTGCTCGAAGTAGTAGACCTCCGTGCCGCGGAAGGTGCGGGTGCCCGCGAAGTGGATGGGGGCCGAGGTACGGGTCTGGGCGTCGAAGTACTGGTAGTCGCGCTTCTCGGTCAGGAAGGGGAACTTGAACTCGATGCCGTCGCGCCGGACGGGGTCGCCGTCGACGGATTCGCCGGTGGCGTGGACGGGTTCCTGGGTGTGGGCGTCGAAGATGTACCGCTCGGGGATCTTGGAGACCATCTTTCCGTCGGGCCCCGCGACATAGGAGAGCGCGTCCCAGACGACGACGTCCCGTCCGGCGTCCCGTTCGATACGGCGGGACTCCTCGACATTGCCCTTGAGGGTCTGGACGATCGTGATCTTGTCGACCTTCTCCGCCTTGAGCGTGGAGTAGTTGAGGAGGGTCGCGGGCCGCGCCTCCAGGACGGTCTCCTGGTACTGGTTCGCCGGGATCTTCGCCAGGCGGGGGAAGGCGTACCAGCGCAGGGTCGGGGCCAGCGCGGCGCAGAGGACGGCGAGGGAGAGCAGGACGAGGCTGGCTCGGCGGCGCACGATCGGCCCCTCCTTACTTCTTGGGGCCGGGATCGGCGGTCAGCAGGGGTCTGGGCGAGGTGGGGCCGTCGGGCGGCAGATCGGCCACGGAGAGGACGAGGAGGAGAAGGAGGACTGGGGCGAGTCCGATGGCGGCGGCGACGAGGGCGCGCATGGTCGGCCTCCCGGGTGCGATCTGATGAGTCGTCAGGGCGGGGGCACCGTAGCAACGCGACCGTGAGATGAGAACAGCTCGCACCGCCGAGACGCCTCCTCCCGCTCGGCCGGGGGCCGCGCACGGCCGAGACGCCTCTCCACGGTCGGGAACCGCTCACGGCCGAGACGCCTCCCGCACGGCTCCTGAGGCCCGCACTGCCTGGACACCCGTCGCACGGTTCCGGAGGTCCCACCGCCGGGACACCTCCCGCTCGGCCGGGAGCCACGCGCGGCCGAGACGCCTCTCGCACGGTCCCGGGATCGCGCGCCACTGCATCGCCGAGCCACCCGGCGAACGGTCACGGGGGCGCGGGCCGCAGGCCACCGCGCCGGTCGGTTCGGGAAATCACCCACCGCCGAGCCGCTTCTCGGGCAGTTCCAGGAGCGCGCACCGCCGGCCGCCGCCCCGGCGGCTCCCGGCGGGCGCGGACCGTCGAGCCTTCGCTCTGGTTCCTCGCGGGGGTCACGCGCCATCGGGTCGCCGCCCGGACGGCACGGGGAGCGCGTCGGCTTCGCAGCCAGTCGGCCAGTCGATCGATCGGTCGGTCGCTCGGTCGGGGCGAGGGGGAACGGGGAGCGCCGTCCCGCCGCCTGGTGGGGCGGTGGGACGGCGCAGGGGAAATGCGGGAGGGGTCCGGTCAGGCCGAAGGGGAGGGGGACGCGGAAGTGGAGGCCGACGCCGAGGCGGAAGGGGAGGCCGAGGGCGACGTGCCGCCGGAGGGCGTCGGGTCCGGGGTGGGCGTCGGGGTGGGCGCCGCCGTGACCGTCAGCTCGATCTCCGTGCTGCCGCCGCCGGGCGAGGTCAGACGGAGCACGTACGTGCCCGCCTTGGTGCCCGCGAACAGCTCGGGGAGGGAGATCAGACCGTTCTCGTCGGTGGTGCGGACGAGGGTCCGCAGCGGGGCGCCCGCCGCGTCCTCGAAGTACGGCCCGTCAGCGCTCTCCCCGGTGCCCGAGGCCGAGTCGACGATCTCGGCGGTGACGAGGACGCCGGGGGCGAGCACGCCCTTGTCGGTGGCCTTCACCTGGACGCGCTGGGTGTAGGCGGCGCCGGTGGCGGCCGTCAGAGGGTCTCCGGCGACCCGGGCGAGGGTGTCGGCCCGGCGTTCGGTGACGGTCGCGGTGAACCGGACCCCGTCCAGGGTGCGGCCGACGACGGTGGCCGTGATCGTGAACGAGCCGGTCTTCTCGCCCGCCCGCAGCGCGGGGGCCGTGGCGATGCCCGCCGCACCCGTGGTGACGGTCGCGGAGGTGCCGCCCCCGGTGAAGCGGGCGTCGGTGCCACCGGTGATCTCGAAGCGGACGGCGACTCCGGTGACCGGGCTGCCGGAGGCGTCGAGCGCGGCGGCCGCCGGGGACTTGGCGAAGGCGCTGCCGGTGCTCGTGACGAGTTCCCCGGTCGCCACCGTGGTGAGGCGCGTGACCTTGGCGGCCGGGGGGACGGTCGGCTTCTTCGGCGGGGTCACCGGAGGCTTGACCGGGGGCTTGGGCGTGACCGGGGGCGGGGTGGCCTCCGATCCGCCCGGCTTCGGCTTCGGCGCGGGAGGCGTCGGGGAGGGGACGAGCGGGGACGTGGGCGGGCGGTTGCCCTGGCCGCCGCCGTCGCTGCGGTCGGCCGGCAGCACGCCCGTGCCGTCCGGGACCTGGTGGGTGCCGCGCTGGTAGTACTCGAACCAGGACAGGACCGTGTTCAGGTACTCCCGGGAGCGGTTGTAGCTGAGGATCGCCTTGTCGAGGTCGGCCTTGAGGGCCAGATCGCGATTGTTGGCGCAGAGGTAGAGACCGGCGGCCTGCGCCGCGTCGTAGATGTTGTTCGGGTCCTTCTTCCCGTCGCCGTTGGCGTCCTGGCCCCAGACGGCCCAGGTGGACGGGATGAACTGCATCGGGCCGACGGCACGGTCGTGGGTGCTGTCGCCGTCGTAGGCGCCGCCGTCGGTGTCGGAGATGTTGGCGAACCCGACGCCGTTGAGGACCGGGCCGAGGATCGGCGAGAGCGTGGTCCCGTTGGCGTCGACCTTGCCGCCGCGCGCCTGCCCGGACTCGACCTTGCCGATGCCCGCGAGCAGCTGCCAGGGCAGTTTGCAGCCGGGGTCGGTCGAACGGATCGACTGCTCGGCACGCTGGTAGGCGGCGAAGACGGAGGCGGGGATGCCCGCCTCGGCGGGGCCGGTCGTCACGGGCAGGTTGGGCGTGGGCGCCCCGGGCTTGTTCGGGGTGTTGAGCGGAGGCAGGTCCGTGTAGTACGGCGAGTCGCCGGTGGCCGAGCCGCCGCCGGAAGGGGACGTGGTGTCCCCCGCGCCTATGCTGCGATCGCCGCCCGCGTTGTCCGTGGGCGGGGCGGCCGTCTCCGGAGCCTGTGAGGCGGCGAGCGCGGCGACCGCCGCCGCCACCACCGCGCCACTGGTGGCTCCCCTGCGCAGCCTGCGGCCCAAGTGCGCTGACATGTCCGTGGTCCCCTCCCCCTCGACTCCGGCCCGCGCTCCCCGCGCGAGACCTCTGGCGACCCTATGCCACCTCGCGCCCGTCGGGCACCGGCACCTGAGCGTGCTTCACGGTTTCGTCACCTGATGGCCGCCTCCCGGGACGGGAACCCCAAGGGACGTCGGGCCCCTTGGGCGGTGATCGCCCACGTACCGTGGCCGACATCACCGCGAGCTGGGGGAATCACGTTGCCTTTCACACTGAGCCATGCCGCCGCGGTCCTGCCCGTACTGCGCCGGGACGGGACCGCTCGCGGGCCGCTGGTCGCCTCCGCGCTCGTCGCGGGCTCCTTCGCCCCGGACATGACCTACTTCGCCGCCACGGCCGTCCCCGAGGCGATGCTCCTCGGGGACGTCACCCACTCCCCCGTCGGGATCGTCACGGCCGATGTGCTGATCACCGCCCTGCTCGTCGCTCTGTGGCTGACCGTGCGCGAGCCGCTCGCGGCGCTGCTGCCCTCCCGGTGGCGCGGGCGGGTGTACGGGCTGCTGCGGGGCCGTCCCTGGCGGGAGCGGCGCCCGGCCGTGCTCGCGGGCTGGTTCGGGCTCTCCGCCGTGCTCGGCTCGACGACGCACGTGGTGTGGGACGCCTTCACGCACCACGACCGCTGGGGTACCCGCGTGATCCCCTTCCTCGGCGAGGTCGTGGCCGGGTTCCCGGTCTACCAGTACGCGCAGTACGGGGGTTCGGCGCTGGCCCTGGCCCTGCTCTGCTGGTGCCTCGTACAGGCGCTTCGGGCGGCCGGTCCGGGCGCGGAGCTGCCGCCGGGTGTGCCCGTCCCGGACCGCCGGGGGCGGTTCCTGGCCCTCGGACTGATCGGCGGCTGCGTCCTGGCCGGGATCGCCCACCGGGTGCTGCGCTGGATCTCGTCCATGGGCTGGGAGCGGATCGAGACGCCGCTGGACATCATTCCGACGGCCTGCTTCGGGGCGGGCGCGGGGCTCGCCCTCGGGCTGGTGCTGTACGGGGCGGGGGCGCGGCTGTTCACCGGGGCACGGCGTCCGGGCGGTCCCGCGCGTCCGGGCGGTCCCGCTCCGGAGGGGTCGGGAGGGGCTCCGCTGCCGGAGCGCTCCCGTCAGGGGTCTCGCTGATCCGCTCCGGTGGGATGAAAACCCGGCCGGTGGCGGCACCGGAGAGCAACGGGGGACGGCGAGGGTGACGCCCACCGCTTCCGGTCGCCATGCCGCCGGGTGGGGCTGTCAGTGCTGAGGAGCGCGGTCCGGTGGTCGGCCGCAGGCGCGGCGGGGCAGCGGCCCCGGCTCCCGAGCCCGCCCCGTCGGCCGTACGACCGGCTCCGCGCGACTCACCGGCCCTACGGCGCTCCAGGCCCGGCCCGGCTCCCCGGTCCCGGGAGCCGGGCCGCCCCCTGAGAGAGTCGCCCGGCGCACGAACCGCACGGGCCGGGCCCGTGCCCCCTGGGGGTCGCGGGCCCGGCCGGCGGGGATGGCGTCAGTGCGCGGCGGAGTCCCAGTCGCGGCCCACGCCGACGGAGACGTCGAGCGGGGCGCGGAGGTCGGCGGCGGCCGACATCTGCTCGCGGACCAGGGCCTCGACGCGCTCCCGCTCACCGGGGGCGATCTCCAGGACGATTTCGTCGTGGACCTGGAGGAGCATCCGGGAGGCGAGGCCCGCCTCGGTCAGCGCCCGGTCCACCTTGAGCATGGCGACCTTCACGATGTCGGCGGCCGTGCCCTGGATCGGGGCGTTGAGCGCCATCCGCTCGGCGGCCTCGCGGCGCTGGCGGTTGTCGCTGTTGAGGTCGGGCAGATAGCGGCGGCGGCCGAGCATGGTCTCGGTGTACCCGGTGGCGCGGGCCTCCTCGACGACCCGGTGCAGATACTCCCGGACGCCGCCGAAGCGCTCGAAGTAGGTGTCCATCAGGACGCGGGCCTCGCCCGGGTCGATGTTCAGCTGCTGTGCGAGGCCGAAGGCCGACAGGCCGTAGGCGAGGCCGTAGGACATGGCCTTGATCTTGCGGCGCATCTCGGCGTCGACGGCGGACCGCTCGACGCCGAAGACCTGGGAGGCGACGGTGGTGTGCAGGTCCTCGCCGGAGGCGAAGGCGTCGATGAGCCCCGCGTCCTCGGAGAGGTGGGCCATGACGCGCAGCTCGATCTGGCTGTAGTCGGCGGTCATGAGGGACTCGAAGCCCTCGCCGACGACGAAGCCGTGCCGGATGGCGCGGCCCTCGTCCGTCCGCACCGGCACGTTCTGCAGGTTGGGGTCGGTGGAGGAGAGACGGCCGGTGGCGGCGGTGGTCTGGCTGAAGGTGGTGTGGATGCGGCCGTCGGCGGCGACGGTCTTGATCAGGCCCTCGACGGTGGAGCGCAGCCGGGCCTGCTCGCGGTGGCGGAGCATGATGACGGGCAGTTCGTGCTCGGTCTGCGCGGCCAGCCAGGCGAGGGCGTCGGCGTCGGTGGTGTAGCCGGTCTTGGTCTTCTTGGTCTTCGGCAGGTTCAGCTCGCCGAAGAAGACCTCCTGGAGCTGCTTGGGCGAGCCGAGGTTGAACTCGTGGCCGACGGAGGAGTGCGCCTCCTTGACGGCCTGCTGCACGGCTGCGGCGAACTGCTGCTCCATGGCCTCCAGATGGTCCCGGTCGGCGGCGATGCCGTGTCGTTCGAGCCGGGCGAGGAGGGTGGAGGTGGGCAGTTCGACCTCGTGCAGCAGTTCACGGGCGCCGACTTCACCGAGCCGCTCCTCGAAGGCTCCGGCGAGGTCGAGGACGGCCCGCGCCTGGGTCATGAGGGCGTCGGCCTCGGCGGTCTCGTCGGCGCCGAAGGCGAGCTGTCCGTCGGCCGCGGCGGCCGGGGCCAGTTCGCGGCCGAGGTACTCCACGGAGAGCGCGTCGAGCGCGAAGGAGCGCCGGCCGGGCTTGACGAGGTAGGCGGCGAGCGCGGTGTCCATGGTGACGCCCGCGACGCTCCAGCCGTGCTCGGGGAAGACCCGCAGGGCGCCCTTGGCGTTGTGCAGGACCTTGGGGCGGCCCGTGTCGGAGATCCACTCGGCCCAGGCCAGTTCGTCGGCTCCGTCGAGGGCGCTGGGGTCGAACCAGGCGGCGGCCCCTCCGGCCGCGGCGAGGGCGATCTCGCTGACGTTCCCCGTGCCGAGGGCCCAGCTGTCGACGGTGGCGACACCGAGGGGCCCGGTGCCGTGCTCGGCGAGCCAGGGGGCCAGCTCTCCGGCGCCGATGACGGTGCCGTCGATCTCGACGCCCTCGGCGGGCGCGGGGGCCGCTTCCTCGGCGGCGCCGGGGTCGACGGCGAGGAGCCGCTCGCGCAGCGAGGGGTTGCGGATCTCCAGGGTGTCGAGGACGAGGGCGACCGCCGCCCGGTCGTACGGCTCGCGGGCCAGCTCCGCCACGGTCCTCGGCAGCTCGACGTCCCGGACCATCTCGGTCAGGACGCGGTTGAGCTTGACGGAGTCCAGGTGGTCGCGGAAGTTCTGTCCGGCCTTGCCCTTGACCTCCTCGGCGCGCTCGACGAGCTCGGCGAAGGAGCCGAACTGGTTGATCCACTTGGCGGCGGTCTTCTCGCCGACGCCGGGGATGCCGG
This sequence comes from Streptomyces sp. NPDC101490, assembly GCF_044767145.1. Taxonomy (NCBI): domain Bacteria; kingdom Bacillati; phylum Actinomycetota; class Actinomycetes; order Kitasatosporales; family Streptomycetaceae; genus Streptomyces; species Streptomyces sp. NPDC101490. The sequence continues at coordinate 225,267 of NZ_JBIWNI010000003.1, forward strand.
GGAGGTTGTCCGACGGGTCGCCGCGCAGGGCCGCGAAGTCGGGGTACTGCGCGGGCGTGAGGCCGTACTTCTCCTGGACCTTCTCCGGGGTGAAGCGGGTCAGCTCGGAGACGCCCTTGGTGGGGTAGAGCACGGTGGTGCGGTCGCTGACCAGCTGGAAGGAGTCCCGGTCGCCGGTGACGATGAGGACGTCGAAGCCCTCGGCCTCGGCCTGGGTGACGAGGGTGGCGATGACGTCGTCCGCCTCGAAGCCCTCGACGGCGAAGCGCGGCGCGTGCATCGCGTCCAGCAGCTCGCCGATCAGCTCGACCTGTCCCTTGAACTCGTCGGGGGTCTTGGAGCGGTTCGCCTTGTACTCGGGGAACTCGTCGGAGCGCCAGGTCTTGCGGGACACGTCGAAGGCGACCGCGAAGTGCGTGGGCGCCTCGTCGCGCAGCGTGTTCGCCAGCATCGAGGCGAATCCGTAGATCGCGTTCGTCGGCTGCCCGGTCGCGGTGGTGAAGTTCTCCGCGGGCAGCGCGAAGAACGCCCGGTACGCGAGCGAGTGCCCGTCCATGAGGAGCAGGCGGGGGCGGGTGTCTGCGGGGTTCTTCGATGCTGTCTCGGCCACATGACGATCCTGCCACGGACCACTGACATTCCGGTCCACACCGGCGGGGTGCCCCGTTGTCGGTGCCGCGTGACAGGATCGGATGTGTACGCCGCAGGATTACCGCTCAAGGGAGAGCGCGATGGTCAGCAAGCCTCCGGCCGGTGACCCGGTCCAGGACGCACCGCAGGTCACGCCGCCGCAGCACGCCGCCGCCGGGCTGCCGGCCGTCGGGCACACCCTGCGGATGGCACGGGAGCAGATGGGCGTGGTGCGTACCGCGCGGACGCTGCTCAAGGTCAACCAGAAGGACGGTTTCGACTGTCCCGGCTGCGCCTGGCCGGAGGGGGACAAGCGGCATGTGGCGGAGTTCTGCGAGAACGGGGCGAAGGCGGTCGCCGAGGAGGCGACGCTGCGCCGGGTGACCCCGGAGTTCTTCGCGGCGCACCCGGTGGCGGAGCTGGCGGAGCGCAGCGGGTACTGGCTGGGGCAGCAGGGCCGGATCACGGAGCCGGTGTATCTGCCGGAGGGCGGCGACCGGTACGAGCCGGTGTCCTGGGAGCGTGCCTTCGCGATCCTGGCGGAGGAGCTGCGGGCGCTGGCCTCGCCGGACGAGGCGCTCTTCTACACCTCGGGGCGGACGAGCAACGAGGCGGCGTTCCTGCTCCAGCTCTTCGCCCGGGAGTTCGGCACGAACAATCTGCCGGACTGTTCCAACATGTGTCACGAGTCGTCGGGTTCGGCGCTCACGGAGACCATCGGCATCGGCAAGGGCAGTGTGTCCCTGGAGGACCTGCACCGGGCGGACCTGATCGTGGTGGCCGGGCAGAATCCGGGGACGAACCATCCCCGGATGCTGTCGGCGCTGGAGAAGGCGAAGGCGGCGGGGGCGCGGGTCATCTCGGTGAATCCGCTGCCGGAGGCGGGTCTGGAGCGTTTCAAGAACCCGCAGACCCCGCTGGGCATGGTGCGGGGCGCCGCGCTCACGGATCTCTTCCTGCAGATCCGGATCGGCGGTGACCAGGCCCTGTTCCGGCTGCTCAACAGGCTGGTCCTGGAGACGCCGGGGGCGGTCGACGAGGAGTTCGTGCGCGAGCACACCCATGGGTACGAGGAGTTCGCGGCGGCGGCTCTCACGGCGGACTGGGACGAGACGCTCGCGGCGACGGGGCTCGGGCGGGCCGAGATAGAGCGGGCCCTGGAGATGGTGCTGGCCTCGGAGCGGACGGTGGTCTGCTGGGCGATGGGCCTGACGCAGCACAAGCACGCGGTGCCGACCATCCGCGAGGTGGTCAACTTCCTGCTGCTGCGGGGGAACATCGGGCGGCCGGGGGCCGGGGTGTGCCCGGTGCGCGGGCATTCGAACGTGCAGGGCGACCGCACGATGGGGATCTTCGAGCGGCCCTCGTCCGCGTTCCTGGACGCCCTGGACAAGGAGTTCGGGATCGTCTCGCCGCGCCACCACGGTTTCGACGTGGTGCGCTCGATCCAGGCGCTGCGCGACGGCGAGGCGAAGGTGTTCTTCGCGATGGGCGGGAACTTCGTGGCGGCGACGCCCGACACGGAGGTGACGGAGGCGGCGATGCGCCGGGCCCGTCTGACGGTGCACGTGTCGACGAAGCTGAACCGTTCGCACGCGGTCACGGGCACGCGCGCGCTGATCCTGCCGACGCTCGGCCGCACCGACCGGGACACGCAGCGCGGCGGCAGGCAGTTCGTGACGGTCGAGGACTCGATGAGCCAGGTGCACGCCTCGCGGGGCAATCTGCCGCCCGCGAGCCCGCACCTGCTGTCGGAGCCGGCGATCGTGGCGCGGCTCGCGCGGGCCGTGCTCGGTGCCGGATCGGCCACGCCCTGGGAGGAGTTCGAGGCGGACTACGGGACGATCAGGGACCGGATCGGGCGGGTGGTGCCCGGTTTCGAGGACTTCAACGCGCGTCTGGCGGCGGACCCCGGGGGCTTCACGCTGCCGCACGGTCCGCGCGACGAGCGGCGGTTCCCGACGAGGACGGGGAAGGCCAACTTCACCGCGGCGCCGGTGGAGTTCCCCCGGGTGCCCGAGGGGCGGCTGCTGTTGCAGACGCTGCGCTCGCACGACCAGTACAACACCACGGTCTACGGTCTGGACGACCGCTACCGGGGCGTCAAGGGGGGCCGCCGGGTGGTGCTGGTCCATCCGGCGGACGCGGAGGCGCTGGGCTTCGCGGACGGCTCGTACGCGGATCTGGTGAGCGAGTGGACCGACGGGAGCGAGCGGCGGGCGCCCGGTTTCCGGGTGGTGCACTATCCGACGTCCCGGGGGTGCGCGGCGGCGTACTACCCGGAGACGAACGTGCTGGTGCCGCTGGAGTCGACGGCCGATGTCAGCAACACCCCCGCGAGCAAGTCCGTGGTCGTCCGTCTGGAACAATCGCCCTCCGCCTAAGCGTTTGCTCAGGCGATCGAAGAGCCGTCCAGGACGAACGGAGCCGGGCCATGGGTGAGCAGCAGCACGTGAAGTTCCCGCAGGAGGTCATCGAGGAGTACGCGGCGCTGGGCGTCGACCTCCCGGCACTCTTCTCCGCCGGGCACCTGGGGAACCGGATGGGCGTCCAGATCCTGGAGGCCTCCGCCGAGCGGGTCGTCGGCACGATGCCGGTGGAGGGGAACACCCAGCCGTACGGCCTGCTGCACGGCGGCGCCTCGGCGGTGCTCGCGGAGACCCTGGGCTCGGTCGGCGCCATGCTGCACGGCGGGGTCTCCCGGATCGCGGTGGGCGTGGACCTGAACTGCACCCACCACCGGGGGGTGCGCAGCGGTCTGGTGACCGGGGTGGCGACGCCGGTGCACCGGGGGCGTTCGACGGCCACGTACGAGATCGTGATCAGCGACGAGCAGGACCGGCGGGTCTGTTCGGCGCGGCTGACCTGTCTGCTGCGCGAGGTGACCGGCAAGGACGCGGGAAACGTGCCGGAGTCGGGCGCGGGCGGGGCGGGCACGGGCGTCTGACCGACGCCTGACCAGCGGCGGGTCCGCTGTGGATCATGGAGGGGGCGGCACCTGCGGGTGTCGCCCCCTCCGGCGTTCCCGCCCCGACCCCGGTCACTCTGTGTGACATCGACGGGAGGCCGGACGGCGGCAAGCGGAGGGGCCGGTTCGTCCGCTCAGCTTTCTGCCCCTGTCCGATATCCGGAGAGTCCGCTGAGCGGACCGTCAGTACCAAGAATCGCTCAAGCCCCTTAGCGGAACTGCGTGTTCTCACTATGTGAACTCCGCATTACAGACCGCTATGCCCCGGTTTCACCTGCCACCGCGCACCCACATTCCGCATCGGCATAACAAGACAGTCACATCCTGTCCTCGGCGCTCCCCGACCCTCCCCACCTGCGCTTAGAGTCACCGCCAGTCACCGCGCCGCCGGGTGCGTCCTACGGCACGGCCCTGTACCCACACCCATGTACGGCCCGGCGTTCACCACGGCACTCCTCGTTCCACAGCTCCACGGCACCACCTCGTCCGAGGGGGCCGCGCCAGGGAAAGGACCCTTCGTGCGAAACCGTTCGATGCTCATACTCACCACCGCGGTCACCGCGGGAGCACTCACCCTCACCGCCTGTGGTTCGCGCGACGACAAGGGCGGCGCCACCGACGGCGGCGGTGGCGGCATCACCGTGACCATCGGCCTCGACGCCCCCCTGACGGGCGAGCTGTCGGCCCTCGGCCTCGGCATCAAGAACTCGGCCGACCTGGCGGTCAAGACGGCCAACAAGAAGGCGTACGTCAAGGGCGTGACCTTCAAGCTGGAGTCCCTGGACGACCAGGCCCAGCCCTCCGCCGGCCAGCAGAACGCCACCAAGTTCGTCGCCGACAAGGGCGTCCTGGGTGTCGTCGGCCCGCTGAACTCCTCCGTCGCCGAGTCGATGCAGAAGGTCTTCGACGACGCGAAGCTGGTGCAGGTCTCCCCGGCCAACACCAACCCGGCCCTGAGCCAGGGCGTCAACTGGGCCTCCGGCGACAAGAAGCGCGGCTACAAGTCGTACTTCCGTACCGCCACCACGGACGCCATCCAGGGCCCGTTCGCCGCCCAGTACGTCTACAACGAGGCCAAGAAGACCAAGGCCTTCATCATCGACGACAAGAAGACCTACGGCGCGGGTCTCGCGGGCACCTTCAAGGGCGAGTTCGAGAAGCTCGGCGGCAAGGTCCTCGGCACCGAGCACATCAACCCGGACACCAAGGACTTCTCCGCGGTCGCGACCAAGGTGAAGAGCTCCGGCGCCGACGTCGTCTACTACGGTGGCGAGTACCCGGCCGCCGGCCCGCTGGCCAAGCAGATCAAGGAGGCCGGCGCGAAGGTCACCGTCGTCGGCGGTGACGCGCTCTACAGCCCCGAGTACGTGAAGCTCGCGGGTGCCGCCGCGGCCAACGGCGACATCGCCACCTCCGTCGGCGCGCCGATCGAGTCCCTCGCCTCCGCCAAGGAGTTCCTGGCGGACTACAAGACGGGTGGCTACAAGGAGGCGTACGAGGCCTACGGCGGTTACGCCTACGACTCCACCTGGTCGATCATCGAGGCCGTCAAGAAGGTCGTCGACGGCAACAGCGGCAAGCTCCCCGAGGACGCCCGCGCCAAGGTCGTCGAGGCCATGCAGAGCGTCTCCTTCGAGGGCGTGACCGGCAAGGTCTCCTTCGACGAGTTCGGTGACACCACCAACAAGCAGCTGACGGTCTACAAGGTCGAGGGCGGCGCGTTCAAGCCGGTCAAGTCCGACACCTTCGGCGGCTGATCTCCGCACACCCCACTCAGCACCACCTCACCGCGCGGGGGGCCGCACCTGGCTCCCCGCGCGGTGTCACATCCGTCGAAAGTCTCGGAGGACAATGCGGTGAACGAACTGCCGCAGCAGCTGGTCAACGGCCTGCTACTGGGATCCATGTACGGGCTGGTCGCCGTCGGCTACACGATGGTCTACGGCATCGTCCAGCTCATCAACTTCGCCCACGGCGAGATCTTCATGACCGGCGGCTTCGGGGCCCTCACGGTCTGGCTCATCCTGCCCGGCGGCACCAGCATGTGGGTCGCGCTGCCCCTCATGATCATCGGTGCCGTGCTCGTCGCCACGACGATAGCCGTCGGGGCGGAACGGTTCGCCTACCGTCCGCTCCGTGGCGGGCCACGGCTCGCCCCGCTCATCACGGCCATCGGTCTCTCGCTCGCCCTGCAGTACGCCGTATGGGTCTGGTACCCGGAGGCGAAGTCCGCGCGGCCCTTCCCGCAGATCCCCGGCGGTCCGATCGAGCTGGGCCCGATCACCATCCAGACCGGTGACGTCTTCCTCCTGGTCGCGGCCCCGATCTGCATGGCCTTCCTGGCCTTCTTCGTGATGCGCACCCGGACCGGGCGCGGCATGCAGGCCACCTCGCAGGACCCGGACACCGCGAAGCTCATGGGTGTCAACACCGACCGGATCATCGTGATCGCGTTCGCCCTCGGTGCCGCGTTCGCCGCCGTCGGAGCGGTCGCCTACGGCCTCAAGTACGGCGTCGTCGACTACAAGATGGGCTTCCTGCTCGGGCTCAAGGCGTTCACCGCCGCGGTCCTCGGCGGCATCGGCAACATCTACGGGGCCATGCTCGGCGGTGTCGTCCTCGGAGTCGCCGAGACCATGGCCACCGCCTACATCAGCCACATCCCCGGTATGCAGCAGCTCGGCGGCCAGTCCTGGGCCGACGTCTGGGCCTTCGTACTCCTCATCGTCGTACTCCTCGCCCGGCCCCAGGGCCTCCTCGGCGAGCGCGTCGCGGACAGGGCGTGAGCACCATGACCACCATCTCCGAGAACCCGACGGCGCCCCCGGCCCCCGAGTCCGCCGGACCGGCCAGCCTCATCGGCTTCCTGCCGGTCAAGGCGGCCCGCGCCCTCGCGCTGGGCGGCGGCGTCCTCACCGTCGCCAGCTGCTTCCTCGCCTGGACCTGGACCTCCCGGTTCCCGGGTGACCTCACGGTCACCGGCTACCCGGGCGGCCTCCAGCTCCAGGTCCTGGTGACCGGACTGCTCACCACCCTCTTCGCCCTCTCCTCGTACGGGGTCAAGGGCACCCGCTGGCTGACCCCGGCCGGGGCCGACCCGGCGCTCAAGGTCGCCGCGCTGGCCTCCTTCGCCATCGCCTGGTTCACGATCGGCGCGATCAGCGTCAACCTCGGCGGACCGGTCAACCTGGAGCCCGGCGGCGTGATCGTCGCGGTCGCCACGCTGATCGCCCTGGTCGGCGCCCTCGCCCTCCCCTACGCGCGGCCGAAGGTGCTGCCCGTGGACCCCGAGGACACCGGCTGGGACCAGTTCAAGCACCGCGCGGGCAACGGCTGGACCAGCTTCAAGGCCTCCTTCTCCGCCACCGGCACCGCCCGCCGCCTCCCGGCCATGCACTCCGCCGTCGAGATCCTGATCATCACGGGCGTCCTCGCCGTGGCGCTCGGCGTCTTCACCTACGGCGTCGGCACGGAGTACGACGAGCTGTTCCTCGGCTTCCTGATCACGGCCGGCATCGGCTTCGCGGCGGTCAGCAAGTCGGGCCTCGTGGCCCAGGCCACGCAGCTCACCAAGAAGCACCAGAACCTCACCATCGCGGGCGCGTTCATCGCGGCGGCGCTCTTCCCCTTCACCCAGACCGACGACCAGTACGCGACGCTCGGCGTCTACATCCTGATCTTCGCCACGGTCGCCCTGGGCCTGAACATCGTCGTCGGCCTCGCGGGTCTCCTCGACCTCGGATACGTCGCCTTCCTCGGCGTCGGCGCCTACGCGGCGGCGCTCGTCTCGGGCGCCCCGACCTCGCCGTTCGGTGTCCACCTGCCCTTCTGGGCGGCCATCCTGGTCGGCGCGGCGGCCTCCCTGGTCTTCGGTGTCCTCATCGGCGCCCCGACCCTGCGGCTGCGCGGCGACTACCTCGCCATCGTGACGCTCGGCTTCGGTGAGATCTTCCGCATCGCCGTCATGAACACCGACGGCACCTCGGGCCCGGACATCACCAACGGCTCCAACGGCATCGCGTCCATCCCGAACCTGAACATCTTCGGGTTCGACTTCGGCGCCGAGCACTCGATCGCGGGCTTCACGATCGGCCGCTTCGCCAACTACTTCTTCCTGATGCTGCTGATCATGGCGGTCGTCGTGCTGGTCTTCCGGCGCAGCGGCGACTCCCGCATCGGCCGCGCCTGGGTCGCCATCCGCGAGGACGAGACCGCCGCGCTCGCCATGGGCATCAACGGCTTCCGGGTCAAGCTCATCGCCTTCGCGCTCGGTGCCTCGCTCGCCGGTCTCGCCGGTACGGTGCAGGCCCACGTGACCTACACGGTGACCCCGGAGCAGTACCTCTTCGCCGGACCGATCCCGCCCAACTCCGCCTTCCTGCTCGCGGCCGTCGTCCTCGGCGGCATGGGCACCATGAGCGGTCCGCTGGTCGGTGCGTCCCTGCTCTTCCTCATCCCGAACAAGCTGCAGTTCATGGGCGAGTACCAGCTCTTCGCCTTCGGCGTCGCGCTGATCCTGCTCATGCGCTTCCGCCCGGAGGGCATCATCGCCAACCGGCGCAACCAGCTGGAGTTCCACGACAAGGACGAGACGCCCGCCACGCTCTCCAAGGCAGGTGCCTGAACCATGACAACCACCACGAAGCCGTCCGAGGGCACCGCGCCCGAGCCGGCCGTCCGCGAGACCGTTCTCGACGCGCGCGGGGTCACCATGCGCTTCGGCGGCCTGACGGCCGTGCAGAACGTCGACCTCACCGTCAACAGCGGCGAGATCGTCGGTCTCATCGGCCCCAACGGCGCCGGGAAGACCACCTTCTTCAACTGCCTCACCGGTCTCTACATCCCGACCGAGGGCGAGGTCCGCTACAAGGGCCAGGTCCTGCCGCCGAAGTCGTTCAAGGTCACCGCGGCGGGCATCGCGCGGACCTTCCAGAACATCCGTCTCTTCAGCAACATGACGGTCCTGGAGAACGTCCTCGTCGGACGGCACACCCGGACCAAGGAGGGCCTCTGGTCGGCCCTGCTCCGCGGCCCCGGCTTCAAGCGGGCCGAGGCCGCCTCCGAGAAGCGTGCCATGGAACTCCTTGAGTTCATCGGCCTCCAGGACAAGGCGCAGCACCTCTCCAAGAACCTGCCGTACGGAGAGCAGCGCAAGCTGGAGATCGCCCGCGCCCTCGCGAGCGACCCCGGTCTGATCCTGCTCGACGAGCCCACCGCGGGCATGAACCCGCAGGAGACCCGGGCGGCCGAGGAACTCATCTTCGCCATCCGGGACATGGGCATCGCGGTGCTCGTCATCGAGCACGACATGCGGTTCATCTTCAACCTCTGCGACCGGGTCGCCGTGCTCGTCCAGGGGCAGAAGCTGATCGAGGGCGACAGCCAGACCGTCCAGAGCGACGAGCGGGTCATCGCCGCCTACCTGGGCGAGCCGATCGAGGCGGACGCGCCGTCGGCGGACGCCCCGTCCGCCGACGCCCCCGCGCAGGACGCGCCTTCGGAGGACACCCCGGGAGACCCCGGTTCGGGCAAGGAGAACGACGCATGACCGCACTGCTCGAAGTCGAGGACCTGCGCGTCGCCTACGGGAAGATCGAGGCCGTCAAGGGCATCTCCTTCTCCGTCGAGGCCGGTGAGGTCGTCACCCTCATCGGCACCAACGGCGCCGGGAAGACCACCACCCTGCGGACCCTCTCCGGGCTCCTCAAGCCGGTCGGCGGCCAGATCAAGTTCGAGGGCAAGTCCCTCCGCAAGATCCCCGCGTACAAGATCGTCTCGCTGGGTCTGGCCCACTCCCCCGAGGGCCGGCACATCTTCCCCCGGATGACGATCGAGGAGAACCTGCTCCTGGGCGCCTTCCTCCGGAAGGACTCCGCGGGCATCGCCAAGGACGTGCAGCGCGCCTACGACCTCTTCCCGATCCTGGGCGAGCGTCGCAAGCAGGCGGCCGGCACGCTCTCCGGCGGTGAGCAGCAGATGCTCGCCATGGGCCGGGCGCTGATGTCCCAGCCGAAGCTGCTCATGCTGGACGAGCCCTCCATGGGTCTGTCCCCGATCATGATGCAGAAGATCATGGCGACGATCTCGGAGCTGAAGGCCCAGGGCACCACGATCCTGCTCGTCGAGCAGAACGCGCAGGCCGCGCTGGCGCTGGCGGACCACGGTCACGTCATGGAGATCGGCAAGATCGTGCTGTCCGGCACCGGGCAGGACCTGCTCCACGACGAGTCCGTCCGCAAGGCGTACCTCGGCGAGGACTGAGTCCCGTACGGAGACGGAGGACCGGGTCGGTACGGAGACGACGGACCCGGTCCCGGACCGAGACGGCCGGAGGCCCGCCCCGCACACGATCGCGGGGCGGGCCTTCCGTCGTCGGAGGAGGGGCGGGCTACTGGCCCTTGGCCGCCTTCTTCTCCTCGGCGTCCTCGATGACGGCCTCGGCGACCTGCTGCATCGACATCCGGCGGTCCATGGAGGTCTTCTGGATCCAGCGGAAGGCGGCCGGTTCGGTCAGGCCGTACTGGGTCTGGAGGACCGACTTGGCGCGGTCGACCAGCTTGCGGGTCTCCAGGCGCTGGGAGAGGTCGGCGATCTCCCCCTCCAGGGCGCGCAGCTCGGCGAAGCGCGAGACGGCCATCTCGATGGCCGGGACGACGTCGCTCTTGCTGAACGGCTTGACCAGGTACGCCATGGCGCCCGCGTCACGGGCCCGCTCGACGAGCTCGCGCTGCGAGAAGGCGGTGAGCATGAGGACCGGGGCGATGGACTCGGCGGCGATCTTCTCGGCGGCCGAGATGCCGTCGAGGACGGGCATCTTCACATCGAGGATGACGAGGTCGGGGCGGTGCTCGCGGGCCAGTTCGACGGCGGTGGCGCCGTCCCCGGCCTCACCGACGACCGTGTAGCCCTCCTCCTCCAGCATCTCTTTGAGGTCGAGGCGGATGAGGGCCTCGTCCTCGGCGATGACGACACGGGTCGTCAGCGGCGGGACGTGCGACGCGTCGGCGTCGTCAACGGGCTGGGGAGACTCGGGGGCGGTCACGCGGGCTCCTCGTTCGATGGCCTCGTTCCGAGGCGGATACAGCTCCCCATGAGCGTACCCACCTCCTGTAAGGTAGGTGCACGGCGGGTGATCACCGACCTTCGTTTCGAAGGATGCCCCGGTAGCCCAGCGGAAGAGGCAGTGGTCTCAAACACCATACAGCGTGGGTTCGAATCCCACCCGGGGCACTTTACCTTTGATTCCAAGGCTTGAGACGAATCACTCTCTCCGCTGGACACCGCCATCCGGCCGCCGCCCGGTCTAACCGAGCGGCTCCCCGATGTGGTGCACCCGGACCAGGTTGGTCGAACCCGCGACTCCCGGCGGGGAACCCGCCGTGATCACCACGATGTCGCCCTTCCGGCAGCGCCCGATCCGCAGCAGCTCCTCGTCGACCTGCGCCACCATCGCGTCCGTCGAGTCCACGTGCGGGCCGAGGAAGGTCTCGACGCCCCAGGTGAGGTTGAGCCGCGAGCGGGTCGCCGGGTCCGGGGTGAAGGCGAGCAGCGGGATCGGCGAGCGGTAGCGGGACAGGCGCCGCACGGTGTCGCCGGACTGCGTGAAGGCGACGAGGAACTTGGCGCCCAGGAAGTCGCCCATCTCGGCGGCGGCACGGGCCACCGCGCCGCCCTGGGTCCGGGGCTTGTTCCGCTCGGTCAGCGGCGACAGCCCCTTGGCGAGGACGTCCTCCTCCGCCGCCTCGACGATCCGGCTCATGGTCCGCACGGTCTCGATCGGGAAGCGGCCGACGCTGGTCTCGCCGGAGAGCATGACGGCGTCGGTGCCGTCGATGACGGCGTTGGCGACGTCGGACGCCTCGGCGCGGGTGGGCCGGGAGTTGTCGATCATCGAGTCGAGCATCTGGGTGGCGACGATGACCGGCTTGGCGTTGCGCTTGGCCAGCTTGACGGCGCGCTTCTGGACGATCGGGACCTGTTCGAGGGGCATCTCGACGCCGAGGTCGCCACGGGCGACCATGATGCCGTCGAAGGCGGCGACGATCTCCTCGATGTTCTCCACGGCCTGCGGCTTCTCGATCTTGGCGATGACGGGCAGCCTGCGCCCCTCCTCGTCCATGATCCGGTGCACGTCCTCGATGTCACGCGCGCTGCGGACGAAGGAGAGCGCGATGACGTCGGCACCGATGCGCAGCGCCCAGCGGAGGTCCTCGATGTCCTTCTCGGACAGGGCGGGCACGGAGACCGCGACGCCGGGCAGATTGAGGCCCTTGTGGTCGGAGACCATGCCGCCCTCGATGACCAGGGTGTTCACCCGGGGTCCTTCGACGGAGACGACCTCCAGGGTGACGCGGCCGTCGTCGACGAGGATGCGCTCCCCCGGGGTCACGTCGGCGGCGAGACCGGAGTAGGTCGTCCCGCAGCAGTGCCGGTCGCCCTCCATCGGCTCGACGCTGATGGCGAACTCGTCACCGCGTTCAAGCAGTACGGGGCCCTCGCGGAAACGGCCGAGGCGAATCTTCGGGCCTTGAAGGTCGGCGAGGACGCCGATGCTGCGGCCCGTCTCGTCGGACGCCTTGCGGACGCGCCGGTAACGCTCTTCGTGCTCGGTGTACGACCCGTGGCTGAGATTGAAGCGGGCCACGTCCATTCCGGCCTCGATCAACGCCTTGATCTGGTCGTACGTTTCAGTGGCGGGCCCAAGGGTACAAACGATTTTCGCTCGGCGCATGAGTCGAGCCTAGGGCTTACCCACCAGTAGCGAGTTGGCGGGACATGACTACTCAACAACCTTTCAGTGAAAGGCTGTTGACAAGTCTTGAATCTGTGCATGGGGGTGCTCCGATGAGCGATTCCGGGCCCCGGACTCCCTTCGCGCCGAGCCCGGACACCAGGGCCGACGTCGAACACTTTCCCAGTCCGTAACCCGAAAGGTCTGTTGCCGACGTGCCCCTTGGGCCAGAATCTACGCGCGTTGTCCGGGCGATCCACGCCGGAACCAGCGCCACCGAACCAAGGAGAAGCACATGCCGTTGAACCGCCGGACCTTCCTGGGGAGCTCCGTCGCCGTCGGAGCCGGAGCCGCCCTCGCCACCGGGACCGCCGTCCCCGCCGAGGCCCACGGAGCCGGACACGGACACCACCCCCGGCCGGCCAAGCGGTACTCCTTCACCGTGATGGGCACCACCGACCTGCACGGCAACGTGTTCAACTGGGACTACTTCACGGACAGGGAGTTCGACGACAAGGCGCGCAACGACGTCGGCCTCGCCAAGATCTCCACCCTGGTCGACCGGGTCCGCGAGGAGAAGGGCCGCCGCAACACCCTCCTCATCGACGCGGGCGACACCATCCAGGGCACCCAGCTGTCCTACTACTACGCCAAGGTCGACCCGATCACCGCCCGCCGAGGCCCCGTCCACCCCATGGCCCAGGCCATGAACGCCATCGGCTACGACGCCGCCGCGCTCGGCAACCACGAGTTCAACTACGGCATCCCCGTGCTGCGCAAGTTCGAGGAGCAGTGCGACTTCCCGCTGCTCGGCGCCAACGCCCTCGACGCGAAGACCCTGCGCCCGGCCTTCGCCCCGTACAGCATCCACCGGCTGCGCACCCCGCACGGCAGGGACGTCAAGGTCGCCGTCCTCGGTCTGACCAACCCCGGCATCGCCATCTGGGACAAGGCCAACGTCAGCGGGAAGATGGTCTTCCCCGGCCTTGAGGAGCAGGCCGCGAAGTGGGTGCCGAGGCTGCGCTCGCTGGGCGCCGACGTGGTCGTCGTCTCCGCCCACTCCGGCACCAGCGGCACCTCCTCCTGGGGTGACCAGCTCCCGCACGTCGAGAACGCCGCCGCGCTCGTCGCCGAACAGGTCCCCGGCATCGACGCCATACTCGTCGGCCACGCGCACGCCGAGATCCCCGAGTACCGGGTGAAGAACAAGGCGACCGGCAAGGACGTCGTCCTGTCCGAGCCGCTCAAGTGGGGCCAGCGCCTGACCCTCTTCGACTTCGACCTGGTGTGGGAGAAGGGCCGCTGGACCGTCGAGAAGACCGCCGCGCGGGTCCTCAACTCCAACACCGTGGAGGAGGACCCGAAGATCACCGGGCTGCTCGTGGACGAGCACCGCAAGGTCGTCTCCTACGTCAACCAGGTCATCGGCACCTCCACCGCCACCATGACCACCGCCGACGCCCCCTGGCGCGACGAGCCGATCATCGACCTGATCAACGTCGTCCAGGCCGAGACCGTGAAGGCGGCCCTCGCGGGCGGCGCCCACGCCGCCCTGCCCGTCCTCTCCCAGGCCTCCTGCTTCTCCCGCACCGCGCGCATCCCGGCCGGGCAGGTCACCATCAAGGACGCCGCCGGGCTCTACCCCTTCGAGAACACCCTGGAGGCCCGGCTGCTGACGGGCGCCCAGCTCAAGGACTACCTGGAGTACTCCGCGAAGTACTACGTCCGGACCCCGGCGGGCGCGCCCGTCGACACCGCGAAGCTGACCAACGCGGACAACACCCCGGACTACAACTACGACGCCGTCTCCGGGCTCACGTACGAGATCGACATCGCCGGGCCCGTCGGCTCCCGGATCGTGAACCTGTCCTTCGAGGGGCGGCCGATCGACCCGGCCGCGAAGTTCGTCCTCGCCGTCAACAACTACCGGGCCAGCGGCGGCGGCGCGTTCCCGCACATCGCCAACGCCCAGCAGCTGTGGGCCGACTCGGACGAGATCCGCAACACCATCATCCAGTGGGTGAAGGCGAAGGGGACGGTCGACCCGGCCGCCTTCGCCTCGGTCGGCTGGAAGCTGACCCGGGACGGCGTCCCGGTCTTCTGATCCCTCGCGGGACCGGCCGCCAGGGCGTGTTTCGAAAGTCCCGCCTGCCTGGCGACGCCTGGCACGCACGCTCGCCGCGTTGTCGGGATCACCCCGATACATCCAGTATCGGGGTGACCCTCCGCCTTGCGATCGCACGCACCAGACGCCGCCAGGCCTGCCCTCCGGGCAGACGGCGCCACTTTTGAAACACGCCCTAGACGATCTGAGTGAGAGGCGTCAGCTTCTGGCCCTGGGCCGGAACGACCGGCGCCTCTCGCTCTTCCAGGCCGAAGCGCGTGAACGCCGTCCGGCGCGGCAGCGGATACGGCTCCTTGCCCGTCACCGCGTTGAGGATGGTCGCGCTGCGCCAGGCCGCGAGCCCCAGGTCGGGGGCGCCGACGCCATGGGTGTGCCGCTCGGCGTTCTGCACAAAGACCGAGCCGGTCACCGAGGGGTCGAGGACCAGCCGGTACCGCTCGTCGATCCGGGCCCGCCCGGCGGAGTCGTGCCGCAGGTACGGGTCGAGCCCGGCGAGCATCCGGTCCACCGGGCGCTCCCGGTAGCCGGTGGCCAGGACGACGGCGTCGGTGGTGAGCCGGGTCCTGCTGCCCTGCTGGACGTGTTCCAGGTGCAGTTCGATCCGCGTGGTGGCCACCCGGCCCGCCGTGCGGACCCGGACCCCGGGGGTGAGGACGGCGTCCGGCCAGCCGCCGTGCAGGGTGCGCCGGTAGAGCTCCTCGTGGACGGCGGCGATCGTGTCGGCGTCGATGCCCTTGTGCAACTGCCACTGCCGGGGCATGAGTTCACCGCGCACCGGCTCGGGCAGGGCGTGGAAGTAGCGGGTGTAGTCGGGGGTGAAGTGCTCCAGGCCCAGCTTGGAGTACTCCATCGGCGCGAAGGCCTCGGTACGGGCCAGCCAGTGGATCCGCTCGGCCCCCAGGGGGCGGGCCCTGAGCAGGTCCAGGAAGATCTCGGCGCCGGACTGCCCCGAGCCGATCACGGTCACGTGTCCGGCGGCGAGCAGCGCCTCCCGGTGGGTGAGGTAGTCCGCCGCGTGGATCACGGGGACGCCGGACGCCTCCGCGAGCGGCCTGAGGGGCTCGGGGACGTACGGCTCGGTGCCGACTCCCAGGACCACGTTCCGGGCGTAGGCGCGGCCGAGGGCCTCCGCCTCGCCGTCCGGGTCGAGCTGGGTGAAGTCGACCTCGAACAGGCGCCGTTCCGGGTTCCAGCGGACCGAGTCGACCTGGTGGCCGAAGCGCAGGCCCGGCAGCCGCTCGCTGACCCAGCGGCAGTAGGCGTCGTACTCGGCGCGGTGGATGTGGAACTTCTCCGCGAAGTAGAAGGGGAAGAGCCGCTCGCGGGCCTTCAGGTAGTTGAGGAAGGTCCACGGGCTGGCCGGGTCGGCCAGGGTCACCAGGTCGGCGAGGAAGGGGACCTGGAGGGTGGCGCCCTCGATGAGGAGGCCCGGATGCCAGTGGAAGGCCGCCCGTTGCTCGTAGAAGGTGGCGGCGAGACCGCCGGGGACGCCGTGCGCGAGGGCGGCCAGGGACAGGTTGAAGGGCCCGATGCCGACGCCCACCAGATCGTGGGGCCGGTCGAGTTCGTCCTGGGGGGTGCTGCCGGTCATCGGGGGGTGCCGCCTTCCACGAGGGTGATGAGCTGGGCCAGGTCGCCGGGGGTGGCGTACGGGTTGAGCAGGGTGGCCTTGAGCCAGAGACGGCCGTCGGCCTCGGCGCGGCCGAGCACGGCCCGGCCCTCGGCGAGCAGGGTGCGGCGGATCTCCGCGACGGTGGCGTCGGGGACGCCGGACGGCCGGAAGAGGACCGTGGTGAGCGTCGGACGGGCCCGCAGCTCGAACCCGGGGGTCTTCTCCACCAGGTCGGCCAGGTCCTGGGCCAGGTCAGCGCAGGCGTCGACGAGCGCGCCGAGCCCGTCCCGGCCCAGTGCCCGCAGGGTCACGGCGGTCTTGAGGACGTCGGGGCGGCGGGTGGTGCGCAGGGAACGGCCGAGGAGGTCGGGCAGACCGGCGCCGGTGTCGTCGTCGGCGTTGAGGTAGGCGGCGGTGTGCCCGAGGACGTCGAGGTCGGCCGCGTCGCGTACGGCGAGGAGTCCGGCAGCGGCGGGCTGCCAGCCCAGTTTGTGCAGGTCGACGGTGACGGTACGGGCCCGGTCGAGGCCGTCCAGGAGGTGCCTGCGGCTGCGGCTGAACAGGGCGGGGCCGCCGTAGGCCGCGTCCACGTGGAAGTCGGCGGCGCGGGCCCCGCACACGTCGGCGAGGGCCCCGAGCGGATCGATCAGGCCCTCGTCGGTGGTCCCCGCGGTGGCCGCGACCAGCACGGGGCCGGTCAGTGCGGCGAGGGCCGTGCCGACGGTGGCCGGGTCGAGGGTGCCGCGCGGGGTGGGCAGCACCAGGGGCGCGGGGAGCCCGAGGAGCCAGCACGCGCGGGCGAGGGAGTGGTGGGCGTTGGCCCCGACGACGGTACGGAGGGCGGGGCCGTGCCGTTCCCTGGCGAGGAGCAGCGCCAGCTGGTTGGACTCGGTGCCGCCGGTGGTCACCAGCGCGTCGGGGCGCTCGGCGGCCGGGAAGACCTCGGCGGCGAGGGCGGCCGTGACGCGGGCCTCCAGGGCGGAGGCGGCGGGTGCCTGGTCCCAGGAGTCCATGGACGGGTTCAGCGCGGAGGCCGCCAGATCGGCGGCGGCGGCCAGCGCGAGGGGCGGGGTGTGCAGATGGGCGGCGCAGAGCGGGTGCGCGGGGTCGGCGGCACCGGCGGCGAGGGCCTGTACGAGGGTGGCGAGGGCTTCACCGGCGCCGGTGCCGGTGCCGGGAAGCACCTCGCCGAGGGCGTCCACCCGGCGCGCCACCTCCTCGGGCCCACCGGCCGGGAGGGGCCCGCCGCGCTCCCCGGCCCCGGCGCGCAGGGCGTCGAGGACGGTGCTCAGCAGGGGACGGAGGGCATCGGCGCCGGTGGCGCCTCCGGCGAGGGGTGGGGGTGCGGCACGCATGGACGACAGGGTGCCGGTGACCGGCCCGCGATGTCCGGGGAGCGGGGGGTTGTTACCCGAACGAGGGACGGGGGACGAGGGACGGGGAGACCGGTGCGGGGGTGGGGTGGGGGTGGGGGCCGGTCCCGGCCGGGAGGGCGGCGGGACCGGTGTGGGCCGGGCCGTCGGCACGGGGCCGGACGGGGTGCGGCGGGACCGGCGCGAGGGCCGCGCCGGTCGGGCCGCGCGTGCTCGTGCGGGGGTCCCCGGCGCTGGGCCCTCGGGCCCCGCGCCGGGGGTGACCGCTCAGGCCGTGCGGACCGCGAGGGCGCGGCGGAGGTCGTCGAGCTGGTCGACGAGCTGGCGGCGGAGGGCGGGGAGCACGGTGTCCTCCGCCAGACAGCGCTCGCCCAGGGAGAGGGCCTCCTGGTCGATCGCGTGGGCGGGGAAGGCCTGGCGGCCGGTGGCCTCGGCGATGGCGGGGCCCCGGCGGTCGGCGAGGGCGACGGCCGCCGGGTAGAAGCGGGCCACGTACTTCCGCAGCAGCGCGGCCTGCTCGGGCTGCCAGAAGCCCTGGGCGGTGGCGAGGAAGAGGTAGTTGGAGAGGTCGTCGGTCTCGAAGAGCGCCGACCAGGCCGCCGCCTTGGCCTCCTCGGTGGGCAGCGCGGCCCGGCAGCGGGCGGCGCCCTCCTGGCCGGTGGCGCTGGGGTCGCGCGCCAGCTCGGCGGCGATGGCCGTCTCGTCGGTGGCGCCGAGGACGGCGAGCCTGCGGAGGATGCGCCAGCGCAGTTCGGGGTCCAGCTCGGGGCCGCCGTGGACGGTGCCCTCGTCGAGCCAGGACGCGATCTTGTCGGGGGTGGTGGCGCTGTCGACGAAGGCGCGGACGGCGGTCAGGCGCAGTCCGGGCGCGTCGCCGTCCTCGGTGCGGCGGAGCAGCGCGCGGGCGATCTCGCCGATGGCGGCGAGGGCGGCGGGGCGGTCGTCCTCGGAGACGAACCGGTCGGCGATCTGGGCGCGGGCGAAGGCGAGGACGCCCTGGACCACGGCGAGTTCGGTCTCCTCGGGAAGGTGTGCGCGGGCGATCTCCAGGTACTCGGCGGGGGCGAGGGCGCCGTCGCGGACCATGTCGCGGAGCGCGTTCCAGACGACGGCCCGGGTGAGCGGGTCGGGGATGCGGGAGAGACCGCGCACGGCGGACTCCTCGGACACCCCGTCGAAGCGGAGCTTGGCGTAGGTGAGGTCCTCGTCGTTGACGACGACGAGGGCGGGGCGGGGTCCGGTCAGCTCGGCGGGCTCGGTCGCCGGTACGTCGAGTTCGCGGCGCTCGCGCAGGACGAGGCCGCCGGAGGGGTCGCGGTCGTAGAGTCCGACGGCGACGCGGTGCGGGCGGCTGCCGTCGCGCTCCACGGCGAGCTTCCAGTGGAGGCCCTCGCCGCTGAGGGCGGGGGTGAGGGTGTCGACGCCGGTGGTGCGGAGCCAGCGGGCGGCCCAGGCGTGAACGTCGCGGTCGGTGGCGGCGGCGAGGTTGTCGATGAAGTCGGCGAGGGTGGCGTTGCCGAAGCGGTGGCGCTTGAAGTGGATGTTGATGCCCGCGAGGAAGTCCTTCTCGCCGAGCCAGGTGACGAGCTGGCGGAGCGCGGAGGCGCCCTTGGCGTAGGAGATGCCGTCGAAGTTGAGGAGCGCGGAGGCGGTGTCGGGGACGGACTCCGGGTCGGGTGCGACGGGGTGGGTGGAGGGCCGCTGGTCGGCCTCGTAGCCCCAGGCCTTGCGGGTGACGCCGAAGTCGACCCAGGTGTCGGGGAAGAGGTCGGCGCAGGCCTCGTTGACGGTCTGGTAGCCCATGTACTCGGCGAAGGACTCGTTGAGCCAGATGTCGTCCCACCAGCGCAGGGTGACGAGGTCGCCGAACCACATGTGGGCCATCTCGTGGGCGACGACCATGGCGCGGTGCTGGCGTTCGGTGACGGTGACGGCGGAGCGGAAGACGAATTCGTCGCGGAAGGTGACGAGGCCGGGGTTCTCCATGGCGCCCGAGTTGAACTCGGGGACGAACGCCTGGTCGTAGGAGTCGAAGGGGTACGGCTCCTCGAACTTCTCGTGGAAGCGGTCGTAGCAGGCCTTGGTGACGGTGAGGATCTCGTCGGCGTCGGCGTCGAGGTGCTCGGCGAGGGAGCGGCGGCAGTGGAGGGCGAAGGGGAGTCCGGCGTGCTCGGTGCGGACCGAGTGCCAGGGTCCGGCGGCGACGCACACGAAGTAGGTGGAGAGCGGCGGGGTGGGGGCGGCCTGCCAGGTGCCGTCGGGCCGCCGTTCGGTGATGCCGTTGGAGAGGACGGTCCAGCCTTCGGGGGCGGTGACGGAGAGGGCGAAGACGGCCTTCAGGTCGGGCTGGTCGAAGGCGGCGAAGACGCGCTGGACGTCCTCCATGAAGAGCTGGGTGTAGACGTACGTCTCGCCGTCGCTGGGGTCGGTGAACCGGTGCATCCCCTCGCCGGTGCGGGAGTAGTGCATGGTCGTGGCGATCCGCAGGACGTGCTCGCCCTCGGTGAGGCGCAGCGGGAGCCGGTTGCCGTCGAGGGCGGTGACGTCGAGGGGCTCGTCGTCGAGGTGGGCGGAGTGCAGGGTCTCGGGCTTCAGCTCGACGAAGGTGTCCCCGGCGGCGCGTGCCGTGAAGCGGATGAGGCTGTGGGACGCGAAGGTCTCGTCGCCGGTGGTGAGGTCGAGGTCCACGGTGTAGTGGTGGACGTCGAGGAGCTGGGCACGGGTCTGCGCTTCGTCGCGCGTCAGTACGGACATGGCCCTATGCTGCCCGATGCCCTCGGGGCCGGACGGAGGTGGTCGGCCGAGGGCGGTCGGGCGGACGTGGTCGGGGGAGGGCCGTCGGGCGGACGTGGTCGGGCAGGGGCCGTCGGACAGAGGCGGTCGGGCAGGGGCCGTCGGGGCTCGCGCCTCTCAGGCGAGTCAGGCGAGTCCCGAGCCGTTCAGGTGGGCGAAGGCGGCGGTGATGCGGGGGCGGTCGTAGCCCGCGGGTCCCGCGGCCCCGCCGGAGAGCAGGGCGTGGAGCAGGACGCGGGCCTTGGCCGGGTCGAGGGGGCCGGCCGGGACGAGGCCCCGGTGCAGCAGGTCGTACTCGGAGCCGGGGCCGCGGTAGGTGTCCGTCAGGGTCGTGCCGCCGCCGGTGCGGGAGGCGAGGACCACGGGGATCCGGGTGGCGAGGTCGGCGAGGGGGTCGACCAGCCATCCGGGGACGTGTCCGGCGCCGAGGGCGGCGACCACGAGGCCCTGGAAGCGGTCGTCGACGGCTTCCAGGAGTTCGCCCCGGTCGCCCTGGGAGAGGGTCACCAGGGCCACCCGTACGGCGGGGTCGAGGGTGAGCCGGTGGGGGGTGGACGGGACGGCGGGCCGGAGCAGCAGGCGGGGGCGGCCCTCGACGACGGAGCCGAGGGGGCCCGCGCCGGGCGAGGCGAAGGTGGCGACGGAGGTCGTGTGGGTCTTGCGGGCGAACCGGGCGGCGTGGATCTCGTCGGCGAGGACGACCAGGACGCCGAGGTTCCGGCAGGCCGGGTCGGCGGCGACGGCGAGGGCGGCGGCGAGGTTGGCGGGGCCGTCGGCGCCGGGCAGGTCGGGGCGGCGCATGGCGCCGGTGACGACGACCGGCCGTTCGGTGGTGCAGAGCAGGTCGAGGAGGAAGGCGGTCTCCTCCAGGGTGTCGGTGCCCTGCACGACGACGGCGCCGGAGCCGTCGGCGACGGTGTCCCGGACCTCGGCGGCGAGGGCGGCGAGGTCCTCGTGGGTGAGGGAGGAGCTGGGGACCCGGCGGAAGTCGCGCAGGACCACGTCGTGGCCGCCGCCGAGTTCGGCGAGGACCTCCCGGCCGCTCATCCGGGACGCGTCACCGCCCCGCGCGGAGATGGTGCCCCCGAGGGTGAAGACCGTGACGCGGGCCATCAGCGTGCTCCGTCCGCTGTCGTCTCCCGGGGGCGGGCCGTCCTCGTGCCCCGCGCACGGCCGTCGGTCCGGTGCCGGGCCGTCGGCAGGCCCCGCGCACGGCGGTCGTCCCGGTGGTGGGGCATCAGCGTGTTCCGTCCGCGATCGTCTCGTGGTGGCGGATGACCTCGGCGATGATGAAGTTGAGGAGTTTCTCCGCGAAGGCCGGGTCCAGTTTCGCGCTCTCGGCGAGTTCCCGCAGCCTGGCGATCTGGCGGGCCTCGCGGCCGGGGTCGGCGGGCGGCAGCTGGTGGCGGGCCTTGAGGACGCCGACCTGCTGGGTGCACTTGAAGCGTTCGGCGAGCATGTGGACGACGGCCGCGTCGATGTTGTCGATGCTCTCGCGCAGCCGGGTCAGCTCGGCGCCGACCGCCTCGTCGACCCCGTCCTCGGTGGGGGCGGCCGGGTCGGCGCGTACGGTCTCGTCGGTTCGCTCGTCGGCCCGTCCGGACTCGTCGGCCGGCCGGTGCTGGGTGGAGTCGCTCATGATCTGCGAGCTTAGACGGACCTCGGCGGGATCGTGGGCGGGTGTTCGGGATCCGGGACGCGGTCGCTCCAGCCGCCGGGGACGGAACGGCCCTGCTGCTCGCGGAAGCGGACGGGGGCGGTGCCGACCCGGCGGGTGAAGAGCCGGGAGAAGTAGGCGGGGTCGTCGTAGCCGACGCGGCGGGCGACGGCGGCGACGGGCAGTTCGGTGGCGGCGAGGAGTTCCTTGGCGCGGCCGAGGCGGACGGTGAGCAGGTAGTCCTTGGGACTGCACCCGGCGGCGCGGCGGACGGCGGAGCGCAGTTCGGCGGCGGTCATGCCGTGCCGGGCGGCGTGTTCGGCGACGGAGAGCGGCTGGAAGGCGTCGCGGGCGAGGGCGGCGAGGACGGGGTCGCCGTCGGCGTTGGTGTCGGCGCGGGCGCGGCGCAGGGCGACGAGGAGTTCGTGGACGGCGGCGCCGGTCTCGACCTCCAGGAGGGGGTTGCCGGGGCGGGCGGCGCGGGCGATGCGGCCGATGGCGGCGCGGGCGGGGGCGGCGTCGGCGAGGGGGACGACGGGCCGGTCGGGTTCGATGTAGCCGAGTTCGGCGTAGGTGGTGGTGGCGGGTCCCGAGAAGTCGACGAAGGCCTCGTCCCAGCCGGTGCCCGGGTCGGCGCCGTAGTGGTGGGGGACGCCGGGGGTGAGCCAGAGGACGGCGGGGGCGGTGACGGCGGTACGGCGCCCGTCGGCGCCCCGGTACCAGCCGCCGCCCGCCGAGACGAGGACGGCCACGTGGTGGTCGAGCGTGCGGGGGCCGACGGTGGGCAGGGTGCCGTGCTGGAGTCCGACGCCGAGGCAGACCAGGCCGAGGCGGTGGTGGACGGGGCTGGGCGTGAAGTAGCGCATCCAGGTGTGGTACATGGCCGGGTGCCTTCCTGACGTCGTCGTCCCCGTGTGTCCCGACGTCTTCCCGACGTCGTCGTCCCCGTGCGTGCCGACGCCTTCCTGATGTCGTCGTGCCGTGCGTCGCGACGTCTTCTCCGACGTCCTAACGTCCAAACTTCGACGATCTTTGTCCATGGACCGGTCCGCCGCCAGGGGGTGAGGGTGAGGCCATGAGCACGTTCACGGTGGGTGACGAGGACTTCCTGCTCGACGGGCGGCCGGTGCGGCTGCTCTCGGGCGCGCTGCACTACTTCCGGGTGCGCGAGGAGCTGTGGGAGCACCGGCTCGGGATGCTGCGCGCGATGGGCCTCAACTGCGTCGAGACGTACGTTCCCTGGAACCTGTACGCGCCGGAGCCCGGCCGGTACGGGGACGTGGCGGAGCTCGGCCGGTTCCTCGACGCGGTGGCGCGGGCCGGGATGTGGGCGGTGGTGCGGCCGGGGCCGTACATCTGCGCCGAGTGGGAGAACGGCGGGCTCCCGCACTGGCTGACGGGTCCGCTGGGGCGCCGGGTGCGGACCTTCGACCCGGAGTTCCTGGGGCCGGTGGAGTCCTGGTTCCGGCGGCTGCTGCCGCAGGTGGTGGAGCGGCAGGTGGACCGGGGCGGGCCGGTGGTCCTGGTCCAGGTGGAGAACGAGTACGGGAGCTACGGCAGCGACCTGGCGTATCTGGAGTGGCTGGCGGGGCTGCTGCGGGAGTGCGGGGTGAGCGTGCCGCTGTTCACCTCGGACGGGCCGGAGGACCACATGCTGACGGGTGGTTCGGTGCCGGGCGTCCTCGCGACGGCGAACTTCGGCGCGGGCGCCCGGGAGGGCTTCGCGGCGCTGCGGCGGCACCGGCCGTCGGGGCCGCTGATGTGCATGGAGTTCTGGTGCGGCTGGTTCGACCACTGGGGCACGGAGCACGCGGTGCGGGACGCGGCGGAGGCGGCGGAGGCGCTGCGGGAGATCCTGGAGTGCGGGGCGTCGGTCAATGTGTACATGGCGCACGGCGGGACGAACCTCGCGGGCTGGGCGGGTGCGAACCGGGCCGGTGAGCTGCACGACGGGCCGCTGCGGCCGACGGTGACCTCGTACGACTACGACGCCCCGGTGGACGAGGCGGGGCGGCCGACGGAGAAGTTCTGGCGGTTCCGCGAGGTGCTCGCGCCGTACGCGCAGGGCCCGCTGCCGGAGCCGCCGGAGCCCCCGGCGCGGCTCGCGGCGCCGGTCTCCGGGCCGCTCGACGGCTGGGCGCCGCTCGACGCGGTGCTTGAGTCGCTGGGCGGTCCCGAGCGGGTCTCGCCGGTGCCGCCGACCTTCGAGGAGCTGGGGGTGGACCGGGGTCTGGTCCGCTACCGGGTCGCGGTGCCGGGTCCCCGGCAGCCGTACCCGCTGGGGGTGACGGGGCTGCGGGACCGGGCGGTGGTGTACGTCGACGGGGCTCCGGCCGGGGTCCTCGGGACGGCGGACGGGGAGGACGTGACGCTGGCCGGGCCGGTGGCGGGTCCGGCGGTGGTGGACCTGTGGGTGGAGTCACTGGGCCGGGTCAACTACGGGCCCCGGCTGGCGGAGCCCAAGGGGATCACCGGCGGGGTGCGCCACGAGCGGCAGTATCTGCACGGGTTCCGGGCCCGGGGACTGCGGCTCGACGCCTTCTCGGCGGAGGCGGTCGGCGGGGTGCCGTTCGGGCGGGCCGGTCAGGGGGCGGGACCGGGGCTGTACCGGGGGTTCCTGGAGGTCTCGGGGGCCGGGGACGCGTGGCTGCGGCTGCCGGGCGGGACCCGGGGCTTCGTCTGGGTGAACGGCGTCTGCCTCGGCCGGTACTGGGCGGCCGGGCCGCAGGAGGCCCTGTTCCTGCCGGGCCCGGTGCTCCGGGAGGGCGCGAACGAGGTGTGGGTCCTGGAGCTGGAGGGCGCCGGGGCGGCGACGGCGGAACTGGACGTGATCGGCTGACGGGCCGTCCGGCTGAGGTGTGCCGGGGGCTGGCGCCTGCCCCGCGTAGGGGGACGGTCCCTGCTCCATGTGTACGGGGGTGGTCACCCGTACAGGCCGTCCGGGTGAGGTGCTCCCTCGTACACGCCCGTACGAGGGAGGGCGGTCACCCCCGCACGGGCCGGGCCCGGTGGCCGTCGTACGGGCCGGGCCCGGTGCGGGCCGTCGCGCGCGTGAGGGTGCCCCGGAGCCGAGGGCGCTCCGGGGCACCCGTTTCAGGGCGAGCGGCTACAGCGTGGCCGCGGCCGACGTGATCGCGGCGGCGAAGGTCGAGACCTCCGTGTAGACACCGGGATAGCCGGCCCGCGCGCAGCCCTGGCCCCAGCTCACGATGCCGACCTGGATCCAGGCACCGGCGTTGTCCTTGCGGAACATCGGGCCACCGGAGTCACCCTGGCAGGTGTCGGTGCCGCCCTGGCTGTACCCGGCGCAGATCTCCTCGCCGGGAACGAGGTCGGCGCCGTACGACGACTGGCAGGAGGCATCGGAGACGAACGGCACGTTCGCCTTCAGCAGGTACCGCTGCTGCGCCCCGCCCTCGCGGGCCGCGCCCCAGCCGGCGACCGTGAAGGTGCCGCTGTTGTACGCGGTGGTGTCGGCGATCTTCAGGGTGGGCACCGTGGTGATCGGGCTGGCGAGCTTGATGAGCGCCCAGTCCTTGCCCTGGCCGTTGTAGCCGGGGGCCTGGAGGACCTTGGTCGACTTGACCTTGACGGCGCTGGTGCTCTGCAGGTCCACGACACCGGCGGTGGCGGTGATGCTGGTGTTGTTGCCCGAGCCGCTGACGCAGTGGGCGGCGGTGAGCACGACCTGGGGGGAGATCAGCGAGCCGCCACAGCCCATCGACAGCCGGATCATCCAGGGGAACTCGCCCTGGGCGGCGCGGACGCCGCCGACGACGGGGGCGGGGGCCGCGGCCGCGTTGGTGGTGGGCTGGAGGCTGACGGCCGCCAGGACGACGGCGCCGGCGGCGGCCAGCCTCTGGAGTGCGCGGACCATGCGGTTCTGCTTCACGTGTCTGCCTTCTCTCATGGGGGGTGGACCTCCACGGGCGCGCTGACATGAGCCCGTCAAGGCATGTCCGGATTATGGACAGGGCGCAACTGGCGCCACAAGGAAGTGTTTTCGGCCAGTCCCGGGGACGGGACCGTACAGTGGGAGGAAGGGGGAAAACGGTATGACGCACCGTCAGGAGGGTGATCAGGTCGCCCACGGCTTCCCGCACCGCGCCGCGGTCGGGGCCTCGCTCACCGCGCTCTACCGGCGCCTCTCCCCCGACGGGGTGCACCGCTACCCGTCCAGCGTGCCCGCCGCCGACGTCGCCCTCACCGACGACGAGGACCTCCACCTCGGCGCCCAGCGGGTGGCCAGGACGCTCGTCCGGCACCTGCGGCTGCCCGAGGCCCGCATGGTGGTCGGCTTCCGGACCATGGAGCACGCGGCGACCGTCGAGCTGACCGCGGGACCCGAGTACTTCGTCGAGCTCAACGACCGGTTCAGGACCCGCCGCCGGGACATCGGCGCGGCCCTCGCCCACGAGATCACCCACGTCCTGCTGCACCGGCTCGGCCTGGGCTTCCCCGGCACCGCCGAGAACGAGATCCTCACCGACGTCACCACCTCCTACCTGGGCGCGGGCTGGCTCCTCCTCGACGCCTACCGGCGGGACGGCGTGGAGAGCCAGAAGCTCGGCTACCTCACCCCGGAGGAGTTCGGGTACGTCCTCGCCAAACGGGCCGAGCTGTTCGGCGAGGACCCCTCCCCCTGGTTCACCAGCGCCGTCGCGTACGAGGCGTGGACCCGGGGCAGGGCCGAGGCCGCCCGGGAGCGGACCGCGCCGCCGCTCGCCGGGGCGGGCTGGGCCGCCGCCCGCCGGTACGCCTGGGAGCGGCGCAGGGGGCGGGCCGGGGAGGACGCCCCGTACGCCTTCCACGACGGCGCCCCGGCCGGTGCCGTCTCCTTCTCCTGTCCGGTCTGCCGCCAGCGCCTGCGCGTCCCGGCGGGCCGGGCGCTGCGGGCCCGCTGCGCGGTCTGCCGGACGGTCCTGGAGTGCGCGGGCTGACCGCCGCTCCGGAATCGATTTGCGCCGGGGCCCGACGACGGGTCAGGGTCGGCCCATGAGCACGCTGTTCGACGCGATCCTGGACGGGGACGAGGACGGGGTCGTACGCGCCCTGCGGGAAGGGGCGGGGCCCGACTCCCGGGAGGACGGGGAGACCGCCCTGTACCGGGCGGCCGTCGGCGACGAGGCCGGAATCGTACGGCTGCTGCTCGCCGCCGGGGCCGATCCCGGTCTGGAGAGCGGCGAGGACGGCGGGGACCTGCCGCTGTGCGGCGCGGCCTGCGGCGGGCACGCCGAGGTGGCCCGCGCCCTGCTCGCGGCGGGCGCGGCGGCCGACCAGGAGGAGGCCTACGGCTTCACCGCCCTCGCCTGGGCCCTGCGGCTCGGGCACGCCGACACCGCCCGGGTGCTCCTGGAGCACGGCGCCGACCCCGGCCGGCCGGGACCCGACGGGATCCTCCCGCTGGTCGCCGCCGCCCGGCGCGGCTCCACCGGCTGCGTACGGGCGCTCCTCGACCACGGGGCCACGGCCCGGGAGGCCGCGCTGCGGGAGGCGCGGCGCTGGATCGGCGCGGACATCGCGGCCGAGCTGCGGCGCGGCCTCGTCGCGGGCCACGACGGCGGGGAGACCTACGAGGCGGTCGTCCGGCGGGTCCGGGAGGACGGCGGGCTGACGGTCGTCGTCGAGCTGCTGCGGGAGGACGGCGCGCCGGGCCGCGGCGACGACCGGCACACCGGGCACGCGGCCATCGCCACGCTCCTGGAGGCGGCGCTCGGACTGCGCACCCCGCACGAGGAGCTGGCCGCGCGGGCGCTGCGCTGCGGCGAGCCGGAGTTCGACGACTGGACGACGGCGGTGGCCGAGCTGACGGCCCGCGCCGACGAGGAGACGTTCGTGACGGCGGCGGCCTGGTGCGCCTACCGCGATCCGCTCCGGCGCGCGCTCGGCGCGCAGGTCCTCGGCGCCCTGCCGGGCTTCGCGGCGGGCGCGGTGCCGGTGCTTCGGCGGCTCGCGGCGGAGGCGTCCGGCCCCGCGCGGGAGCCCGCCCTTTCGGTGGTGACGGCCCTCGGCACCTGCGCCGAGCCGTCGGCCGTGCCCGAACTCCTGGCGCTCGCCGCGCATCCCGATCCGGTGGTACGGCGCTCGGTGGCGGGGTCGCTCGCCGGGATCGTGCCCGCCGGGCACGTCGAGGCGCTGGGGGTGCTGCTGGCGCTGAGCCGGGACGGCGACGCGCGGGTACGGGACTGGGCGACGCTCGCCCTCGCCGAACTGCCCGACGACACCCCGCTCGTACGGGAGGGGCTCGCGGAGCGGCTCGCCGACGCCGACCCGGAGACGGCGGCGGAGGCGGCGCGCGGGCTCGCCATCCGCCAGGACCCGCGCGCCGTGGACGCCCTGGCCTCGGTCCTCGCGGACGGCGACCCGGAGGGCCCGGCCCGCGAGACGGCCCTGGCGGCCCTGGAGTACCTCCACGACCCCCGGGTCAGGACCCGCCTGGAGTGGATGCGGCCACGACGCTCCTGAAGGACCGGGGCGGCCGGCGGGGGCGAGCCCCCGGGCGTCCGGCCCGGCCCCGGCCCCGAGGAGGGCTCGGGGACCGGGTCGCCCCGCGAGGGGCGGGCCGGGGCGGCTGCGGGAGGAGCCTCCGTGGATCCGGCGACGACCGATGGACCCGGTGTCGTCCCGCACGCAGCCGCGCGGCACCTCGCGTGGACCCGGCGCGAGGCGGAACGCCTCCCGCCTCCCCCGATCCCGATCCCGGGCTCCGGGCTCCGGGCTCCGGGCTCCGGGCTCCGGGCTCCGGGCTCCGGGCTCCGGGCTCCGGGGAGCGACGGCCCGGTGGCCCGAAGCGTGCTCAGCCCCCGTACACCGGATGTGGTGGTGTCGCCCGCGCCAGGAGGCGGCGGGCCGTCTCGCCCGCTTCCGCCGGGGTGCGGCGGGCGCCCTTGTCCGCCGTGGGGCCCGGACGCCAGCCCTCCATGACGGTGAGGCGCCCGCCCTCGGCCTCGAAGACCCGGCCGGTCACGCCCTCCGACGCGGCCGAGCCCAGCCACACCACCAGCGGCGACACGTCCTCGGGCAGCGCGTCGAGGCCCTGGAAGACCTGTTCGGTCATCCGGGTCCTGGCCGCCGGGGCGACCGCGTTGACCTGCACCCCGTACCGGGCCAGTTCCGCCGCCGCGACCAGGGTGAGGCCGACGATCGCGGCCTTGGCGGCGGTGTAGTTGCCCTGTCCGACACTGCCGAGCAGCCCCGCGCCCGAGGTGGTGTGGACGATCCGGGCCACCGGGGTCCGGCCCGCCTTCGCCTCCGCCCGCCAGTGCGCGGCGGCGTGCCGCAGCGGCAGGAAGTGGCCCTTGGCATGGACCCGCATGACGGCGTCCCAGTCGTCCTCCTCCAGGTTGACCAGCATCCGGTCACGGAGGAAGCCCGCGTTGCTGACCAGGGTGTCGAGCCGTCCGTAGGCGTCGAGGGCGGTGGCGACCAGGGAGGCCGCGCCCTCGCCGGTCGCGATGTCCCCGCCGTGGGCGACGGCCTCGCCGCCCAGGGCCCTGATCTCCTCCACGACCGCCGTCGCCGGGCTGTCGGGGCCGGGACGTCCGTCGAGGCCGACCCCCAGATCGTTGACGACGACCCGGGCGCCCTCGGCGGCGAAGGCGAGCGCGTGCGCCCGGCCGAGCCCCCGGCCCGCCCCGGTCACGACGACGACCCGGCCGTCGCACAGCCCCGGGCCCGTACCCCTGCCCGCGCCCGGGTCCGCGTCCGTACCGATGCCGACGCCGACGCCCGTAGGGACGTCCCCGCCCGTACCCGTACCCGTGCCCGTGCCCGTGCCCGTGCCCGTACTGATGTTCATGTCAGCTCTCCTTGTTCGCGGTCGCGGCGTCGAGGAAGGCGGGGCGTTCGCCGCCCCCGTGCACGAGGAGCGAGGCTCCCGAGACGTAGGCGGCCCGGCCGGAGGCGAGGAAGACGGCGGCCTCCCCGATCTCGTCGGGTTCGGCGAGCCTGCCGAGCGGTACGGTCCGGCCGACGGCGGCGATCCCGGCCGCGTCGCCGTAGTGCAGGGCGGACAGCTCGGTCCGCACCATGCCGAGGACGAGGGTGTTGACCCGCACCTCGGGGGCCCATTCGACCGCCATCGAGCGGGCCAGGTTCTCCAGGCCCGCCTTGGCCGCGCCGTAGGCGGCGGTGCCGGGGGACGGGCGGGTTCCGCTGACGCTGCCGATCATGACGACCGCGCCGCGCGAGGCCCTGAGCAGCGGGTGGGCGGCGAGGCTGACGACGAGGGGCGCGGTGAGGTTGAGCGCGAGCACGCGCGCGTGGCGCTCGGACCCTCCTTCGTCCAGGGGCCGGTACGGGCTGCCGCCCGCGTTGTTGACGAGGGCGTCGAGCCGTCCGTACCGCGCGGCGAAGGCGGTGAAGAACTCCTGTACGGCGGCGGGTTCCCGCAGGTCGAGCGGGTGGAAGTCGGCGGCCCTGCCCGCCGCTTCGACCGGTGCGTCCGGGGGTCTGCGGGCGCAGACGGCGACCCGGGCCCCGGCCCGCAGGAAGGCGCGGGCGATGCCCGCCCCGACGCCCCGGGTACCGCCGGTGACGAGCACGACCCTCCCGTCCAGCTCCATCGGCTGCTACCTTCCTCCTCAAGAGTTACCTAACAAACGTTTGGTGGAAAGGTAGCTGATCCGCCCATGGGTGTCTGCACCTCTCGCCCCGCTCCCGGCGTGGCCCTGGTCACCGTCGACTTCCCACCCGTCAACGCCCTGCCCGTCAAGGGCTGGTACGCGCTCGCCGACGCCGTCCGCACCGCCGGGCGCGACCCGGAGGTCCGCTGTGTCGTCCTGACCGCCGAGGGCCGCGGCTTCAACGCGGGCGTCGACATCAAGGAGCTGCAGCGCGATCCCGGGCACACCGCCCTGATCGGCGCCAACAGCGGCTGCGCCGAGGCCTTCGCCGCCGTGTACGCGTGCGAGGTCCCGGTCGTCGCGGCGGTCGCCGGACACTGCCTCGGCGGCGGTGTCGGACTCGTCGGGAACGCCGACGCGATCGTCGCCGCCGACGACGCCGTCTTCGGGCTGCCCGAGCTGGACCGGGGCGCGCTCGGCGCCGCCACCCATCTCGCCCGGCTGGTGCCGCAGCATCTGATGCGGACGCTCTACTACACCGCGCGGACCGTGACCGCCGCCGAACTGCGGGCCCACGGCTCGGTGTGGGAGGTCGTCCCCCGGGCCGGTCTCCTCGACGCGGCCCTCGCCCTCGCCGGGGAGATCGCCGCCAAGGACGGCAGCCTGCTGCGGCTCGCCAAGGCGGCGCTCAACGGCATCGACCCCGTGGATGTCCGGCGCAGCTACCGCTTCGAGCAGGGCTTCACCTTCGAGGCCAACCTCAGCGGGGTCGCCGACCGGGTCCGCGATTCCTTCGGCAAGGAGAACTCCCCGTGACCGACAAGACCATGACCCCGGAGGAGGTCGTCGGCCGGCTCCGCTCCGGCATGACGGTCGGGATCGGCGGCTGGGGCTCCCGGCGCAAGCCGATGGCCCTGGTGCGAGCGCTGCTCCGGTCCGAGATCACCGATCTCACGGTGGTGTCGTACGGCGGCCCGGACGTCGGCCTGCTCGCGGCGGCGGGCCGGATACGACGGCTCGTCGCCCCTTTCGCCACCCTGGACTCCATCCCCCTCGAACCCCACTTCCGGGCCGCCCGCGAGCAGGGCCGGATCGCGATGACCGAGTACGACGAGGCCATGTTCATGTGGGGGCTGCACGCCGCCGCCAACCGGCTGCCCTTCCTGCCCGTGCGGGCCGGACTCGGCTCCGACGTGATGCGGGTCAACCCGGAGCTGCGGACCGTCACCTCCCCGTACGCCGACGGGGAGGAGTTCGTCGCCGTCCCCGCCCTGCGCCTCGACGCGGCCCTCGTCCACGTCAACCGCGCCGACCGGCTCGGCAACGGCCAGTACCTGGGCCCCGACCCCTACTTCGACGACCTGTTCTGCGAGGCCGCCGACACCGCGTACGTCTCCTGCGAGCGGATCGTGGACCGCTTCGGTCCCGGCACCGTGCCCCAGACCCTCCTGGTGAGCCGCCACAGCGTCACCGGGGTCGTGGAGACCCCGAACGGCGCCCACTTCACCTCCTGCGTCCCCGACCACGACCGCGACGAACCGTTCCAGAAGCTCTACGCCACCACCCCCTGGGCCGAGTTCGCCGCCCGCTTCCTGTCCGGCAAGACCGAGGACGACTACCAGGCCGCCGTCCGCGCCTGGCACGACGAGCGCGAGGAGCAGCGGTGACCAGCCGAGCCGAGTACTGCGTGATCGCCTGCGCCGAGGCCTGGCGCGACAACGGCGAGGTCCTCGCCAGCCCCATGGGGCTCGTCCCCTCCTTCGGGGCCCGGCTCGCCCGGCGCACCTTCTCCCCCGACCTCCTCCTCACCGACGGCGAGGCCCTGCTCGTCGGCCCCGAGGGGGAGCCCGAGGGCTGGCTGCCGTACCGCAGGCACCTGAGCATGGTCACCGGCGGCAGACGGCACGTGATGATGGGCGCCAGCCAGATCGACCGGTACGGCAACCAGAACATCTCCTGCGTCGGCGACTGGGTACGGCCCACCCGCCAGCTCCTGGGGGTGCGCGGGGCGCCCGCCAACACCCTGAACAATCCGGTGAGCTACTGGATACCGAAGCACTCGCGCCGGGTCTTCGTCGAGCGCGTCGACATGATCTGCGGCGTCGGCTACGACCACGCCGTCGGCCCGTACCACCGGCTCCCCCGGGTCGTCACCGACCTCGCGGTCCTCGATTTCGGGACCCCCGACCGCTCCATGCGGCTCGTCTCCGTCCACCCCGGCAGCACCGTGGCCGAGGTCCGGGCGGCCACCGGTTTCGCGCTCGCGGCCGACGACGACGTCCCGTACACCCGCGAACCCACCGACGAGGAGCTGCGGCTGATCCGGGAGGTCATCGACCCGCGCGGGCTGCGGGACCGGGAGGTCGCGCCCCGATGAGGACCGCGCTCACCGAACTCACCGGCGTCCGCCGTCCGATCGTGCAGACCGGCATGGGGTGGGTCGCGGGCCCCCGGCTGGTCTCCGCCACCGCGAACGCGGGCGCCCTCGGCGTCCTCGCCTCCGCCACCATGACCACGGACCAGCTGCGCGCCGCCGTCCGCGAGGTGCGCTCCCGCACCGACCGGCCCTTCGGGGTCAATCTGCGCGCGGACGCGGGCGACGCCCGCGAGCGGGTCCGGATCATCGTGGACGAGGGCGTACGGGTGGCCTCCTTCGCCCTCGCGCCGACCCGGGACCTGATCGCCGAGCTGAAGGACGCGGGGGTCGTCGTGATCCCCTCGGTCGGCGCCCGGCGGCACGCCGAGAAGGTCGCGGGCTGGGGCGCGGACGCGGTCCTCGTCCAGGGCGGGGAGGGCGGCGGTCACACCGGAGAGGTCGCCACCGGGGTGCTGCTGCCGCAGGTGGTCGACGCCGTCGGCATCCCGGTGATCGCGGCGGGCGGCTTCCGCGACGGACGCGGGCTGGTCGCCGCGCTCGCCCACGGGGCGGCGGGCATCGCCATGGGCACCCGGTTCCTGCTGACCTCCGACTCGACCGTGCCGGACGCCGTCAAGGCCCGCTATCTGGCCGCCACCGTCCAGGACGTCACCGTCACCACCGCCGTGGACGGGCTGCCGCACCGGATGCTCCGCACCGAGCTCGTGGCGTCCCTGGAGAACGCCGGACGGGCCCGGTCCCTGGTCCGCGCGGTACGGCGGGCGGCGGGCTTCCGCCGTCTCTCCGGGCTCTCCTGGCCCGCGATGGTCCGCGACGGGCTCGCCCTGCGGCACGGCAAGGACCTGACCTGGAGCCAGGTGCTGCTCGCCGCGAACACCCCGATGCTGCTGCGGGCGTCGATGGTCGAGGGCCGTACGGACCTGGGGGTGATGGCCGCCGGGCAGGTCGCGGGCCTGATCGACGACCTGCCGAGCTGCGCGGAGCTGGTCGACCGGATCATGGCCGAGGCGGACGAGGTGCTGCGGGCGCTGCCGCGCCCGGCCCCCGCCCCGGACCGGGCCTGAACCGTCCCTCTCCGACCCCGGGGCCGGGGAGAGGCCGTCCCGGCGCGTACGGAACGCGTGAGGGCCCGGCGCGCCACATGCGCGCCGGGCCCTCACCGGTGGGTCGTGCCTACGGCCGTCCCTACGAGCGGGTCGTGTCCACGGCCGTCCCCACGAGCGGGTCGTGCCTACGAGTCGGACTGCCTCGGCCGGGAGGGCCGGGAGCCGCCGCCCGCGCCGCGCGAGCGGCCCGTGCCGGTGGCCGGGCGTCCGCCGCGTCCGGTACCGGCCGACGCGGACGCGCCGCGCCCGCCGCCCGTACCGGAGCCCCGGCCGCCGCCCGTACCCCGTCCCGTGCTCCCGGTGGAACCGGAGGTGCGGCCGGTGGCCGCGCCGGAACCGCCGGTGCCACCGGTGGCGGGGCGACGGCGACGGCGGTTGCCGGAGGCGGCACCGCCCGCGCCGCCGGAGCCCGCGGGCCTGCGCGGCGGGGTCGGCTGCGGGGTCTCGATGACGATCGGGACGCCCGAGGGCTCCCGCGCGCCGGTCAGCTCGGCGAGCTGCTCGTCGCTGGACTTGATCTGCGCGGTCCGGGGGCTGATGCCCGCGTTCGACATCAGACGGCCCATGTCGCGCTTCTGCTCGGGCAGCACCAGGGTGAAGACGCTGCCGGACTCACCGGCACGGGCCGTACGGCCGCCCCGGTGCAGATAGTCCTTGTGGTCCATCGGCGGGTCCACGTTGACGACCATGTCGAGGTCGTCGACGTGGATGCCGCGCGCCGCCACGTTCGTCGCGACGAGCGCGGTGACCTGCCCGTTCTTGAACTGGTCCAGGGTCCGGTTGCGCTGCGGCTGCGAACGGCCGCCGTGCAGTCCGGAGGCCCGTACGCCGTTGGCGAGGAGCCGCTTGACCAGCCGGTCCACCGACCGCTTGGTGTCCAGGAAGAGGATCGTCCGGCCGTCGCGGGCCGCGATCCGCAGCGTGACGGCCTTCTTGTCGGTCTCGTCCATCACGTACAGGACGTGGTGCTCCATGGTGGTGACCGCACCGGCCGACGGGTCGACGGAGTGCACGACCGGGTCGTCGAGGAACATCTTGACCAGCCGGTCGATGTTCCGGTCGAGGGTGGCCGAGAACAGCAGTCGCTGCCCGCCCGGCTCGACCTGCTTCAGGAGCTTCGTGACCTGCGGCAGGAAGCCCATGTCGGCCATCTGGTCGGCCTCGTCGAGGACGGTCACGGCGACCTGGTCGAGACGGCAGTCGCCGCGCTCGATCAGGTCGTGGAGACGCCCGGGGGTGGCGATGAGGACCTCGACGCCGCGCCGCAGCGCGGAGGACTGGCGGGTGATCGACATGCCGCCGACGACCGTGGCGATCCGCAGCCGCAGCGGGTTGGCGTACGGGGTGAGCGCGTCGGTCACCTGCTGGGCCAGCTCGCGGGTGGGCACCAGGACCAGGGCGAGCGGCGCGGTCGGCTCGGCGCGGCGGCCCGCCGTCCGGCCGAGGAGCGCGAGCCCGAAGGCGAGGGTCTTGCCGGAGCCGGTACGGCCCCGGCCCAGCACGTCACGGCCCGCCAGCGAGTTCGGCAGGGTCGCGGCCTGGATCGGGAACGGCTCCGTGACTCCCTGCTCGCCCAGGGTCCTCAGCAGCGCCTCGGGCATGTCGAGGTCGGCGAAGGCGGCCACCGGCGGGAGCGCGGGCGTCACCGTCTCCGGCGGCGTGAACTCGCTGGGCGGCGGGGGCGCCGTGGGACGGCGCCCGCCGCGGGAGGCCTTCGGCTGGGACGTGGAATTCGCCCGGTCGGGGCGGGGGCTGCGCTTGCGGGGGCGCTCGGAGCGGGTCATGCGTGCCTTTCTGGCCGGTGCTCGCGGCACAGCCGGGGCCCGCACCCTGCAGGTGCGGGCCCCGGCTGTGTCACCCGGAACACGCGACACGAGCCCCGGACGTCTCTACCGGAACAATAGTGCGCCTCGGGACCTTCCCGCCCCGCCCGCCCGATGCCTGGACGGATCACACCTGACCAGGACGGTGCGACGTGGGCGAGGTCACACGCCGGGGCCGATCACACACCGTCGGCGTACCGTCACGGGTGGCCGGTACCAGGTGGCCGCGGCCTGTCACGGGATCCGTGCCACGGGCCCTTCGCGGGCGGTCCGGCCGTCCTCAGAGCCGTTCGACGATCGTCACGTTCGCCTGGCCGCCGCCCTCGCACATGGTCTGGAGGCCGTACCGGCCGCCCGTGCGCTCCAGCTCGTGGAGGAGGGAGGTCATCAGCCGTGCGCCGGTCGCGCCGAGGGGGTGGCCGAGGGCGATGGCGCCGCCGTTGACGTTGACCCGGTCGGGGTCGGCGCCGGTCTCCTTCAGCCAGGCGAGGACGACCGGCGCGAAGGCCTCGTTGATCTCGACCAGGTCGATGTCGTCGATGGTCAGCCCGGTCTTCTTGAGGGCGTGGGCGGTCGCCGGTATCGGCGCGGAGAGCATCCGGATGGGGTCCTCGCCCCGGGCGGAGAGGTGGTGGATCCGGGCCCGGGGGGTGAGCCCGTGCTCCCGTACGGCCCGCTCGCTCGCCAGGAGCAGGGCGGCGGCGCCGTCGGAGACCTGGGAGGAGCAGGCGGCGGTGATGGTGCCGCCCTCGACGACGGGCCTCAGTCCGGCCATCTTCTCGGCGCTGGTGTCCCGGCGGGGCCCCTCGTCGACGGTGACCTCCCCGTACGCCACGGTCTCCCGTACGAAGCGGCCCGCGTCGATCGCGCGGAGCGCCCGCCGGTGCGAGCGGAGGGCGAACTCCTCCTGGTCGCGGCGGGTGATCCGCCACTTCTCGGCGATCAGCTCGGCGCCGTGGAACTGGTTGACGGGCGCGTCGCCGTACCGGGCGCGCCAGCCCTCGCTGCCGTGGAAGGGGCCGCCGGTGAGGCCGAGGGGTTCGGCGGCCTGCCGGGAGGCGAAGGCGATGGGGATCATCGACATGTTCTGGACGCCGCCCGCGACGACCAGGTCCTGGGTGCCGGAGAGGACGGCCTGGGCGGCGAAGTGCACCGCCTGCTGGGAGGAGCCGCACTGCCGGTCGACGGTGACGCCGGGGACCTCCTCGGGGAGCCCGGCGGCCAGCCAGGCCGTGCGGGCGATGTCGCCCGCCTGCGGTCCGACGGTGTCGAGGCAGCCGAGGACGACGTCGTCGACGGCCGCCGGGTCGATGCCCGCACGGGCGACGAGCGCCTTCAGCGCGTGGGCGCCGAGGTCGGCCGGGTGCACGGCGGCGAGGCCGCCCCCCCGGCGGCCGACGGGGGTGCGGACCGCTTCGACGATGTAGGCCTCGGGCATGGCGACTCCTCCGGTGGGACGGCTGGGTCCGCCCG
This sequence comes from Streptomyces sp. NPDC101490, assembly GCF_044767145.1. Lineage (NCBI taxonomy): Bacteria > Bacillati > Actinomycetota > Actinomycetes > Kitasatosporales > Streptomycetaceae > Streptomyces > Streptomyces sp. NPDC101490. The sequence goes on from NZ_JBIWNI010000003.1 coordinate 262,499, forward strand.
ATCGTCCTGGTCGGATCAGGCGGGGTGTCCGGTGCGTACGGCGATCCCGTCCAGGACCATCGACAGGTACTGGCGGGCGATCTCCTCGGGGCTGTGCAGTCCGCCCGGCCGGTACCAGGAGGCCGCGACCCAGACGGTGTCGCGGACGAACCGGTAGGTGAGGCGGACGTCGAGGTCGGCGCGGAAGGCCCCGGAGGCGACGCCGCGCTCCAGGGTGCCGAGCCAGGCCCTCTCGAACCTGCGCTGCGAGTCGGTGAGGTAGTGGAAGCGGGGCTGGTCGGTGAGGTGCCGGGACTCCTTCTGGTAGATGGCGACGGCGGCGCGGTGCCGGTCGATCTCCCGGAAGGACTCGGTGACGAGGGCCTCGATGGTCTCGCGGGGGCCGAGTCCGGCGTCGAGGACGGTGTCGTACCCCTGCCAGAGTTCGGTGAGGAAGGTGGAGAGGATCTCGTCGAGCATCGACTCCTTGGAGTCGAAGTGGTAGTAGAGGCTGCCGGCGAGCATTCCGGCGGCGTCCGCGATCTTGCGGACGGTGGTGGCGTTGTATCCCTGGGCGGCGAAGACCTCGGCGGCGGTGTCGAGCAGTTCGCGGCGCCGCTCGGGCGCGGCGGCGTTCATCTGCTTCTTCCTGCCTGCGGTCGGCCCGCCCTCGTCACCCCGGTCACCCCGGTCACCCCGGTCACTGCGGTCGCTCGGAGCGCTTCGGTTGTTCCCGTCGCCCCGGTCGCCCCGGTCGCTCGTCGGCTGGTTCTTCTTGTCGGTGGTCGGCACGCTCCCATTCTGGTCCTACGGGTGCTGGCTGCTGACGGAGACCGTCTCGCCGGTCATGTAGGAGGAGTAGCCGGAGGCGAGGAAGACGATGACGTTGGCGACCTCCCAGGGTTCGGCGTGGCGCCCGAAGGCCTCCCGCTCGGTGAGTTCGTCGAGGAGTTCGGCGGTGGTGACCTTGGCCAGGTGGGGGTGGAGGGCGAGGGACGGGGAGACCGCGTTGACGCGGACGCCGTAGGCGGCGGCCTCGACGGCGGCGCAGCGGGTGAGGGCCATGACCCCGGCCTTGGCGGCGGCGTAGTGGGCCTGTCCCGCCTGGGCGCGCCAGCCGACGACGGAGGCGTTGTTGACGACGACGCCTCCGGTGCCGGAGTCGCGGTAGCGGCGCAGCGCGGCGCGGGTGCAGCGGAAGGTGCCGCCGAGGGTGACGTCGAGGACGCGGTCCCACTGCTCGTCGGTCATGTCGGCGAGCTCGGCGGTGCCGCCGAGTCCGGCGTTGTTGACGAGGACGTCGAGGCGTCCGTGGAGGCGTACGGCGGTGTCGAGGAGGGCCTGGACCTGGGTCTCGTCGGTGACGTCGCACGGCTGGGCGGCGACGGCCCCGGGGCCGAACTCGGCGGCGAGGGCGGTCTCGGTCTCCTTGAGGCGCCGGGTGTGGGCGTCGCTGAGGAGGACGCGGGCGCCCTCTTCGAGGAGGCGCCGGGCGGTGGCGCCGCCGATCCCGGCTCCGGCGGCGGCGGTGACGACGGCGGTGCGGCCGGTGAGGAGGCCGTGGCCGGGTTCGTAGGGGGGCGGGGGCTGTCGGGAGGTCACGGCCGCGGCTCCTTCGGGAGGCCGAGCACCCGCTCGGCGATGATGTTCCGCTGGATCTCGCTGGACCCGGCGTAGACGGTGTCGGCGCGGGAGAAGAGGAACAGGCGCTGCCGGTCGTCGAGTTCGTAGGGGGCGGCGGTGGCGAGGGCGGCGGCGGGGCCGCCGATCTCCAGGGCGAGTTCACCGAGGTCGCGGTGCCAGTGGGACCAGCCGAGCTTGGCGGCGGAGGGATCGGTGCCGCGCAGGGCTCCGGCGCGCAGGGCTTCGAGCCCGGCCCAGGCGCGGACGAGGCGGTCGCGGACGGCGGGGTCGGCGGCGGCGCCGTTGCGGCGGGCGAGGGCGACGAGGGCGTCGAGTTCGCGGCGGAAGCCGACCTGCTGGCCGAGGGTGGAGACGCCCCGCTCGTAGCCGAGGGTGGCCATGGCGATCCGCCAGCCGTCGCCGGGGGCGCCGACGACATGGGCGGCTCCTGTGGTGGCGCCGTCGAAGAAGACCTCGTTGAACTCGCTGGTGCCGGTGAGCTGGACGATGGGCCGGATGTCGACGCCCGGCTGGTCCAGCGGGACGAGGAGGTAGGAGAGTCCGGCGTGCCGCCGGGAGCCGGGGGTGGTGCGGGCGAGTACGAAGCACCACTGGGCCTCGTGGGCGAGGGAGGTCCAGATCTTCTGGCCGTGCACCACCCACCGGCCGTCCTCCAGGGTGGCGCGGGTGCGGACGGCGGCGAGGTCGGAGCCCGCGCCGGGTTCACTGTAGCCCTGGCACCAGAGTTCCCGGGCGGCACGGACCTCGGGCAGGAAGCGGGCCTTCTGCTCCTCGGTGCCGTGGTCGATGAGGGTGGGGCCGAGGAGCTGTTCGCCGATGTGGTTGACGCGGGCGGGGGCGTCGGCGAGGGCGTACTCCTCGTGGAAGGCGATCTGCTGCTCGATGCTCGCGCCGCGGCCGCCGTACTCCTCGGGCCAGCCGACGCAGGTCCAGCCGTGGTCGGCCATGTGCCGTTCCCAGGCGAGCCGTTCGGCGAAGACCTCGTGCTCGCGGCCGGGTCCGCCGCGGCCCCTGAGGGCGCCGAAGGAGCCGCTGAGGTGGGTCTTCAGCCAGCCCCGTATCTCCGTCCGGAACTTCTCGACGCTGCTCATGGCCGTACGTTAACCTACCAAACACTTGTTAGGGAACGGGTGAGGGCGGGGTGACCGATGGACCTCTCGTGCACACGGGCCGAGGAGGAGTTCCGGGCGGAGGCGCGGGAGTGGCTGCGGGCGCGGGTGCCCGCCGTCCCGCTGCCCTCCCTGGAGACGGCCGAGGGCTTCGCCGCCCATCGCGCCTGGGAGGCCGAACTGGCCGCCGCCCGCTGGTCGGTGGTCTCCTGGCCCGAGGAGTACGGGGGCCGGGGTGTCGGCCTCGACCGGTGGCTGGCCTTCGAGGAGGAGTACTGGGCGGCGGGGGCGCCCGGCCGGGTCTCGCAGAACGGCGTGCAGCTCCTGGCCCCGACCCTCTTCGACCACGGCACCGAGGAGCAGCGGGCCCGGGTGCTGCCGTCGATGGCGACCGGCGCGACGGTGTGGGCGCAGGCGTGGTCGGAGCCCGGGGCCGGGTCCGACCTGGCGGCGCTCACCTCCCGGGCGGTGCGCGCGGACGGCGGCTGGCTGCTGTCCGGGCTGAAGACCTGGTCGTCCCGGGCCGCCTTCGCCGACCGGGCCTTCGGCATCTTCCGCAGCGACCCGGCGGCGGCGCCGCACCGGGGGCTCACCTACCTCATGTTCGATCTGCGGGCGCCGGGCGTGACCGTGCGGCCCATCGGCAGGCTCGACGGGAAACCGGCCTTCGCCGAGCTGTTCCTCGACGAGGTCTTCGTCCCCGACGAGGACGTGATCGGGGAGCCGGGGCAGGGCTGGCGGATCGCGATGTCCACCACCGGCAACGAGCGCGGTCTGATGCTCCGCTCCCCCGGCCGCTTCCTCGCCGCCGCCGACCGGCTCGTCGGGCTGTGGCGGGCGGAGGGCGATCCGGCGGACTCGGCGGTGCGGGACCGGGTGGCGGACGCGGTGATCGGGGCGCGGGCGTACCGGCTGTTCACGGCGGGCGCGGCGGCCCGGCTCGCGGCGGGCGCCCCGGCGGGGGCGGAGTCCAGCCTCAACAAGGTCTTCTGGTCGGAGTACGACCTGGCGCTGCACGAGACGGCGCTCGATCTCCTTGGCGCGGAGGGCGAGCTGGCGGACGGGCCGTGGGCGGAGGGGTACGTCTTCGCGCTCGCGGGCCCGCTGTACGCGGGGACGAACGAGATCCAGCGCGACATCATCGCCGAGCGGCTGCTCGGCCTCCCGAAGGGGCGCCGCTGATGGCTTTTCTGCCGACCGGTGAGCAGCGGGCGTTCGTCCACTCGCTGGACGCGATGCTCGGCGCCTCGGACACTCCGGCGGCGGTCCGCGCCTGGGCGGGCGGCGATCCGGGGCCGGGTCTCGCCGTGTGGGGGCGGCTCGCGGAGGCGGGGGTGTGGGCGCTGGCGGTGCCGGAGGCGTACGAGGGGGTGGGGCCGCTCCCGGTGGAACTCGCGGGCGCCTTCGTGGAGCTGGGGCGGCACGCGGTGCCGGGGCCGGTGGCGGAGACGGTCGCGGCGGCGGTGCTGCTCGGGGAGCTGGCCCGGCGGGGCGCGCCGGACCCGGCGAAGCGGCTGCTGCCCGCGCTGGCCTCGGGCGGGCGGACGGCGACGCTGGCGCTGGCGGACGCCGGGACGGGCCGGGTGCCGCGCGCGCTCGACGCGGACCGGGCGGACCTCGTGCTGGTCGTGCGGGGCGAGGAGCTGTGGCGGGCGCCGGGGCACGGGCCGGTCCGGGTCTCCGCCGATCCGGCCCGCAGGCTCGCGCGGCCCGCGCCGGGCGGGGAACTCCTCGCGGCGGGCCCGGCGGTGACGGCGGCGGCGCACCGCGCCCGGCGGTGGGCGGCGCTGGCGACGGCCGCGCAGTCGCTGGGCGTGGGGCTGTCGCTGCTGGACAGGACGGTGGAGTACGCCCTCGGGCGCACCCAGTTCGGGACCTCGATCGGCACGTTCCAGGCGGTCAAGCACCGCCTGGCCGACACCCTCCTGGCCCTGGAGTTCGCCCGGCCGCTGCTGTTCGGGGCCGCCGTGGGTCTGGCGGCGGCGGAACGGGAGGACGGGTGGTGGGGGGCGGAGGAGGGCGCGGCCGGGCCGGTGACCGCCGCCGGGGCCGGGCTCACCGTGGACGGGGAGCTGGCCGCGGCGAAGGTCGCCGCGGGCGAGGCGGGGTACGCGGCGGCCCGTACCGCCCTCCAGATCCACGGCGCGATCGGCTACACCGAGGAGCTGGACCTGTCCCTGTGGCTGCGCAAGGCCCGGCCGCTGCGGGACGCCTGGGGCGACCCGGCGTCCTGCCGGGCCGCCGTCCTGGACGCGTACCGGGGCACGGGCTCATGACTCCCGGCGCGGGGGTGTGACTCCCGGCGCGGGCTCACGGCTCCCGGCGCGGGGGCGACTCGTCGTTGCCGCGCCGCAGGGTCCGGGCCCGGCGTCCGGGGGTCCAGATCCGCAGGACGAGTTCCTCGCCCTCCACCGAGGTCCGTACGACCTCGGAGGGTTCCACCCGGAAGAGGTGGAACGGCTGGGGCGCGCCCGCCTCGGCCGCGTACCGTGCCAGGGCCCCGGGGTCGGTGATCTCGACGGCGCGTCCGGAGATCCGGACGTCCCCGCCGCCCATGCCGGTGCCGTCGCCGGGGTTGGCGAGCAGCGAGAGGCGCGGGTCGCGGCGCAGGTCGAGGGCCTTGCGGGAGTTCGGCATCATGCCGAGCCACAGTTCGCCGTCGCGGAAGTCGGCCTCGATGCCGCTGAGCCGGGGCGAGCCGTCGGCGCGGAGGGTGGCGAGGGCGTGGTGGGTGTACTGCCCGAAGCGCTCGCGGACGGTCGTGGCGAAGTCGGGTTCGGCGGCCTCGAAGGACGGCCAGGTGGTGGTGTGTCCGGTGTCTCCCATGCGTCCAGGAGACACCGGATACCCGACATCTCCTGTCGGGATTGCTCCGGACGCGCGCGGACGTCGGCGGCTCAGGAGGTCGCGACGCGCTCCGCCCGGCTGCGCTCGACGCAGAACTCGTTCCCCTCGGGGTCCCCGAGGGTCACCCAGCCGGTGCCGTCCGGGTTGCGGCGGTCGTCGAGGAGGACGGCGCCGAGGCCGATCAGCCGGTCGACCTCCTCGTCACGGGTGCGGTCCTGCGGCTGCAGGTCGAGGTGGACCCGGTTCTTGACGGCCTTGGGCTCGGGGACCTGGATGAAGAGCAGGTTGGCGCCGGGCGTCTCGACGAGCGCCTCCGGGTCCCCGGGCAGGTCGTCGTCGGAGAGCTTGGAGTCCAGGGCCTTCGCCCAGAAGGAGGCCAGCGCGTGGGCGTCGGCGCAGTCGATGGTGACGTGGCGTACAAGAGAACTCATGGCGCCCATGCTCCCCGACGGGCGGTGCGGGAGCCACCGGGTTTCCCGCCGGAGGAAGCCCGCCGCCCTGCCCCTGACCGGGGACAGGGCTGGGCCGTTCGCCTTTCAGGCGCCGAACTGTCCGCCCTTGACGCCCTCGATGAACACGGAGAACGCGCCGGCGGGTACGCCCAGCACGGGACCGCTCGGGACCTTCGAGTCACGGACGGGAACCAGGCCGAGGGTCGTCACCATGGTGGGGGCGACCTCCACGCAGTTGCCGCCGGTGTCACTGTAGGAGGACTTCAGCCACTGCGGATCTTCGGTCACGGGTAGCCCTTTCGTACCTTGCGGATCAGGTCGACCGTCGCGCTCCGGGAGAGAGACTCTGCCTGCACCTGATGGTAGGCCGTCAGCAGACCACCCCCGGCCGCCCTGCCGCACGCCGACGCCCCCTGAACTCCCGCCCCCGCCACGTCGATCCGCTCCGCGGCGGGGGCGGGCACCGCTCCCCGGGCCCGGACGCGCCACGGCGCCCGCCCAGTCGTCCGGTCGGGGACATTCGGGGGGGGCGCCGTGCTCAGTTCCGTACCTCGTTGTACGGGACGTTCTCGGGGGCCGGTCAGACCGTGAGGGACCGGTCCGTGGGGCGGATCGGGGCCGGCAGGGAGCTGGCTCCGGTCAGGAAGCGGTCCACGCCCCGGGCGGCGGAGCGGCCCTCGGCGATGGCCCAGACGATCAGGGACTGGCCGCGACCGGCGTCACCGGCGACGAAGACGCCGTCGACGTTGGTGGCGAAGTCCGCGTCCCGGGCGATGTTGCCGCGCTCGTCGAGGTCCAGGCCGAACTGGGCGACCAGGCCGTTCTCCACGTCCGTGCCGGTGAAGCCCATCGCGAGGGTGACCAGCTGGGCGGGGATGCGGCGCTCGGTGCCCGGCTTCTGGGTCAGCCTGCCGTCGACGAACTCGACCTCGACGAGGTGGAGGAACTGCACGTCGCCGTTCTCGTCGCCCTCGAAGTGGGTGGTGGAGACGGAGTAGACCCGCTCGCCGCCCTCCTCGTGCGCGGAGGTGACCTTGTACAGCATGGGGAAGGTCGGCCAGGGCTGTCCCGGGCTCCGCTCCTCGCCCGGCCGGGGCATGATCTCCAGCTGGGTGACGGAGGCCGCGCCCTGGCGGTGGGCGGTTCCGACGCAGTCGGCGCCGGTGTCGCCGCCGCCGATGACGACGACGTGCTTGCCCTCGGCGGTGATCGGCGGGGCCACGAAGTCGCCCTCGACGACCTTGTTGGCCAGCGGCAGGTACTCCATCGCCTGGTGGATGCCGGAGAGTTCGCGGCCCGGCACGGGCAGGTCGCGGGCGGTGGTGGCGCCCGCGGCGATGACGACCGCGTCGTAGCGGTTGCGCAGCGCGGTGGCGGGCATGTCGCGGCCGATCTCGACCCCGGTGCGGAACTTGGTGCCCTCCGCGCGCATCTGCTCGATGCGCCGGTTGATGTGCCGCTTCTCCATCTTGAACTCGGGGATGCCGTACCGCAGGAGGCCGCCGATCCGGTCGGCGCGCTCGTAGACGGCGACGGTGTGCCCGGCCCGGGTCAGCTGCTGGGCGGCGGCCAGACCGGCCGGGCCCGAGCCGATCACGGCGACGGTCTTGCCGGAGAGCCGGTCGGGGGCCTGCGGCTTGACGTCGCCGCCGTCCCAGGCCTTGTCGATGATGGAGACTTCGACGTTCTTGATGGTGACGGCCGGCTGGTTGATGCCGAGCACGCACGCGGCCTCGCACGGGGCGGGGCAGAGGCGGCCGGTGAACTCCGGGAAGTTGTTGGTGGCGTGCAGCCGTTCCGACGCCGCCGTCCAGTCCTCGCGGTAGGCGTAGTCGTTCCACTCGGGGATGAGGTTTCCGAGGGGACAGCCGTTGTGGCAGAACGGGATGCCGCAGTCCATGCAGCGGCCGGCCTGCTTGCTGATGATCGGCAGCAGGGAACCGGGAACGTAGACCTCGTTCCAGTCCCTGAGGCGCTCGCCCACCGGACGGGTCTGGGCGACTTCGCGGCCGGTGGTCAGGAAGCCCTTGGGGTCAGCCATGGGTCGCCGCCTCCATCATCTTCTCGGTGGTCTCGGCCTCGGAGAGACCGGCGAGCTCAGCGGCGTCCTTGGCGGCGAGCACTGCCTTGTACGTGGTGGGGATGATCTTGCTGAACCGGTCCGCGTTGGTGTCCCAGCCGGCCAGCAGCTTCTCGGCGACCGTGGAGCCGGTCTCCTCGTGGTGGCGGCGCACGACGTCGTGCAGCCAGTCCTTGTCGGCGTCCGACGGGGCCTCGATCGCGCCCAGGTTGCCGGAGTTGACGTTGTCCCGGTCGAGGTCGACGACGTAGGCGACGCCGCCGGACATGCCCGCCGCGAAGTTGCGGCCGGTCTCGCCGAGGACGACGGCCGTGCCGCCGGTCATGTACTCGCAGCCGTGGTCGCCCACGCCCTCCGAGACGACCAGGGCGCCGGAGTTGCGGACGCAGAAGCGCTCGCCGGTGCGGCCGCGGAGGAAGAGTTCGCCGCCGGTCGCGCCGTAGCCGATGGTGTTGCCCGCGATGGTGGAGTACTCGGCGAGGTGCTCGGCGCCCCGGTCGGGGCGGACCACGACCCGGCCGCCGGAGAGGCCCTTGCCGACGTAGTCGTTGGCGTCGCCCTCCAGGCGGAGGGTGACACCGCTCGGCAGGAAGGCGCCGAACGACTGGCCCGCGGAGCCGGTGAAGGTGATGTCGATGGTGTCGGCCGGGAGACCGGCGCCGCCGAACCGCTTCGTCACGTGGTGGCCGAGCATGGTGCCGACCGTGCGGTTGATGTTGCGGATGGCGACCTGGGCGCGGACCGGCTGGGCCTCGGCGGCGGAGGCCGCGTTCAGGGCCTCGGAGGCCAGCTCGATCAGCTGGTTGTCGAGGGCCTTCGCCAGACCGTGGTCCTGCTCGATCAGGGCGTGGCGGACCGCGCCCTCGGGCAGCTCGGGCACGTGGAACAGCGGCTCCAGGTCGAGGCCCTGCGCCTTCCAGTGGGTGACCGCCCGGCTGGTGTCGAGGAACTCGGCGTGGCCGACGGCCTCCTCCAGGCTGCGGAAGCCCATTTCGGCGAGGATCTCGCGGACCTCCTCGGCGATGAACTCGAAGAAGTTGACGACGAATTCGGGCTTGCCGGAGAAGCGGTCGCGCAGGACCGGGTTCTGGGTGGCGATGCCGACCGGGCAGGTGTCCAGGTGGCAGACGCGCATCATGACGCAGCCGGAGACGACGAGCGGCGCGGTCGCGAAACCGAACTCCTCGGCGCCGAGCAGCGCGGCGATGACGACGTCACGGCCGGTCTTGAGCTGGCCGTCGGTCTGGACGACGATCCGGTCGCGCAGCCCGTTGAGCAGCAGGGTCTGCTGGGTCTCGGCGAGGCCCAGCTCCCAGGGGCCGCCCGCGTGCTTGAGGCTCGTCAGGGGCGAGGCGCCCGTACCGCCGTCGTGGCCGGAGATGAGGACGACGTCCGCGTGGGCCTTGGAGACACCGGCGGCGACCGTGCCGACGCCGACCTCGGAGACCAGCTTCACATGGATGCGGGCGACCGGGTTGGCGTTCTTGAGGTCGTGGATGAGCTGGGCGAGGTCCTCGATGGAGTAGATGTCGTGGTGCGGCGGCGGCGAGATGAGGCCGACGCCGGGCGTCGAGTGACGCGTCTTCGCGACCCACGGGTAGACCTTGTGGCCGGGCAGCTGGCCGCCCTCGCCGGGCTTGGCGCCCTGCGCCATCTTGATCTGGATGTCGTCGGCGTTGACCAGGTACTCGCTGGTGACGCCGAAGCGGCCGGAGGCGACCTGCTTGATGGCGGAGCGGCGGGCCGGGTCGTAGAGGCGGTCCGGGTCCTCGCCGCCCTCACCGGTGTTGGACTTGGCGCCCAGCTGGTTCATGGCGACGGCGAGGGTCTCGTGGGCCTCGCGGGAGATGGAACCGTACGACATGGCGCCGGTGGAGAACCGCTTGACGATCTCGGAGACCGGCTCGACTTCGTCGACGGGGATCGAGGGGCGGCCGGAGTCGAGGCCGAAGAGGCCGCGCAGCGTCATCAGCCGCTCGGACTGCTCGTTCACCCGCTCCGTGTACTTCTTGAAGATGTCGTAGCGCCTGGCGCGCGTGGCGTGCTGGAGGCGGAAGACGGTGTCCGGGTCGAACAGGTGCGGCTCGCCCTCGCGGCGCCACTGGTACTCGCCGCCGATGTCCAGGGCGCGGTGCGCCGAGGGGACGCCGGAGACGGGGTACGCCTTGGCGTGGCGGGCGGCCACCTCCTTGGCGACGACGTCGAGCCCGGCGCCGCCGATCTTGGTGGCGGTGCCCTGGAAGTAGGTGGCGACGAAGGTCTCGTCGAGGCCGATGGCCTCGAAGACCTGGGCGCCCCGGTAGGAGGCGACGGTGGAGATGCCCATCTTGGACATGACCTTGAGGACGCCCTTGCCGAGGGCGTAGATCAGGTTCCGGATGGCCTGCTCGGGCTCCAGACCCTCGATGAACGTCCCGGCGCGGACCAGGTCCTCGACGGACTCCATGGCGAGGTACGGGTTGACGGCGGCGGCGCCGTAGCCGATGAGCAGGGCGACGTGGTGGACCTCGCGGACGTCTCCCGCCTCGACGAGGAGACCCACCTTGGTCCGCTGCTTGGTGCGGATGAGGTGGTGGTGGACGGCCGCGGTGAGCAGCAGCGAGGGGATCGGGGCGTGCTCGGCGTCGGAGTGCCGGTCGGAGAGCACGACGATGCGGGCGCCGCCCTCGATCGCGGTGTCGGCCTCGGCGCAGATGGCGTCGATGCGGGCGGCGAGGGCCTCGCCGCCGCCGGAGACCCGGTAGAGGCCGGAGAGCGTCGCGGCCTTCATGCCGGGCATGTCGCCGTCGGCGTTGATGTGGATGAGCTTGGCCAGCTCGTCGTTGTCGATCACCGGGAAGGTCAGGGTGACGCTGCGACACGATCCGGCGGTGGGCTCCAGGAGGTTGCCCTGGGGGCCGAGGGAGGAGCGCAGCGAGGTCACGAGCTCTTCGCGGATCGCGTCCAGCGGCGGGTTGGTGACCTGCGCGAAGAGCTGGGTGAAGTAGTCGAAGAGCAGCCGGGGGCGGGCCGAGAGGGCCGCGATCGGCGAGTCCGTGCCCATGGAGCCGAGGGGCTCACCCGCGGTGCGGGCCATCGGCGCGAGGATGACGCGCAGCTCTTCCTCGGTGTAGCCGAAGGTCTGCTGGCGGCGGGTGACCGAGGCGTGGGTGTGCACGATGTGCTCGCGCTCGGGGAGGTCGGAGAGCTCGATCTCGCCGGTCTCCAGCCACTCCTCGTAGGGCTGCTCGGCGGCGAGGGCGGCCTTGATCTCGTCGTCCTCGACGATGCGGTGCTCGGCGGTGTCGACGAGGAACATCTTGCCGGGCTGGAGGCGGCCCTTGCGGACGACCCGGGAGGGGTCGATGTCGAGGACGCCGACCTCGGAGGAGAGGACGACGAGGCCCTCGTCGGTGACCCAGTAGCGGCCGGGGCGCAGTCCGTTGCGGTCGAGGACCGCGCCGACCTGGACGCCGTCGGTGAAGGTCACGCAGGCCGGGCCGTCCCAGGGCTCCATCATCGTGGAGTGGTACTGGTAGAAGGCGCGGCGGGCCGGTTCCATCGTCTCGTGGTTCTCCCACGCCTCCGGGACCATCATGAGGACCGCGTGGGGCAGGGAACGGCCGCCGAGGTGGAGCAGCTCCAGCACCTCGTCGAAGGAGGCCGAGTCGGAGGCGTCGGGGGTGCAGACCGGGAAGATCCGGTCCAGCGAGCCCTCGCCGAAGACGTCGGAGGAGAGCTGCGCCTCGCGGGCGGTCATCCAGTTGCGGTTGCCCTTGACCGTGTTGATCTCGCCGTTGTGGGCGACGAAGCGGTACGGGTGGGCGAGCGGCCAGCTCGGGAAGGTGTTGGTGGAGAACCGGGAGTGGACCAGGGCCACGGCGGTGGCGCAGCGGCGGTCCGACAGGTCGGGGAAGAAGGGCTCCAGCTGACCGGTGGTGAGCATTCCCTTGTAGACGAGGGTGCGGGCGGAGAGCGACGGGAAGTAGGTCGCCGCCTCGCGCTCGGCGCGCTTGCGCAGGACGAAGGCCTTGCGGTCCAGCGCGATGCCGGTGGCGGCGCCGTCGGCGTCGGCCACGAAGAGCTGGCGGAAGACCGGCATGGTGGAGCGGGCGGAGGCGCCGAGGAGCTCGGGGGTGACGGGGACGGCGCGCCAGCCGAGGACGGTGAGGCCCTCTTCGGCGGCGATCGTCTCGATCCTCGCGGCGGTCTCGTCGGTGCCGTCCTCGGGGAGGAAGGCGATGCCCACGGCGTACGCGCCCGCCTCGGGGAGCTCGCACCCGGCGACCTCGCGGAGGAAGGCGTCGGGGACCTGGAGCAGGATGCCGGCGCCGTCGCCGGAGTCGGGCTCGGAGCCGGTGGCGCCGCGGTGCTCAAGATTGCGCAGTACGGTGAGCGCCTGCTCGACCAGCGCGTGGCTGGCCACACCTGTGAGGGTGGCCACGAACCCGACACCGCAGGCGTCGTGTTCGTTGCGGGGGTCGTACATCCCCTGAGGAGCGGGGCGACCGTCCATGGGCGACCAGGCGTCGGAACGCATCGGCTCTCCCGTCGTCGTCGTGGCATATGCAGCTGCCGAGGGACGACGTTGGCCCTCCGCGAAATTTGGTGCAGGTTACATGATGGATGGCTTCTCGATAAGTGGATAGCGCATTCCAGCATGCGGACATCACCGACACGGAGCGGTGGTGTCCGGTTCATCTGTGGGGTGCGGCGACAGGGACTGTCCCGCGGGGACGGATCGGATGGTCCGGAGGGTCTGCGGGGCTCCGGCGAACCGTCACTCTGATCGGGCTTCGTTGCCCGGCGACGCTCATGCCTCATTCCCGTTGGTCACAGGTTCGAAACCGCCGGGTAACCGGCTACATATGTGGCGTCCTGCATAGTGTCTCATCGAGACGGCCGATCGGCCCAGGGAGATACGTCACAACCCGTACGGGGCTTTCGTCCCTGAATGGGCACCGCACAAAGGCGGCGGGCCCCCGGGTCGGGGGACCCGCCGCCGGGCGTACGGAGTCAGGGGTTACGGGATCAGGGGGCGGCGCGAGACGGCCTCCCGGCCCGTAGGGCTACAGCGCCGCCCCGAAGAGCATCCCGAGTCCGTACGTGACCGCCGCCGCCGCGCCGCCGAGCAGCAGCTGGCGCAGTCCGCTGAAGAGCCAGCCCCGGGCCGTCACCCGGGCCACGAGCGCGCCGCAGGCGAAGAGCCCGAGGAGGGCGAGGAGCACGGCGGGCCAGAGCGAGGTCGCGCCCAGCAGGTACGGCAGCAGCGGCAGCAGCGCGCCGAGCGCGAAGGAGCCGAAGGACGAGACGGCGGCGACCGTCGGCGACGGCAGGTCGTCCGGGTCGATGCCCAGTTCCTCACGGGCGTGGATCTCCAGCGCCTGCTCGGGGTCCTTCGACAGCTGCATCGCGACCTCGCGGGCCAGCGCGGGCTCGACGCCCCGGGAGACGTAGAGCGCGGCCAGCTCCTCCATCTCGTCGACCGGGTGCTTGCGCAACTGGCGGCGCTCGACGTCCAGTTCCGCCTGGACGAGTTCCCGCTGCGAGGCGACGGAGGTGTACTCGCCCGCCGCCATCGAGAAGGCACCGGCCGCGAGACCGGCGAGACCCGTGATGACGACGGTCTGCGAGGAGACCGCGCCGCCCGCGACTCCGGTCATCAGGGCGAGGTTGGAGACGAGACCGTCCATCGCGCCGAAGACGGCGGGACGGAGCCAGCCGCCGTTCACGTCGCGGTGCGTGTGGTTGTCGCGGTGGGCCTCGTGCAGTGGCGCGTGCGCCTCGATGATGGACATGGTTCTCCCCTTCGTTCCGGCGGGCCGGGTCGCACCCGCCGCCCCCAACGCCTTCGAAAATACGCGCGATGTAAGGGGCGCGCCAGCAAGGCAAGCCGTACTTACTAAGGCGTGCCTTGCCGGGTGCCGCGGTGCGCGGACCGGATTCGGCGGGGCGTCAGGCGGGTGACAGAGACGCTTCTTCGGCGAGTTCCCGGCCCGAGGTGGCACAGATCCAGGTACCACCCGTTCCGTGCCGTCCCCGACGGCGCCACCGCCGCTTCGGCCGCCGGGCTGCCCGCCGGGCACCCCGACCGGCTGCCGGACACTGGACCTCTCCGCTCAAGAACCGGCCGTCGACCTCCGTACCGTCCATCGACACCGTCCTTCGACGGCACCGGTTTCGACACCCTGGCCGAACCGACCCTCCTGGAGGCCGTACGCCCATGACCGGCATCGTCGTACTCGGCAGCACCAACATGGACCTCGTCGCCTACGTCCCGAGGGCGCCCGCCCTCGGCGAGACCGTCACCGGCCGCTCCTTCCGCACCGTCCCCGGCGGCAAGGGCGCCAACCAGGCCGTCGCCGCCGCCCGAGCCGGGGGCGGGGTGTCGATGATCGGCGCGGTCGGCGCGGACGACTTCGGGGCACGGCTCCGGTCCGCGCTCGACCACGCCTCGGTCGACACCGACCTGCTGCGCACCATCGAGGGCGCCTCCGGCACCGCCCACATCGTCGTCGACGACCGGGGCGGCAACGCGATCGTCGTCGTCCCCGGCGCCAACGGCACCGTGACCGCCCTCACCCACGGCGACGAGGCCCTCATCGGCACCGCCGACACCCTGCTCCTCCAGCTCGAACTCCCCCTCTCCGTCGTCATGGAGGGCGCCGCGACCGCCCGCCGCCTCGGCGTCCGCACCGTCCTCACCCCCGCTCCCGCCCGGCCGCTGCCCGCCGGACTCCTCGCCGCGACCGATCTGCTGGTGCCCAACGAGCACGAGGCCGCCGCGCTCACCGGGCGGGCCGACCCCCGCGAGGCCGCGCTGGCCCTGCTCCGGGACGTCCCCGAGGTGGTCGTCACCCTCGGGGCGTCCGGCAGCCTCCACGCGGCGCGCGGCGCCGAACCGGTCCTCGTCCCCGCCCCCCGGGTACGGGCCGTGGACACCACCGGCGCGGGCGACACCCTCGTCGGGGCGCTCGCCGTCGCCCTCGGTGAGGGCCGTCCCCTCCCCGAGGCGCTGGCCTGGGCGCAGACCGCCGCCGCGCTCTCCGTCCAGCGCGAGGGCGCCTCGACGTCGATGCCGTTCCGCACGGAGATCGACGCGGCCTTCGGGGCCCCCGGCGACACGGAGCCCGACCGCCCCTGAGCAGCGCGTCCGGCATCCGGTCGATGGCCGACGGCTCCCGGGCAAGCGGAAGGGCCGCCGGAACCATGGGTTCCGGCGGCCCTTCCTTCGTGAGTGGGGAGGGTCAGCCCTTGGCGGCCGATCCCGCTCCGTTGCCCGCGCCGTGCCCGACGTCCTCAGCGGACGGCCCGGACTTCCCGGCGTCCCCTTCGGCACCGTCCCGGACGGCGTCCCCGGATTCCGTGTCCCCGGTCTTCTCCCCGGAACCGTCCTCCGCGTCGGAGGCCTTCGCTTCGGAGGCCTGCCCGTCGGCCTTCCCGTCGGCCTTCGCGTCGGCGTCCTTCGCGGAACCGTCCTCGACGCCCCCCTCGGAACCGGCGGCGTCCTTCGCCGCGGCCCTCGGCTCCACGATCTCCTCGCGGCCCGGACGGACCCGGGCGGAGATCACCATGTAGAGCACGGCGAGCAGGAAGACGATGATCGCCGTCCACACGTTCAGACGCAGGCCCAGGATGTGGTGGGCCTCGTCGACCCGCATGTACTCGATCCAGGCGCGGCCCGCGCAGTAGGCGGCGACGTAGAGCGCGAAGGCGCGTCCGTGGCCGAGCCTGAAGCGGCGGTCGGCCCAGACGACCAGGACGGCCACGCCGACGCACCACAGCGACTCGTACAGGAAGGTCGGGTGGTACAGCCCGGCCTCGCGGTTGGCGCTCGCGGTGATCTTCAGGGCCCAGGGCAGATCGGTCGGCTTCCCGTAGAGCTCCTGGTTGAACCAGTTGCCCCAGCGCCCGATGGCCTGGGCGAGGACGATGCCGGGGGCGATGGCGTCGGCGTACGCCGGGAGCGGGATGCCCCGGCGGCGGCAGCCGATCCAGGCACCCACCGCGCCGAACGCGATGGCGCCCCAGATGCCGAGGCCGCCCTCCCAGATCTTGAAGGCGTCGACCCAGTCCTGACCCTCGCTGAAGTACAGCTGGTAGTCGGTGATGACGTGGTAGAGGCGTCCGCCGACGAGGCCGAAGGGCACCGCCCAGACGGCGATGTCGGCCACGGTGCCGGCGGTGCCGCCCCGGGCGATCCAGCGCTTGTTGCCGTACCAGACGGCGACGAAGACACCGAGGATGATGCAGAAGGCGTAGCCGCGCAGCGGGATCGGTCCGAGGTGGATCACGCCGGTCGACGGGCTGGGGATGTAGGCAAGTTCCATGGCAGGTCCGACGCTACCCTGCCGGACGGGCGCGGCGGCAGCCCGTCCGGCAACTTCTGGATAACCAATCCGCCGGGGAAGCGGCTCAGCCGGCCGAGGGCGAGGCCGTTCCGGGCTTCTTGCCCTTGTTGGCCTCGGCGACCCACTTCTTCAGGTTCGCCGGGGAGATCTGCTCGTTCCCCTTGGTCGGGAAGATGGACTCCCCGTTGAGGAGGACGGACGGAGTGCCCCGGAAGCCGCCGTTCTGGAAGGCCTTGTTCGACTCGGCCACCCAGCTGTCGTGGGTGCCGTCGTTCACACAGGAACGGAAGGCGGGGGTGTCGAGGCCGGGGACCTTCGCCGCCAGTTCGATCAGCCTGTCGTTCTTGCCGAAGGCGTCGTCCGTCTCCTGCGGCTGGTTGATGTAGAGCGTGTCGTGGTACGCGGTGAACTTCCCGGCGTCCTGGGAGCACGCGGCCGCGTTCGCCGCGCGCAGCGAGCCGCTGCCGCCCATGTTCCCGTCGATGAGGGTGGCCAGGTGGTACTCG
The DNA here is from genome assembly GCF_044767145.1 of Streptomyces sp. NPDC101490. Taxonomy (NCBI): domain Bacteria; kingdom Bacillati; phylum Actinomycetota; class Actinomycetes; order Kitasatosporales; family Streptomycetaceae; genus Streptomyces; species Streptomyces sp. NPDC101490. The sequence goes on from NZ_JBIWNI010000003.1 coordinate 279,446, forward strand.
ACCTTGAGGGCTCCGGCGGCCTCCAGCTGATGGATGCTGTCCCGCATCACGTTCTCGAACTGGGCGCACGCCGGGCAGCGGAAGTCCTCCCAGATCGCGAGGGTCGAGGGCGCGTCCGGCTTCCCGGTGGGGATGGCGGGCTTGCCGTCCTGGTCGGTCGCCCCGGTGGGCGCGACCACCGGGCCCGCCTTGTCGGAGCCGCCGCCCTTGTCGGCGTTGGCGGCGATGACCCCGACGACCGCGGCCAGGCCGAGGACGCCGACCACGGCGGCGGTCACGATCAGGACCCGCCGCTTCTTCTCCTGGCTCTTCTCGTGCTCGCGCTGCTCCTTGAGGCGCTCCCGCGCGCTCCGGTTACCGTCACCACGGTTCTTCTCGCTCACGGCTGGGGAACGAACCGGGGAGGCACGTCCGCGCCTCCCCGGTCACTTATCCACCCGAACGGGTTACGGAAGGCGCCGCACGCCCTCGGCGAGTTCGGCCGCCAGTTCCCTTACGGCGGCGAGTCCCGCCGCCTCGTCGCCGTCGGCGTCGAGGATGCGCTTCACGAAGGCGGAGCCGACGATGACGCCGTCGGCGAAGGCCGCGACCTCCTTGGCCTGGGTGGCGTTGGAGACGCCGAGGCCGACGCAGACGGGGAGCTCCCGGCCGGACGCGGTGGCGGCCCGGGTGCGGCGGACGAGGTCGGCTGCCTGCTCGCCGACCGACTCCCGGGTGCCGGTGACCCCCATGAGGGAGGCGGCGTAGACGAAGCCGGAACCGGCCCCGGTGATGGTGGCGAGGCGCTCGTCCCTGCTGCTGGGCGCGACGACGAAGACGGTGGCGAGACCGTGCTTGTCGGCGTGGTCGCGCCAGAGTCCGGACTCCTGGACGGGCAGGTCGGGCAGGATGCAGCCCGCGCCGCCCGCCGCCGCGAGCTCCTCGGTGAAGCGCTCGACGCCGTACCGGTCGATCGGGTTCCAGTACGTCATGACGAGGACCGGCTTCCCGGTGGCCTCGTGGGCCTCGCGGACCGTCCGCATGACGTCGGCGATCTTGACTCCGCCGCGCAGGGCGATGTCGTCGGCGGTCTGGATGACCGGGCCGTCGAGGACCGGGTCGCTGTGCGGGAGACCGACCTCGACGATGTCGGCGCCGCCCTCGAAGGCGGCCTTGATCGCGGCGATGCCGCCGTCGACGGTGGGGAAACCGGCGGGCAGGTAGGCGATGAGCGCCGCCCGGTCCTCGGCCTTCGCCTTGGCGAGGGTGTCGCTGAGCAGCTGGATGTTGCCGTTCGTCACCGGGAGCCCTCCCCGTCGTAGAGGCCGAAGTAGCGGGCGGCCGTGTCCATGTCCTTGTCGCCGCGTCCCGAGAGGTTGACCAGGATCAGGCCGTCCTCGCCGAGCTCCCTGCCGACCTCCAGGGCTCCGGCGAGGGCGTGCGCCGACTCGATCGCCGGGATGATGCCCTCGGTGCGGGAGAGCAGGCGCAGGGCCTGCATGGCCGCGTCGTCGGTGACGGCGCGGTACTCGGCGCGTCCGGTGTCCTTGAGGTACGCGTGCTCCGGGCCGATGCCGGGGTAGTCGAGGCCCGCCGAGATCGAGTACGGCTCGGTGATCTGGCCCTCCTCGTCCTGGAGGACGTAGGACCGCGAGCCGTGCAGGATGCCGGGCTCGCCCGCCGTGAGGGTGGCCGCGTGCTCGCCGGTCTCGACGCCGTGCCCGGCGGGCTCGCAGCCGATCAGGCGCACGCCCGCGTCGGGCACGAAGGCGTGGAAGAGGCCGATGGCGTTGGAGCCGCCGCCGACGCAGGCGACCGCCGCGTCGGGGAGGCGTCCGGCGCGCTCCAGGATCTGGCGGCGGGCCTCGACGCCGATGACCCGGTGGAAGTCGCGGACCATGGCGGGGAAGGGGTGCGGTCCGGCGACCGTGCCGAAGAGGTAGTGGGTGCGGTCGACGTTGGCGACCCAGTCCCGGAACGCCTCGTTGATGGCGTCCTTGAGGGTGCGGCTGCCGGAGGTGACGGCGACGACCTCGGCGCCGAGCATCCGCATCCGGGCCACGTTGAGGGCCTGGCGCTGGGTGTCGACCTCGCCCATGTAGATGGTGCAGTCGAGGCCGAAGAGGGCGCAGGCGGTGGCGGTGGCGACGCCGTGCTGGCCGGCGCCGGTCTCGGCGATGACCCGGGTCTTGCCCATCCGCTTGGTCAGCAGGGCCTGGCCGAGGACGTTGTTGATCTTGTGCGAGCCGGTGTGGTTGAGGTCCTCGCGCTTGAGGAAGACCCGGGCGCCGCCCGCGTGTCCGGCGAAGCGGGACACCTCGGTGAGCGCGCTGGGACGCCCGGTGTAGTTGACCATGAGGTCGTTGAGCTCATGGGCGAAGGCGGGGTCGGACCTGGCCTTGTCGTACTCGACGGCGACCTCGTCGACGGCGGCGACGAGCGCCTCCGGGATGAACTTGCCGCCGTAGGCGCCGAAGTAGCCCTCGGCGGTGGGGACCTGGCCGTCCGGGTCCGGGATGAAGAACTCGCTGGACATGCGGTTGCTCCTCGCGGGGCGGATGCCCCGTGTGACGTGGTGGGTGGTCACGTGTGCGCGCGACGGCCGGTGCCCCCTGCCGTGCCGGAGCGTCCGGACCCGCGCGGGCGCCGTGGACGCGGTGCGTCGGCGGGGCGGGCGGGTACGGCGGCGGAGGCATCCACGGGGATGCCCTACGGGGTCGTCAGATGGCGCGCGCGGGGCGCGGGCGCCATCGCATTCCGTTGACCTGGCCGGGCTCGTCGCCGATGACGTAACGCACCCGGCGGCCGTGGACACGGCGGGCGGGGGCGCGGCAGCCACGCGGGCGGCAGCCCCGGGCCAGCGGGGCGTGCGGTGCGGGGACGGAGGCGGCGGCGCCGCAGGACCGGCGGCCGCGACCGGGGGTCACCGACACCACGCCGACGTTCCCCCGGGCGGGGCCCGGAGGGGTCGGCGTGGCGCGGCGGCGGGTCATGGCGGGGTCAGCTCCGGCCGTGCCGCAGGGCGGGGTGGGCACCGGCGGCGACGAGGTCGGCGACGGCGCCCTTCGGGTCGCGGCCGGTGACGAGGGACTCGCCGACCAGGACCGCGTCGGCGCCCGCGTTGGCGTACGCGATGAGGTCGTGCGGGCCGCGGACGCCGGACTCGGCGATCTTGACGATGTGCGCGGGGATCTCCGGGGCGACGCGCTCGAACGTGGAGCGGTCGACCTTGAGGGTCTTCAGGTTGCGCGCGTTGACGCCGATGATCCGGGCGCCCGCGTCGACGGCCCGCTCGACCTCGTCCTCGTCGTGGACCTCGACCAGCGGGGTGAGTCCGATGGACTCGGCCCGCTCGATGAGGGAGACGAGGGCCTCCTGTTCCAGGGCGGCCACGATGAGGAGCGCGAGGTCCGCTCCGTAGGCGCGGGCCTCCCAGAGCTGGTACGCGGTGACGATGAAGTCCTTGCGCAGGACCGGGATGTCGACCTTGGCGCGGACGGCCTCCAGGTCCGCGAGCGAGCCGCCGAAGCGGCGCTGCTCGGTGAGGACGGAGATGACGGCGGCGCCACCCGCCTCGTAGTCCGCGGCGAGTCCCGCCGGGTCGGCGATCGCGGCGAGTGCCCCCTTGGACGGGCTGGAGCGCTTGACCTCGCAGATCACCTTGACGCCTTCGCCGCGCAGTGCGGCGACGCCGTCCTTGGCCTGCGGTGCCTTGGCGGCACGCTCCTTGAGCTCGTCGAGGGTGACCCGCGCCTGTCGCTCTGCGAGGTCGGCGCGCACGCCTTCGATGATCTCGTCGAGCACACTCACGCGAGGGGCCCCCTTCCGGGACGGTGATGGTGATGAGGAACCAGGTTCAGCCACATCGATCCTATCCGCAGGACGGCCCCGGACCCGCATCGGCCGGAGTGGTGTCCCATCTGCTGGGACTCCCTTCGGGGTCCCCCGGGTGCCGGTACGGGCCTCAGGGGGCCAGCGCGGAGCCGAAGGGAAGGTTCCGGACCAGGGTGAAGAGGGCGAGGACGGCGCCGGTCGCCCACCACCACACCGGGGCGACGGCGAGGCGCGGGGGGAGTCCCCGGACGGCGCGAATCAGCCAGACGGCCAGGAGCACGCCGAAGACTCCGTAGCCGACGACCGCGAGGGCGTTGGCGCCGAGGGCGGCGGGGAGGTCGCCGTGGACGAAGGCGTGGGCGCTGCGGAGCCCGCCGCAGCCGGGGCAGTAGATCCCGGTGAAGCGGAGCAGCGGGCAGACGGGGTAGTGCCCCGGTTCGTTGGGGTCGACCGTCCCGACATACGCGAAGGCGGCGGCGACCCCGGCGAGGGTGCCGAGGGGCCCGAGCAGCCGCCGGGGCAGCGGGCGGGGCGCGGGCGGACCGGACCACGCGTGCGCGTGCGGCGGTACGGGCCACGCGGGCGGGTGCGGGGGCGGTACGGGCCCGGCGGGCGGGGGGCCGCCGGAGGGGGGCGCGGTGGAGCCGGACGGCACGGGCCACGCGGGCGGGTGTACGGGCCCGGCGGGTGGGGGGCCCGGTGCCGGTCCCGCTTCGAGCTCCGGTGCCGGTGGGGCCGGACGGTCGGTCCCGGGCCGCGCGGGCGCGTGCGGGAGGGAGGGCGGGGCCGCGCCGCGCGGAGCGGTGCCCCCGGGCCGCGCGGGCGCGTGCGGGGTTCCGTCCGCCGCGTCGTCGGCGCGGTGGTCCCCGCCCGGCAGCGCGGGGGTCTCGCCGGGTTCACCCGGTCGGGCGAGGGGTTCCTCGGTCGCGGCTCCGGCCGTCGGCTGCGTGTCCACCCGGTGATTCTCGCCCCGGACGCGCGCGAGCGCAGCCCGGCGGGGCCGGGCTGCGCTCAGGGGGTCTCCGGGTCGCGTCAGGACGACGAACGGGCCTGGAGGGTGGCGGCCTCGCGGGCGGCGATCACCTCGGCCGACTGCTTCGGCATCCCCAGACCGGCGGCCTTCATCACGCCGCCGACGACGCCGCCGAGCACGATGACGCCCACACCGGCCCAGAAGCCGGGGATGTTGACGGCCACCATGAAGACACCGGCGATGCAGAAACCGATGAAGGCGATGATGACACCGGTCCAGGCGGCCGGGGTGTGTCCGTGGGCGCTGCCCGCCATGAGTTGCTCCTCGTTGCAGTTGCTCGATGGTGAGGGTCTCGCGTGCGCGGACACTCAGCGCTCATTGTCCCGCACGCGGGCGCGCGAGGATGAATCGGGGGTACCGGGACGATCACGCGTCGCGGTGGACTCCCCCGTCGGGCGGTCGTCAGACCGTCCCGGTGGGGTCCTCGCCCCGGTCCAGGGCCTTCCACAGGTCCTCGGGCCGGTCCGGGTCGGTGGTGGGGGCCTTGCGGGCGCGCGGGGCGCCGGAGCGCTCGTAACGGCCGCCCATCGCGGGCCAGGTCCGGCCGAAGCGGAGGGCGAGGAGGCCCGCGAGGAGGATGAGGAGGGCGCCCGCCGCGGTCACGTACGGCCAGACGGTGTAGGCGGGTCCGGCGACGGCGGCGGCGGTGTCGCCGCTGATGCGGGCGGCCTCGGCGTTCAGGGCGGCGCTGTCGGAGGCTCCGAGGAAGGCGGCCAGCGCGGCGCCCGCGCCGCTCAGCGCGAGGAGCGCGGAGACGAGGGTGCGACCGGTGCGGCGGACGGCGAAGACCGCGAAGAGCGCGGCCAGGCCGACGATCGCGAGGGCGGTGGGGACACCGGTGACGGCGCCGCCGTCGGCTTCGACGGGGACGGTGCCGCCGCCGACGGACGCGGTGCCCTCCGCCCAGATCTGTCCCGCCGAGAGCAGGACGACGGTGGCGCCGGCGGCGCCGAGCAGGAGGGCCGCGGCCAGGCTGCGGCGGCCGCCGCCGGGAACGGCCGCTCGGGCGGCCCGGGGCTGGGGTACGGATACGGCACTCACGTACCCCACTATCCCCTACCCGCTCAGCGGCCGTTCATCCGGTTGGCGGTGTGGACCGCGCGGAGGACGGCCGCCGCCTTGTTGCGGCACTCGTTGTCCTCGGCGACGGGGTCGGAGTCGGCGACGACACCCGCTCCGGCCTGCACGTACGCGGTCCCGTCACGGAGCAGGGCGGTGCGGATGGCGATGGCGGTGTCCGCGTCCCCGGCGAAATCGAGATAACCGACACATCCGCCGTACAGCCCGCGCCGGGAGGGTTCGAGCTCCTCGATGATCTGCATCGCGCGCGGCTTGGGCGCGCCGGAGAGCGTCCCGGCGGGGAAGCAGGCGGTGAGGACGTCGAAGGCGGTGTTGCCCTCGGCGACCTCGCCGGTCACGGTGGAGACGATGTGCATGACGTGGGAGTAGCGCTCGACCGACATGAAGTCGACGACCTCGACGGAGCCGGGGGCGCAGACCCGGCCGAGGTCGTTGCGGCCGAGGTCGACGAGCATGAGGTGCTCGGCGCGCTCCTTGGGGTCGGCGAGGAGTTCCTCGGCGAGGTCGTGGTCCTCCTGCGGGGTGGCGCCCCGGTGCCGGGTGCCCGCGATGGGGTGGAGCATCGCGCGGCCGTCCTCGACCTTGACGAGGGCCTCGGGGCTGGAGCCGACGACGTCGAAGCCGTTCTCGAACCGGAAGAGGTACATGTACGGGGAGGGGTTGGTGGCCCGCAGGACCCGGTAGACGTCGAGCGCGGAGGCGGTGCACGGGGTCTCGAACCGCTGGGAGGGCACGACCTGGAAGGCCTCGCCCGCCCGGATGCGCTCCTTGATGTCCTCGACGGCGTCCTGGTAGGCGGGGCCGCCCCAGAGCGCGGAGAACTCGGGGAGCGCGGAGTCGGGCAGGGCGGTGGGGGCGGTGGCGACCGGGCGGGCGAGGTCGGCCTCCATCGCGTCGAGGCGGGCGACGGCGTGCCCGTACGCCTCGTCGACGCCGGTCTCCAGGTCGTTGTGGTTGATCGCGTTGGCGATCAGCAGGACCGAGCCGTCCCAGTGGTCGAGGACGGCGAGGTCGCTGGTGAGGAGCATGGTCAGCTCGGGCAGGGCCAGGTCGTCCCGGCCGTGCTCGCCGATCTTCTCCAGGCGGCGGACGATGTCGTAGCCGAGGTAGCCGACCATGCCGCCGGTGAACGGCGGCAGGCCCCCGCCGAGGTCGCGGGGGGTGTGCAGGGTCTCGACGGTGGCGCGCAGGGCCTGGAGCGGGTCGCCGGAGACGGGGACGCCGACGGGCGGGGTGCCCAGCCAGTGGGCCTCGCCGTCCCGGACCGTCAAGGTGGTGTCGCTGCGGACGCCGATGAAGGAGTACCGGGACCAGCTGCGGCCGTTCTCCGCGGATTCGAGGAGGAAGGTGCCGGGCCGTTCGGCGGCGAGCTTGCGGTAGAGCCCGACCGGGGTGTCGCCGTCCGCGAGCAGCCTGCGGCTGACGGGGATGACGCGGCGGTCGGCCGCCAGCTTGCGGAAGGTGTCGAGATCCATGGCGCCAGACCCTACTCGGATACGGGGAGCACGTCGGTGTCGAAGCAGGTCCGGGTGCCGGTGTGGCACGCGGCTCCGACCTGGTCGACCTTGACGAGGACGGTGTCGGCGTCGCAGTCGAGGGCGACGGACCTGACGTGCTGGACGTGCCCGGAGGTGTCGCCCTTGACCCAGTACTCCTGGCGGCTGCGGGACCAGTAGGTGCAGCGGCCGGTGGTGAGGGTGCGGTGGAGGGCCTCGTCGTCCATCCAGCCGAGCATCAGCACCTCGCCGGTGTCGTACTGCTGGGCGACGGCGGGGAAGAGTCCGTCGGGGCCGCGCTTGATCCTGGCGGCGAGGGCCGGGTCCAGATTGCTGGTCATGAGGCCATTGTGCCGCGCCCGGGACCGGTGCCCGGCGGGGCGTCCACTGGGCGGACCGGGGCCGTCCGCCGTACGCTGGCCGACATGTCGACCCATGCCAAACGTGAACGGCTTCTGCTCGCCGACCTGTTGGAGGCCGCGGGCCCGGACGCCCCGACGCTCTGCGAGGGCTGGCTGACCCGGGACCTCGCGGCCCATGTGGTGGTGCGGGAACGGCGCCCGGACGCGGCGGCCGGTTCCCTCGTACCGGCGCTGCGCGAGCGCGGGGACCGGGTGCGGGCCGAGTTCGCGGAGAAGCCGTACGAGGAGCTGATCCAGCTCATCAGGACGGGGCCGCCGCGGTTCTCGCCGTTCGCCGTGAAGCAGGTGGACGAGGGGGCGAACACCGTGGAGTTCTACGTGCACGCCGAGGACGTGCGGCGGGCGCAGCCGGACTGGTCGGCGCGGGCGCTCGACCCGGTGTTCGCGGACGCCCTGTGGTCCCGTCTGGAACGCACCGCGCGGCTGCTGGGCCGGAAGGCCCCGGTGGGTCTGGTGCTGCGCCGTCCGAACGGGCAGACGGCGGTCGCCCACCGGGGTACGCCGGTGGTGACGGTGTCCGGGGAGCCGGGCGAGCTGACGATGTACCTCTTCGGGCGGCAGTCCTCGGCCAAGGTGGATCTCGAAGGGGAGCCGGAGGCGATCGAGCGGCTGCGGGAGGCGAAGCAGCTGGGGATCTGACCCCGGCGGCGGGAAAGGGCCCCCGAGGGGGCCCTTTCCGTGTCCGTGCGGTGGGGGGGCGGTGCCGGTCAGCGGACCGGGTGGCCCGCCTCCCGCAGCGCTTCCTTGACCTGGGAGATCCGCAGGTCGCCGAAGTGGAAGACGGAGGCGGCGAGCACGGCGTCGGCGCCCGCGGCCACGGCGGGCGCGAAGTCGGCCAGCCTGCCCGCGCCACCGGAGGCGATCACCGGGACGGTGACGTGCTTCCGGACGGCCGTGATCATCTCGGTGTCGTAGCCGTCCTTGGTGCCGTCGGCGTCCATCGAGTTGAGCAGGATCTCGCCCGCGCCCAGGTCGGCGGCCCGGTGGGCCCATTCGACGGCGTCGATGCCGGTGCCCTTCCGGCCGCCGTGGGTCGTCACCTCGAAGGTGCCCGAGGGGGTGCGGCGGGCGTCGACCGACAGGACGAGGACCTGCCTGCCGAAGCGCTCCGCGATCTCCTGGATCAGTTCGGGGCGGACGATGGCGGCGGTGTTGACGCCGACCTTGTCGGCCCCGGCCCGCAGGAGCTTGTCGACGTCGTCGGCGGAGCGGACGCCGCCGCCGACGGTGAGCGGGATGAAGACCTGTTCGGCGGTGCGGCGCACCACGTCGTAGGTGGTCTCCCGGTTGCCCGAGGAGGCGGTGATGTCGAGGAAGGTCAGCTCGTCGGCGCCCTCGGCGTCGTACAGCTTGGCCATCTCGACGGGGTCGCCCGCGTCCCGCAGGTTCTGGAAGTTGACGCCCTTGACGACCCGGCCGTTGTCGACGTCCAGGCAGGGGATCACCCGTACGGCGAGGCTCATCCGGCGGCCTCCCGGTGGGCCTCGATCTCGACCTCGACGACCAGACGGGGGTCGACGAAGCCGGAGACGATGATCATCGAGGCGGCAGGGCGGACGGCGTCGAACAGTTCCTTGTGGGCGCGGCCGGCCTCGTCCACGTCCCGGGCGTGGGTGAGGTACATACGGGTACGCACGACGTGCTCCGGGCCCAGGCCGAGCTGCTCCAGGGCGGCGAAGGCCACCTTGAAGGAGTTGACGGTCTGGTCGTACGGGCCGCCGTCGGCGATCTGGCCGTCGACCACCGAGGTGCAGCCGGAGACCAGGACCAGGCCGTTCGGCAGTTCGACGGCCCGGGAGTAGCCGAACTGCTCCTCCCAGGGCGCCCCGGTGACGACCTTGCGGATCCCGGGGGTCACGGCTTCACCGCCGCGAGCGCCTCTTCCAGGGTGAACGCCTTCGCGTAGAGCGCCTTGCCGACGATCGCGCCCTCGACGCCGAGCGGGACGAGGCCGGACAGGGCCCGCAGGTCGTCCAGGGAGGAGACGCCGCCGGAGGCGACGACGGGCTTGTCGGTAGCCGCGCAGACGTTCTTCAGGAGTTCCAGGTTGGGGCCCTGGAGGGTGCCGTCCTTGGCGATGTCGGTGACGACGTAGCGGGAGCAGCCCTCGGAGTCGAGGCGGGCGAGGGTCTCGTACAGGTCGCCGCCGTCGCGGGTCCAGCCCCGGCCGCGCAGGGTGGTGCCGCGGACGTCGAGGCCGACGGCGATGCGGTCGCCGTACTCGGCGATGACCTTGGCGACCCACTCGGGGGTCTCCAGGGCGGCGGTGCCGAGGTTGACGCGGGTGCAGCCGGTGGCGAGGGCGGCGGCGAGGGAGGCGTCGTCGCGGATGCCGCCGGACAGCTCGACCTTGATGTCCATGGCCCGGGCGACCTCGGAGATCAGTTCGCGGTTGTCGCCGGTGCCGAAGGCGGCGTCGAGGTCGACCAGGTGGAGCCATTCGGCGCCGGAGCCCTGCCAGGCGAGCGCCGCTTCGAGCGGGGAGCCGTAGGAGGTCTCGGTTCCGGACTCGCCGTGGACGAGGCGGACGGCCTGGCCGTCGCGGACGTCGACGGCGGGGAGGAGTTCGAGCACGCTTCCAGACACAGTCACAGGGTTCCGATCCAGTTGGTGAGGAGCTGGGCTCCGGCGTCGCCGGACTTCTCGGGGTGGAACTGGGTCGCCCACAGGGCGCCGTTCTCGACGGCGGCGACGAACGGCTCGCCGTGGGTGGCCCAGGTGACCTTGGGGGCGCGGATGAGGGGGTTGCCGACTTCCAGGCTCCACTCTCGGACCGCGTAGGAGTGCACGAAGTAGTACCGGGTGTCGGCGTCGAGCCCGGCGAACAGTTCGGTGCCCTCGGGCGCGTCGACGGTGTTCCAGCCCATGTGGGGGACGACGGGGGCGTTCAGCGGTTCGACCGTGCCGGGCCACTCGTCGAGGCCCTCGGTCTCGACGCCGTGCTCGATGCCCTGGGCGAAGAGGATCTGCATGCCGACGCAGATGCCCATGACGGGGCGGCCGCCCGCGAGCCTGCGGCCGACGATCCAGTCGCCGCGGGCCTGCCTGAGGCCGCTCATGCAGGCGGAGAAGGCCCCGACGCCGGGGACGAGGAGTCCGTCGGCGTTCATCGCGGTGTCGTAGTCGCGGGTGATCTCGACGTCGGCGCCGACCCGGGCGAGGGCGCGCTCGGCCGAGCGGACGTTGCCGAAGCCGTAGTCGAAGACGACGACCTTCTTCGTTCCGGTCATGACCACACGTCCAGCCGGAGCACTCCGGCGGAGAGGCACATGGCGGCGCCGATGGCGACGAGCACGACGACGCCCTTGGGCATCTGCTGCTTGACGAAGGAGTAGATGCCGCCGAGCAGGAAGAGTCCGACGACGATGAGGATGGTGGAGAGGCCGTTCACGGCTAGAGCGCGCCCTTCGTGGAGGGGAGGATTCCGGCGGCGCGCGGGTCGCGCTCGGAGGCGTAGCGGAGCGCGCGGGCGAACGCCTTGAACTGGCACTCCACGATGTGGTGGGCGTTGCGCCCGTACGGGACGTGGACGTGCAGCGCGATCTGGGCCTGCGCGACGAAGGACTCCATGATGTGCCGGGTCATCGTCGTGTCGTACGAGCCGATCATCGGCGCCATGTTCTCGGGCTCGGTGTGCACGAGGTAGGGGCGGCCGGAGAGGTCCACCGTGACCTGGGCCAGCGACTCGTCCAGCGGGACGGTGCAGTTGCCGAAGCGGTAGATGCCGACCTTGTCGCCGAGGGCCTGCTTGAAGGCGGCGCCGAGGGCGAGGGCGGTGTCCTCGATGGTGTGGTGGGAGTCGATGTGGAGATCGCCGTCGGTCTTGACGGTGAGGTCGAACAGACCGTGCCGGCCGAGCTGGTCGAGCATGTGGTCGAAGAACCCGACCCCGGTCGACACGTCGACCTTCCCGGTGCCGTCCAGGTCGATCTCGACGACGACGGAGGTCTCCTTGGTGGTGCGCTCAACGCGTCCTACGCGGCTCATGCGCTCTGCTCCTTCTTCAGTTCACGGACCGCGTCGAGGAACGCGTCGTTCTCGTCGGGGGTGCCCGCGGTGACCCGCAGCCAGCCCGGTACTCCGTTGTCGCGGACCAGGACGCCCCGGTCGAGGATCGCCCGCCAGGCCGCGTGGGTGTCGGGGAAGCGCCCGAACTGCACGAAGTTGGCGTCCGACTCGGTGACCTCGTAGCCGATCCCGCGCAGCTCGGTGACGAGCCGGTCCCGCTCGGCCTTGAGCTGCTCGACGTATCCGAGGAGGGTGTCGGTGTGCTCCAGGGCGGCGAGCGCCGTCGCCTGGGTGACGGCGGAGAGGTGGTACGGCAGCCGGACGAGCTGGACGGCGTCGACGACCGCCGGGTGCGCGGCGAGGTAGCCGAGGCGCAGTCCGGCGGCGCCGAAGGCCTTGGACATGGTCCGGGAGACGACCAGGTTCGGGCGGCCCTCGACGAGCGGCAGCAGCGAGTCCCCGTGGCTGAACTCCACGTACGCCTCGTCGACGACCACCATCGACGGCCGGGCCGCCTGGGCGGCCTCGTAGAGCGCGAGGACGGTGTCGGCGGAGACGGCGGTGCCGGTGGGGTTGTTGGGCGAGGTCACGAAGACCACGTGCGGGCGGTGCTCGGCGATGGCCCGCTCGGCGGCGGGCAGGTCGACGGTGAAGTCCTCGGCGCGGGGGCCGGAGATCCAGCCGGTGCCGGTGCCCCGGGAGATCAGGGCGTGCATCGAGTACGAGGGCTCGAAGCCGATCGCGGTGCGGCCGGGGCCGCCGAAGGTCTGGAGGAGCTGCTGGAGGACCTCGTTGGAGCCGTTGGCCGCCCAGACGTTCTCGGTGGCGACCGGGTGGCCGGTGGTGCGGGTGAGGTAGCGGGCCAGCTCGGTGCGCAGTTCGACCGCGTCCCGGTCGGGGTAGCGGTTGAGGTGCCGGGCCGCCTCGGTGACCCGCTCCGCGATCCGGGCCACCAGGGCCTCGGGCAGCGGGTAGGGGTTCTCGTTGGTGTTCAGCTGGACGGGGACGTCGAGCTGCGGCGCGCCGTACGGGGACTTGCCGCGCAGCTCGTCCCGTACGGGGAGGTCGTCGATGCCGGTCACTTGCTCTGGGGAACCTTCCATCCGAACCTCGCCTTGATCGCCGCGCCGTGCGCGGGCAGGTCCTCGGCCTCGGCGAGGGTGACGACGTGGTGGGCGACGTCGGCGAGGGCGTCCCGGCCGTAGTCCACGATGTGCACCCCGCGCAGGAAGGACTGCACGGAGAGGCCCGAGGAGTGGCAGGCGCAGCCGCCGGTGGGCAGCACGTGGTTGGAGCCCGCGCAGTAGTCGCCGAGGGAGACCGGGGACCAGGGGCCGACGAAGATCGCGCCCGCGTTGCGGACCCGGTCGGCGACGGCGGCGGCGTCGCGGGTCTGGATCTCCAGGTGCTCGGCCCCGTAGGCGTCGACGACCTTGAGGCCGTCGTCGAGGTCGCGGACCAGGACGATCGCGGACTGGCGGCCCGCGAGCGCGGGGGCGATCCGGCCGTCGACGTGCTTGGAGGCGGCGACCTGGGTCTTCAGCTCGGCCTCGGTGGCGGCGGCCAGCTCCTCCGAGTCGGTGACGAGGACGGAGGCGGCCATCGGGTCGTGCTCGGCCTGGCTGATCAGGTCGGCGGCGACGTGCACCGGGTCGGCGGTGGAGTCCGCGAGGACCGCGATCTCCGTCGGTCCGGCCTCGGCGTCGATGCCGATGCGGCCCTTGAGGAGGCGCTTGGCGGCGGCCACGTAGATGTTGCCGGGGCCGGTGACCAGGTTGACGGGGGCGCAGCCGGGCTCGCCGGCGGTCGTGCCCTCGGTGCCGTACGCGAACATGGCGATGGCCTGGGCGCCGCCGGCGGCGTACACCTCGTCCACGCCGAGGAGGGCGCAGGCGGCCAGGATCGTCGGGTGGGGCAGGCCGCCGAAGTCGCGCTGCGGGGGCGAGGCGACGGCGATGCCCTCGACTCCGGCTTCCTGGGCCGGGACGACGTTCATCACGACGGAGGACGGGTAGACGGACCGGCCGCCCGGTACGTACAGGCCGACGCGCTCGACCGGGATCCACTTCTCGGTGACCGTGCCGCCGGGGACGACCTGGGTGGTGTGGGTGGTGCGGCGCTGGGCGCGGTGGACGAGCCGGGCGCGCCGGACGGACTCCTCCAGGGCGGCGCGGACGGCCGGGTCCAGCTCGTCGAGGGCGCGGCGGATCGCCGGGGCGGGGACGCGCAGGCCGGGCACGCGGACGCCGTCGAACTTCTCCCCGTAGTCGATCACCGCGGCCGCGCCATGATGCCGGACGTCCTCGCAGATCGGCCGCACCTTCTCCAGGGCGGCTTCCACGTCGAACTCGGCACGGGGCAGCAGGTCACGCAGGGCGGAACCCTCGGGGAGGGTCTCGCCGCGCAGATCGATTCGAGAGATCACGGGTCAATTCTCGCAGACGGCCCACAGCGCCGGACGCCCGTATCAGTGGCTGATACACGCCACACTGGCGTCTAGTCGCCACTCCTGACCGTTAGCGTTCAGCCCGTCACTCAGCGGGAAGAACGGCTGTACGAATCCACGAGTCCCGGAATCCGGGGCCGGGGAATCGTGGGAACGGATCGTGGAGAGCGAGGGGGCGGCATTGACCGAGCCGCATGAGGACGGGATGCCGGACGGTCTCACGGCACCGGAGCGGGCCGTGTGGCGGGCGTTCCGGATCGGCAGGACGTGCGATCTGACCGAGGGCGTCCCGGAGCTGGACGACCCCTTCGGGGGGCGGGAGTGGGGGGAGGAGAGGACCGTCCGGGCGGAGGTGGTGGCGCTGCTGCTGCTCGCCGGGCCGCAGGCCCGCTCGGGGCGGGTCGCCGCGCTGAAGCTGCGCGGGGTGCGGATCACCGGCGTGCTGAACCTGGCGGGCGGGACGATAGGGCCGTACGTGGAGCTGCACGGCTGCCGCTTCGACGGCGAGGTCGTGCTGCCCGAGGCCCGGTTCGGGACGCTGCGGCTGGTCGGCTGCGCGCTGCCCCGGCTGGAGGCCGCCCGGCTGCACACCGAGGGCGATCTGCACCTGCCGCGCTGCCGGGTGCGGCACGGCATCCGGCTGACCGACGCGCAGATCGGCACCGATCTGCTCATGAACCAGATCCAGGTGTGGCCGGACCGGCGCGGACGGGCCATCACGGCGGACGGCATGGTCGTCGCCCAGGACCTCCAGGCCGAGCTGATCGAGGCGCACGGGGAGCTGAGCCTGCGCGGCGCGAAGATCGGCGTCTCGCTCAGTCTGCGGGGCAGTGTGCTGCGCGGCGCCCAGGGCCGTCGCGCGCTCAACGCGCCGCAGCTGACCGTGGAACGCTCCCTCTACCTGAACGCCGCCTGGGTGTACGGGGAGACGGCGGGCGTACCCGACCACTCCACGGCCACCCCGCCCTACGGGGTGACGCCCGCCCAGGGCGCCCGGCGCAAGCCGGTGGAGTGCCACGGCGGGGTGCGGCTCGACGACGGACGGTTCGGGGACGCGGTGGACCTGCACCACGCCCGCTTCCTGCTCGACGGCGCACGCCGGGAGGAGGTCTCGCTGCGCCGGATCGTCACCCCGGAGCTCCGGTTCAACGGGGAGCGGCCGGAGGAGGGCCGCGTGGTGCTCAACGGCGCGAAGGTCGTCACCCTCATCGACCTGTCCACCAGCTGGCCGGGGCCCGGCGGCCTCGCCATGGGCGGCTTCGCCTACGAGAACCTGGTGCCGTACGGGCACTTCCCGCTGGCCCGGCGCCTGGAGTGGGTGGCCGCCGCGACCCCGGAGTACGCGCCGGAGCCGTACGAGCGGCTGGCCACCGTGCTGCGCAACAGCGGGGAGGACGCCGACGCCCGGGAGGTGCTGCTCGCCAAGCAGCGGCGCAGACGGGAGACGCTGCCGCTCGCGGGGAAGCTCTGGGGGTACCTCCAGGACTGGACCGTGGCCTACGGCTACCGGCCCGGCCGGGCGGCGCTGTGGATGGCGGTCCTGTGGGCGGCGGGCACGGCGGCCTTCTCCCACTACCGGCCGACACCGCTGAAGGCGGACGAGGCCCCGGAGTGGAACGCCACGCTGTTCGCCCTCGACCTGCTGATCCCCGTGATCAACCTGGGCCAGGACGGCGCCTGGCGCCTGCACGGCCTGTGGCAGTGGGCGGCGGCGGTCCTGATCATGCTCGGCTGGATCCTGGCGACGACGGTCGCGGCGGGCGCGACGAGGATGCTGAGCCGGGGCTGAGGGGGCCGGGGCCGAGAGCCCGGGGGCCCGGGGCCCCGGAGGGGCCGGGGAGGTTCCGGGCCCGGCGGTCAGGCCCGGCTGGTGCGGGTCCGGCTGGTGCGGGTCCGGCGGGTCCACGTCCGGCCGGCGCGGGCCCGGCGCACCCGGCTCGGCGGAGTCCGGCGGTGGCCTGCGCGGCGGGGCCACGCCCGTGGCCCGCGCGGCCTGCCCGGCCGGTGAGGCCCGGGGCGGCCCCTGGCTCCGGGGTGGCCGCTCGGGCGGGGGCTCCGGTCGGGCGGGGGCGCCCGGCGGCCCCGTGACGGGACGGACTGTGGCCGGGAGGTGGCGGGTCGGGGACGGGGGGTGACCACCGTGTGAGAGAGCTGTGGGGCAGGGGTGAGACAGGCTGCCGAGGAGGCGGTGCGGGGAGAGAATATGTCGCACCATGTCCTTGCTCCGCGCCCTGCTCGGCGCCGTCCGACCGGCCCGTCCCGGCCCCGGGCCCACCGCCCGGTCCGTGCCGGACGACGACGTGCTGCTCGACGCCCCGGACGAGCGGCTCGCCCCGGCCCTGGTCGCCGCCGCCCTCGCCGACCCGGAGCCCGCGGCGAAGCTGCTCGCCACCACCCGGGACGCGGGCGAGTGGGAGGACCGCGACCGGTACGTCGTCCGGCTCGCGACCTTCGCGTACAGCAGGGGCGACTGGCTGACCCACTGGCTCACGGCCGCGCCCGGCGACCCCGACGCCCTGCTCGTCACCGCGCAGCTCGCCGTGCGGCGGGCCTGGGGATCGCCCGCGCGGGCCGAGCGGCTCCGCGAGCTGGGCCCGCTGGTCCGGGACGTCGCCGAGGCGGCGCCCCACGACCCGGTGCCCTGGCGCCTCGCCCTGGACCACGCGCGCGGGGCGCACGCCGGGCACGCCCTCTTCGAGTCGCTCTGGGAGCAGGCCGTGCGCCGCTCCCCGCACCACTACGGCAGTCATGTCGCGGCCCTGAAGTACCTCTCCGCGCAGTGGTACGGCTCACACCGCGCCGCCTTCGACTTCGCCGAGCAGGCGGCCGACGACGCCGCCCCGGACTCGCTCGTCCGGGCGCTGCCGGTCCGCGCCGCCCACGACCGGCTGCGGGTGCCGCCCTTACGGGACCCGTCGGTGTCCGAGGCCCGGATCGACCGGGCGGCGGACCGGGCCCTCGTGCTGTCCGGCGGCTTCCCGGTGGGCGACCCGTGGCCGGCCGAGGTCCGCAACCTCCTCGCGTACGTCCTGGTCGAGCGGGCGCGGTGGGAGGAGGCACGGGAAGAGTTCGGACGGATCGGCGCCCACGCGACCTCGTTCCCGTGGGGCGCGGGGCGGGAGGATCCGCTGCGGGCCTTCCTGACCGCGCGGGACCGGGCGGGGGGCGAACCGGCCCGTCGCGACCGGCCTCGGGGCACCGGACGCGGAAGGACAGGGCGGGGCGGGCCCGGCGGCCATTAGTCTTGGGCGCTGTGACCACCGCTCGCCTGCCCCTCTTCCCGCTCAACGCGGTGCTGTTCCCCGGCCTCGTGCTGCCGCTGAACGTCTTCGAGCAGCGTTATCGCGCCATGATGCGCGAACTGCTGACCGTGGACGACGCGGAGCCGCGCCGTTTCGTCGTCGTCGCCATCCGCGACGGCCGTGAGGTGGCGCCGACCGGGTCCGGGATGCCGGACCGGTCCGCGCCGCCGGAGAAGGGCCCGGCGGCGGGCTTCGGCCCCGACCCCGTCCAGGCCTTCCACCGGGTCGGCTGCGTCGCCGACGCGGCGACGATCCGGGAGCGCGCGGACGGCAGCTTCGAGGTGGTCGTCACCGGCACGACCCGGGTGAGGCTGCTCTCCGTCGACGCGAGCGGGCCGTTCCTGGTCGCGGAGGTCGAGGACGTGCCGGAGGAGCCGGGTGAGGAGGCCGAGGCCCTCTCCGAGGGGGTGCTGCGGGCCTTCCGCGCCTACCAGAAGCGGCTGGCGGGGGCCCGGGAGCGCTCGCTGACCACCAGTGAGCTGCCGGACGACCCCTCGGTGGTGTCGTACCTGGTGGCGGCGGCGGCCATCCTCGACGTCCCGTCCAAGCAGCGGCTGCTCCAGGCGCCGGACACCGCGACCCGGCTGCGCGAGGAACTGTCGCTGCTGCGCGCGGAGACGGCGGTGCTGCGGCACCTGCCGTCGCTGCCCGCGGTGGACCTCACGCAGGCGCCGACGTACCCGAACTGACCGCCCGGGGCCCGGGCGCCCCGCGTCCCGCCGAGGAGGAGCACATGGCGAAGAAGCAGAAGAAGAACACCGGCGGCACCCCGGCGACGGTCGCCCTGACCACCGCGGGCACCCCGTTCACGCTGCACGCCTACGAGCACGACCCGGCCTCCGCCTCGTACGGCGAGGAGGCGGCGCAGGCCCTCGGCGTCTCCCCCGACCGGGTCTTCAAGACGCTGGTCGCGGACGTCGACGGCGAGCTGACCGTCGCGGTCGTCCCGGTGGCGGGCCAGCTCGACCTGAAGGCGCTGGCCTCGGCGGTCGGCGGCAAGCGGGCCGTGATGGCGGACCCGGCGGCCGCCGAGCGCACCACCGGATACGTCCGGGGCGGCATCTCCCCGCTCGGCCAGCGCAAGCGGCTGCGCACGGTCCTGGACTCGTCGGCCTCGGGCCACCCGACCGTCTGTGTCTCGGCGGGCCGCCGGGGTCTCGAAGTGGAGCTCTCCCCCGCCGACCTGGCCGCGCTCACCTCGGCGGTGGTGGCCCCGATCGGCCGCGCCTGACGGCCGTAGGGCCCGTCTGACAATTCCGCCTGCCTCACGACGCCATGCAGGCGACGACGGGAATGGTCAGAGGACGCGGACCGGGCGGCCCGGTCAGCCGCCGTACGGCTTCGGCTCGCCCCACGGTCCGGGCTCCGGGTCGCGCGGGCCGAAGGCGGCCGTGAGGCCCAGGTGGACGATCATCGCGGCGAGCGGCCAGGCCAGCATCGCGGCGGCCCCCAGGTTCAGTTCGAGGGGCGCCTCGAAGGAGACGCTGGGGCCGACGGCCTTGGCGTGCGCGACCACGTCGCTCGTCGGACCGAAGTACGTCCCCAGGCCCCAGGCGAGCAGCGAGCCGAGGCCGCCGCCGAGCGCGAGCCCCAGCACCAGCGGCACACCGCCCTTGCGGCGCAGCAGGAAGACGACGAGCGCGGCGATCGCGCCGAAGGCCAGGGCGAGCAGGACGAACGTTCCGTCCGAGCCGATCGCCGCCTCCCCCTCGGAGTCGCGGAGGTAGATGCCCTTGCCGTCCGAGATGAGCAGGACGCGGGGGGCCAGATTCAGCCACAGCACCCCGAGGACCGCGCCCGCGATCGTCGAGACGAGGGTCACCAGAACGCCCTGGAGCACCTCGGTACCCGTGATCGGGTCCCCGGCCGGGCCGGGGATCGACGGGGGCGGCGGGGGCCAGTCCGGGTCGTGCGACGAGGGCTGGTGAGGCGGAGTAAGGGGTGCGGTCACCCCGCCATCGTGCCAGGTGTCCCTGTGGCCCGCCTCAGCGGACGGCGGCCCGCCGGTAGGCCCAGGTGGCGACCGCGAGGGAGACCACGC
This sequence comes from Streptomyces sp. NPDC101490, assembly GCF_044767145.1. Classification (NCBI taxonomy): domain Bacteria; kingdom Bacillati; phylum Actinomycetota; class Actinomycetes; order Kitasatosporales; family Streptomycetaceae; genus Streptomyces; species Streptomyces sp. NPDC101490. Next base: position 299,087 of record NZ_JBIWNI010000003.1, read on the forward strand.
CGACCGCCGCGCACACCCCGAGGTAGAGGACGACGGCGGCCCAGTCGGGGCGCGCCTCGAAGGTGCGGGCGAGGGCCTCGACGCCGTACGTGGACGGCAGCAGGTCCCGGGCCCAGCCGATCGGCTGAGGCATCCGCTCGGCCGGGAGCACGCCGAGGAGCAGCGCGGCGGACATGCCGAGCTGGCCGAGCAGGGTGGCGAGTTCCTGGCGGGGTGCGAGGAGGCCGAGGGCGGCGCCGAGCCCGGCGAGGGCCGCCCCGGCGAGCGGGACGACGGCGATGAGGATCCAGAGGTTGCCGAGCGGGAGCCCGAAGAGCACGGAGCCGATGACGGCGGTGACGACGGTGCCGGGCACCGTGAAGGAGGCGTACGCGCCGGCCGCGCCGAGCACGACGGCGGCGGGCGGCACGGGCAGGGTGGCGTAGTGGTCGAGGCCGCCGTTCGCCCGGAGCTGCCCGAAGTACTGGGCGAGCAGGTTCAGCGCGACGAAGGCGACGACGAGGACGGTGGAACCGGCCACGACGGCGCGGGCCTCGGACCCGCCGTCGACCACTCCGCGCATCAGGATCATGATCCCGACGGACTGGAAGGTGGCCACGAAGAGCAGCGGGATGCGGGCGACCCGGGCGCGGGAGAGCTGCGCGCGGTAGACGGCGGCCAGGGACGGCAGCAGCCGGGCGCGGGGGGCGAGGGGCGCGGGGGCGTCCTCGTCCTCGCGGGTCCGGACGGTGGGCGCGCCGGTCGGCAGGACCTCGGCGGGCACGGTGCTCACTGCGGACAGCTCCTGGGGTTCACGGACACGGGCAGGGCGGAGGGACCGGACCCCGGCCCGGACGGGGACGCCCGGCACTCCCGCACGGGCACGGGCCCCCGTACCGGCGCGGGGCCTGGTGTGGGGAGCGGGGTGCTTCTCGTCATGCCTTCACCAGCCCGTCCGCCGCGCCGCCGAGGGCCAGGTAGACGTCCTCCAGGCTGGGGGTGGCCAGGGTGAAGTCGTCGAGCGCGGCGAAGGCGGCGCCGCCGGTGACGGTGGCGACGGCCCCCCGGGCCTCGTCGGGGGCGAGACGGAGGACCCAGCGGCGGCCCGTCTCCTGGGCGAGCTCGCGCAGGGCGGCGATCTCGGGGAGGTGGACGGGGGCCGACTCGCGCCAGACCAGTTCGACCCGGATCTCGCCCGCGACGCGCTCCTTGAGTCCGGCGGGCGTGTCGCAGGCGATGACCCGGCCGTGGTCGAGGACGGCGACGCGGTCGAGGACGGTCTCGGCCTCGATGACGTTGTGGGTGACGAGCAGTACGGTGCTGCCGTGTTCGGCGCGCCGCCGGTCGACGGCCGCCCAGACCGCGCGGCGGGCGACGGGGTCCATGCCGGTGGTGGGCTCGTCGAGGACGAGGACGGGGCGGTGGCCGACGAGGGCGGCGGCGAGGCAGGCGAGCCGCCGCTGTCCGCCGGAGAGCTTCTTCAGGGGCCGGGAGGCGAGCGGGCCGAGGCCCAGCTCGTCGAGGACGGCGTCGCGCTCGGCGCGGGCGGCGGCGGCGGTGAGGCCGCGCAGCCGTCCGGTGGTCTCGGCGGCGAGGGAGACGGTCAGCTCGTCGAGGGCGGTGGACTCCTGGCCGAGGTACGCGAGGAGGCGGGAGGCCCGCTCGGGGTGGCGCACCAGGTCGTGGCCGAGCATCCGGACGGTCCCGGAGTCGGGCCGCAGCAGGCCGGTCAGCTGGCGCACCAAGGAGGACTTGCCCGCCCCGTTGGGGCCGAGCAGCCCGAAGACCTCGCCGCCGCGCACGTCGAGGTCGATCCCGTCGGTGGCCCGCACCTCGGGAGTCGCGGGCGTACCCCGTCCGCCGCGCGTGGCGGGGTACGTCTTGACCAGGTCCCGCACCACGCACACCGTACTCACGGGGGAAGAGCCTACGGGGTCGCCGGGCCCGGTCCGGGCGCGGGGGCGGGTTCGGCGGCGGCCCGGACGTCGATCTCGCGCCAGAACCCGGCCCTGATCGCGTACCGGTCGTGCTCGTCGATCTGGTCGTCCTTGTGGGCGAGCAGGCCGAACCGGGCCGCGTAGCGGAGGAGTTCGCCGTCGATGCGGTGCGGGATGCGGGGGTAGAGGGTGGAGAGCTTCTGGACGTGGCCCTGCTCGGGGAGGCGTTCCATCCAGCGGCGGGCGAACACCTGTCCGACCTCGAAGGGGTCGCCGCCGACGGTGGTGATGTCCTCCTCGCGGTCCGCCCAGCGCTGCTCGGCGCTGGTGAGGGTGGCGAGCGTCGGCAGGGAGGCGGTCTCGGGGGGTTCTCCGACCGTGGACACCGGGCGCTCGACCCAGCCCCGGTCGGAGGACCAGCGGAGCGCGCTGGCGCCCTGCGCCGCGAGGGCGGGGGCGGGAGCGCTCCCGGGGGCGCGCAGTCCCGCCAGGTCCTTGGGGGTGGGGACGCCCTTGGCCGCGGGGACGGGGACGCCGGTGCCGTTCGGGTGGGCGCCGTCGCGGTGGGGCGCGGGGCCGGTGCCGTCGTGGGCCGGGGCGGCGGCGCGGGCGGCGGCGCCCCCGGCGGCGGCCTCCGCGGCCCGTTCGGCGGAGGCGGCGAGGGCCGCCTCGGGGAGCGGCGCGGAGAGGATGGCGGCGATCTCGGGGCGGGGCGCGGGCGGCGGGGCGCAGAGGCCGCTGAGGTCCCTGGCCCGGACGGCCCGGGTGATCCAGGTACGGTCGAGGACCCGCCGCTCGTCGGCCTCGGCGACGAGGTCCTCGGACTGGTTGTAGTCGCCGTCGGCGGCCTGGACGGCCCAGAGGTGGACGGCGACGCCGTGCTCCTTGGCCGACATGAGTCCGGGCAGCAGGTCGCCGTCGCCGGTGACCAGCACGATGTCGGAACAGGCCCGGTTCCTGGCCAGCTCGGTCAGTTCGGTGTGCATGGCCGCGTCGACGCCCTTCTGGGCCCAGCGTCCGTCGCTCCTGGTCAGGGCGCCGAGCCGGACGGTGACCCGGGGCATCACCCGGAGCCTGCGGTGCTCCGGCTGGGGGACGCGGTCGGGAGCGCCGTCGAACCAGTAGATCCGCAGCAGGGGCAGCGCCGTCTCGGCCTCGGCGCGCTGGCGCAGCTGCTGGATGAGTCCGGCGTGGTCGACGGTGATCCGGGAGCGGGACGGTTCCCCAGCGAGAAGGCTGGCGGCGGCACCCAGCAGGTAGCCGGCGTCCACCAGGACGACGCAGCGGTCCACGTGTTCCACCCTCTTTCGGGAACCTCGGGATCGGATGTGCTTCGGATTTCCTTCGAGTCTGCCCGAAGGCCGGGGGCTCGACGGCCGGAACTGGATCATCGGCGTGGCGGATGTCACTTTCGGGCGACCGTTACGCTCAGTAATGATCCAACATGCGGCGGTTCACACCGTATGTGAGTCTGACAGCGGCCCTGGCCCCTAGGTCCCCTTTGGAGGTAATCCCATGGCCAAGAACCGCAACCAGAACCGTGCCCAGAAGCAGTCCCCGGCCGAGCGCGGTGCCCAGCAGGCACAGCAGTCGTCCCTTGAGACACAGGCGGAACAGCGTTCCAGCCAGGTCACGCCAGGTGACGTGGCCCGCAAGGGACGTCAGAAGCGCTTCGGCCACAACTGACGCACCCGGTCACACCCATGGCAAAGGGGCGCGCCCGTGACGACGGGCGCGCCCCTTGCGCGTGGGTGCGGGGCCCCTCGGCGGGGCCCCGGGCGGCCGGGCGGGCGCGGGCGTTCCGGCCCGTACCGCCCCGGACGGGCTATCCGGCCAGGCAGGACGGGCCGAGGAGCACCTTCAGGTCGCCGAAGAGCGCCGGGTCGGCCTGCACCCGGTGCCGGTCGAGCCGGAGCACGGTGGTGGTGCGGGGGCCCTGGAGCTTGATCCGGACCTCGGTGTTGCCCCGGTGGTGGCCGAGGATCTCGCCGAGCCGGGTGATCATCGGCGGGGTGACCTTCACGGTGGGGATGGTGAGGATCACGGGTGCGTTGGTCCCGGCGTTCGACAGGTCGGGGACCATCAGTTCCATGGCGACGAGCCGGGGCACGTCCTCGCGCTTGTCGAGGCGTCCCTTGACGAAGACGACCGTGTCCTCGACGAGCTGGGTGGAGACCAGCTGGTAGGTGGCCGGGAAGAACATGCACTCGATCGATCCGGCCAGGTCCTCGACGGTGGCGATGGCCCAGGCGTTGCCCTGCTTGGTCATCTTGCGCTGGAGGCCGGAGATGATGCCGCCGATGGTGACGACCGCGCCGTCGGCGTGCTCGCCGCCGGTGAGCTGGGAGATCGCCGCGTCCGTCTTGTCGGACAGGACGTGCTCGATGCCGAAGAGCGGGTGGTCGGAGACGTACAGGCCGAGCATCTCGCGCTCCTGGGCGAGCAGGTACGGCTTCTCCCATTCGAGGTCGGAGAACTCGACGTCGAGGCCGAAGCCGGGCTCGTCGCCGCCGCCGTCGTCGTTCATGCCGCCGAACAGGTCGAACTGTCCTTCGGCCTCCTTGCGCTTGACCGCGACCACGTTGTCGATCATGGGTTCGTGGTGGGCGACCAGGCCCTTGCGGGTGTGGCCCATCTCGTCGAAGGCGCCGGCCTTGATCAGCGACTCGACGGTCCGCTTGTTGCAGACGACGGCCTCGACCTTGTCGAGGAAGTCGGGGAAGGTGGAGTACTTCCCCTTGGCCTTGCGCGACCTGATGATCGACTCGACGACGTTGGTGCCGACGTTGCGGACGGCGGAGAGGCCGAAGAGGATCACGTCGTCGCCCTGGGCGGCGAAGTTCGACTCGGACTCGTTGACGTTCGGCGGGAGCACCTTGATGCCCATGCGGCGGCACTCGTTGAGGTAGACCGCCGACTTGTCCTTGTCGTCCTTGACGGAGGTGAGCAGTCCGGCCATGTACTCGGCCGGGTGGTTGGCCTTGAGGTAGGCGGTCCAGTAGGAGACCAGGCCGTACGCGGCGGAGTGGGCCTTGTTGAAGGCGTAGCCGGCGAAGGGGACCAGGACGTCCCAGAGGGCCTTGATGGCCGCGTCGCTGAAGTCCTTCTTCTTGGCTCCGGCCTCGAAGATGACGAAGTTCTTCGCCAGTTCCTCGGGCTTCTTCTTGCCCATCACGCGGCGGAGGATGTCGGCCTCGCCGAGCGAGTACCCGGCGATGATCTGGGCGGCCTTCTGCACCTGCTCCTGGTAGACGATCAGGCCGTAGGTGACCGCGAGCACCTCTTCGAGCGGCTTCTCCAGCTCGGGGTGGATCGGGGTGATCTCCTGCTGGCCGTTCTTGCGGAGCGCGTAGTTCGTGTGCGAGTTCATGCCCATCGGGCCCGGCCGGTACAGGGCGGACACGGCGGAGATGTCTTCGAAGTTGTCGGGCTTCATCAGCCGCAGCAGCGAGCGCATGGGGCCGCCGTCGAACTGGAAGACGCCGAGGGTGTCGCCGCGCTGGAGCAGTTCGAAGGTCTTGGGGTCGTCGAGCGGCAGGGCCAGGAGATCGAGGTCGATGCCCTTGTTGGCCTTCACCATCTTGACGGCGTCGTCCATGATCGTGAGGTTGCGCAGGCCCAGGAAGTCCATCTTGAGCAGGCCGAGCGACTCGCACTGCGGGTAGTCCCACTGCGTGATGGTGACGCCGTCGGTGTGCCGCACCCAGATCGGGGCGTGGTCGACGATCGGCTCGCTGGACATGATCACACCGGCCGCGTGCACGCCCATCTGGCGGACCAGGCCCTCGACGCCCCGGGCGGTGTCGATGACCTTCTTGACGTCCGGCTCGTTCTCGTACATCGCACGGATCTCACCGGCCTCGCTGTAGCGGGGGTGGGAGGGGTCCGTGATGCCGTTGAGGTCGATGCCCTTGCCGAGGACGTCGGCGGGCATGGCCTTGGTGAGCCGGTCGCCCATGGCGTACGGGTAGCCGAGGACGCGCGCGGAGTCCTTGATGGCGTTCTTGGCCTTGATCTTGCCGTAGGTGCCGATCATGGCGACCTTGTCGGAGCCGTACTTCTCCGTCACGTACCGGATGACCTCGACGCGCCGGCGCTCGTCGAAGTCGATGTCGACATCGGGCATCGAGATGCGCTCGGGGTTGAGGAAGCGCTCGAAGATCAGTCCGTGCGGGATCGGGTCGAGGTCGGTGATGCCCATGGCGTACGCGACGATCGAGCCGGCCGCGGAGCCGCGGCCGGGGCCCACCGCGATGCCCTGGCTCTTCGCCCACATGATGAAGTCGGCGACGACGAGGAAGTAGCCGGGGAAGCCCATCGAGATGATGGTGTCCATCTCGTACTCGACCTGCTTCATACGGTCGTCGGGGATGCCCCCGGGGAAGCGGCGGGCCATGCCCCGCATGGTCTCCTCGCGGAACCAGGTGACCTCGGTGAACCCCTCCGGGATGTCGAACTTCGGCATCAGGTTCTTCTCGACGAACATGCCGTCGGTGGAGACCTGCTCGGCGACCAGCAGGGTGTTGCGGCAGCCCTCCTGCCAGGCGTCCGAGGAGTCCACGGCGTACATCTCGTCGGTGGACTTCAGGTAGTAGCCGGTGCCGTCGAACCGGAAGCGGTCCGGGTCGGAGAGGTTCTTGCCGGTCTGGATGCACAGCAGGGCGTCGTGGGCGGTGGCCTCGTGCGCGTACGTGTAGTGCGAGTCGTTGGTGACCAGCGGCGGGATGCCGAGCTTCTTGCCGATCTCCAGGAGCCCGTCCCTGACCCGGCGCTCGATCTCGATGCCGTGGTCCATCAGCTCCAGGAAGTACCGCTCCTTGCCGAAGATGTCCTGGTACTCGGAGGCCGCCTTCAGCGCCTCGTCGAACTGGCCGAGGCGCAGCCGGGTCTGCAGCTCGCCCGAAGGGCAGCCGGTGGAGGCGATGAGCCCCTCCGACCACTGGGAGATGGTCTCCTTGTCCATCCGGGGCCACTTCTGCAGCCAGCCCTCGGCGTAGGCGTCCGAGGAGAGCCGGAAGAGGTTGTGGAGTCCGGTGGCGTTCGCCGCCCAGATCGTCTTGTGGGTGTAGCCGCCGGAACCGGAGACGTCGTCGCGCTTCTGGTGCGGCTGGCCCCACTGGATCTTCCGCTTGTTGCGGCGGGACTCGGGGGCGACGTACGCCTCGATGCCGATGATCGGCGTCACACCGGCCTTCTTGGCCGTGTGGAAGAAGTCGTACGCGCCGTGCAGGTTGCCGTGGTCGGACATGGCGATGTGCGTCATGCCCATCTCGTTGCACGCGTCGAACATGTCCTTCAGCCGCGCGGCACCGTCCAGCAGCGAGTACTGGGTGTGGACGTGGAGGTGCGTGAAGGGCGGCTTGGTCACGGCGGGAGGCCTCCGGGAAACGACGGACTACAGGCTGCGGACAGTCTGGGGGGACAGCGTGGAAGTCTACGTCCCGCGAGTGACAGCCGACGGGCACTCGCGACTAGGGTCGCGCGTTGGGAGACAGGGAACGCCTGTCCCAATTGTCGTGAACATTCTCTGAGCACGCCCGGTACCAGGAGGCATCTCGATGTCGGTCCCCCAGCCCACCGCAGCGGAGCGCGGTGAGCACGTCCTCGCCGTCTTCGACACCGCCTTCGGCGAACTGCTCGCCGCCGACCCCGCGGCCTTCCGCGTGAAGTTCCGGAAGATGGCCGGTTCCGCCTTCGCGTTCTACCGGGGCACCGCCTGCCTCTTCTACGCGGACCTCGCGGACGAGGCCGAGGGCGGCCCCTACCTGGACGAGCGCACCGGCCGGGTCTGGATCCACGGCGATCTGCACGCCGAGAACTTCGGCACGTACATGGACGCCAACGGGCGCCTGGTCTTCAACGTCAACGACTTCGACGAGGCGTACGTGGGCCCCTTCACCTGGGACCTCAAGCGGCTCGCCGCCTCCCTCGCCCTCATCGGCTACGCGAAGGCGCTCAGCGACGAGCAGATCACCCACCTGGTCCGGATCTTCGCCGCCTCCTACCGGGAGCGGATCCACGCGCTCGCCGTCGGCGCGAGCGAGGAGCTGCCGCCGTTCACCCTGGACACCGCCGACGGCGCGCTGCTCGCCGCCCTCCGCGACGCCCGCGCCCTGACCCGCTTCGGGCTGCTCGACTCGATGACCGAGATCAGGGACTTCGAGCGCCGCTTCGCCTCCGGCGGCGGCGCGATCGAGCTGGACGCCGCCGCCCGCTACAAGGTCCTCGCCGCCTTCGACGGCTATCTGGAGACCCTGCCGGAGTCCAGCCTCGCCCGCCCCGACTCGTACCGGGTGAAGGACGTCGTCGGGCGCCGGGGCATCGGCATCGGCTCGGCCGGCCTCCCCTCGTACAACATCCTCCTGGAGGGTCCCAGCGACGCCCTGGAGAACGACGTCGTGATCTACCTCAAGCAGGCGCAGACCCCGGCGGTCTCCCGGCACGTGACGGACCCGGCGGTACGGGGCTACTTCCGGCACGAGGGCCACCGGACCGTGATCTCGCAGCGGGCGCTCCAGGCGCACGCCGACCCGTGGCTGGGCTGGACCGAACTGGACGGCGCCGGTCAGCTGGTCGCGGAGGTCTCGCCGTACGCGGTCGACCTGGACTGGTCGGACATCGACGACCCGCGGGACATCGCGGCCACCGTCGCCGACCTGGGCCGGGCGACGGCGACCATGCACGCGGCGGCGGACGAGTCCAGCGGCCACTCCCTCGTGCCGTTCTCCACCGAGCGGGCCATCGACGCGGCCATCGCCGCCGACGAGGAGGGCTTCGGCGCCCTCCTGGTGGACTTCGCGCACGCCTACGGGGCACGGGCACGGGCCGACCACCAGATCTTCGTGGACCTCTTCCGCAACGGCCGGATACCGGGGCTCTGAGCGGCGGGGACCTGACCCGTGGGGTTTCCCACAGCTTCCCCTTAGGCACGTCCTACCGCCCGGCGTGGGAGACTCGCCGACGATGGACATGGCAGGGACGCAGCTGAGGGCGCTGCGGGCGGCGCTCTTCACGGCAGTGGTCGTGACGCTGTCCGTGGCGTCCCACGTGCTGCTCTCCCGCGTACCGCTGCCGCTCGGCACGGTCGTCCCGGTCGCGGTCGGCGTCTTCGCCGTGGCCTACCTGCTGGCGGGCCGCGAGCGGGGATTCGGCCCGATCGCGGGGCTGCTGGTCCCGCTGGAGCTGGCCGCCGACACGCTCTTCACCAGCGGTCAGGCGATCTGTTACGGCCCCGCCGGCGGACCGGTCGCCGGTTCGCTGCGCTCGGTCGGCCTGGAGGTCTTCTGCGGTGGCGCGCTCGGCGCGCCGCTGCCCGGTGTGGTGGGTCCGGAGGGCGGCGGCGCGGCAGCCGTGCTCGCCTCCCCCGACCCGGCGCTGCCCTGGCTGCTGCTCGGCGTCCACGTGGGCGTCGGCCTCGCGGCGGCGCTCTGGCTGCGCGGCGGGGAGCGGGCGCTCGTCCGGCTGCTGAACGCGGTGGCGGCCTTCGCCTTCCGGCCGCTGCTGCTGGTGACCGCGCTGCTGCGCGCCGGAGGTCCGGCGCCCCGGCGTACGGGACGGCCGTCGGCGCGCCCCCGGTTCTCCCGCGCCAGGTTCCTCACCCACTCGGTGGGGCGGCGGGGACCGCCGTGCCCGCGCTTCGCACTCGTCTGAGTGCGGCGCACGCGCACGCAGTCCCCACCCTTTTTCCCACCGTCACGGAGATCACCGCCATGAGCGCACGCAACAACCAGTCCAACAAGGCCGCCGCCCGCGAGCGGCTGCGCGTCGAGCGCGAGCAGCAGGCGAAGAAGGACCGGGTCCGCCGCCAGGTGGTCGTCGGCGTCTCGGCGGTGGCCGTGCTGGCCGTCGCCGGGGGCATCGGCTACGCGGTCGTCCAGTCCAACAAGCCGTCCGCCTGGCAGGCCGCTTCCGACGCGAAGTCGGTCACCGCGCCGAAGAACACCTCGGGCACCAACGGCACCACGGTCGTCATCGGCAAGGACTCCGCGGACAAGACCCTGGAGCTGTACGAGGACTCGCGCTGCCCGATCTGCGCGACCTTCGAGCAGTCCGTGGGCGCGGTCGTCGAGAAGGACGTCGCCGAGGGCAAGTACAAGCTGAAGTACGTCGGCGCCACCTTCCTGGACAACGCTGCCGGTGGCGAGGGCTCGAAGAACGCCCTGTCGGCGCTGGGCGCGGCCCTGGACGTGAGCCCCGAGGCCTTCCTGAAGTACAAGGGGGCGCTGTACTCGGCGGAGTTCCACCCGGAGGAGAACGACGACAAGTTCGGCAAGGACTCCTACCTGCTGAAGATCGCGGACTCGGTCCCGGCGCTGAAGGGGAACGCGGCGTTCAAGAAGAACGTCGAGGAGGGCACCTTCGACGCCTGGGCGATGAAGATGTCGAAGGCCTTCGACGACAGCGGGGTCACGGGCACGCCGACCCTGAAGATGAACGGCAAAACGCTCACGGTGGAGGGCAGCCAGAACCCGCCGCTGACGGCGGAGCAGTTCCAGACGGCGATCACCGCCGCGCTGAAGGGCTGACGCCCCGGCAGCCGCCCCACCCGGCCCCTCACCGGCCCCGGTCCGCCCGTTTCACGCGGCGCGGACCGGGGCCGTGGTGCTGGGGGGCCGTGTACATCGGCTGGGAGCCGGTGGGTCCGGTACGGGTCGCTCGTACGGCCGGATCGGGGCAGCGGCAGCGGCAGGGCCAGCGGGTACGGAGCACAGGAACGGCCCGAGAGCCGCGCCGCCGACGAGGGGCACCGCGTCCCCGCGTCCCCGCGTCCCCGCGTCCCCGCGTCCCCGCGTCCCCGCGTCCCCGCGTCCCCGCAGGACAACGACCCGACAGACTTCCGGGTGCCGGCTGTCACCCACCCCTACCCGTCAGTAATCTGACTGACCGTGACCAGTCGTTCCATACCCATCGCCCCCACGCGGCGCACGGTCGTCAAGGCCGCCGCCGTCACCGCCGTCATCGCACCGGCCCTCCTCGGCACGGCCGCCACGGCCGCCACGGCCCACGCCGCACCCGCGGCACCCGTCTTCCTCCACGGCGTCGCCTCCGGCGACCCGCTGCCCGACGGCGTCCTGCTCTGGACGCGCGTCACCCCCGTCCCCGAGGCCGTCCCCGGCTCCGGTCTCGGCCCTGACGTCCCCGTCGGCTGGGAACTCGCCGAGGACCGGGCCTTCACCCGTCCCGTCGCCTCCGGCACGACCACGGCGACCGCCGCGGCCGACCACACGGTGAAGGCGGACGTGCGGGGGCTGCGCCCGGCGACCTCCTACTGGTTCCGCTTCACCGCGGGCTCCGCCGTCTCCCCCGCCGCCCGCACCCGCACCGCCCCGGCGGCCGACTCCGCCGCGCCCGGCGTGCGCTTCGGCGTGGTGTCGTGCGCGAACTGGGAGTCCGGCCACTTCTCCGCGTACCGCCATCTCGCCGGGCGCGCCGACCTGGACGCGGTCCTGCACCTCGGCGACTACGTGTACGAGTACGGCAGCGGCGTCTACCCGGACGCGAAGTACACCGTCCGGCGGCACGAGCCGCGCCACGAGATCGTCTCGCTGGCCGACTACCGCCTCCGGCACGGCACGTACAAGACGGACCCCGACCTCCAGGCGCTGCACGCGGCGCACCCGTTCGTCGCCATCTGGGACGACCACGAGTTCGCCAACGACGCCTGGCCGGGCGGCGCCGAGAACCACACGCCGGGCACCGAGGGCGACTGGGCGGCCCGGCTCGCCGCCGCCAAGCAGGCGTACTTCGAGTGGATGCCGGTCCGCGCCTCCACCGAGGGCACGGTCTTCCGGCGGCTGCGCTTCGGCAAGCTGGCCGATCTGCACCTGCTGGACCTGCGGTCCTTCCGCTCCGCCCCGGCGAAGACCGGCAGCGGCACCGTGGACGACCCGGAGCGGACCGTCACGGGACGCGCCCAGCTGGACTGGCTCAAGTCCGGCCTCGCCGCGTCGGACGCGTCCTGGCAGCTGGTCGGCACCTCGGTGATGATCTCGCCGGTCGCCTTCGGGGCGCTGCCCGCCCATCTCCTGGCGCCGCTCGCCGAGCTGCTCGGGCTGCCGAAGGAGGGTCTCGCGGTCAACGTGGACCAGTGGGACGGCTACACCGACGACCGCCGGGAGCTGCTGGCGCACCTGACGTCCCGGTCCATCCGGAACACGGTCTTCCTGACCGGTGACATCCACATGGCGTGGGCCAACGACGTGCCGGTGAAGGCGGCGACGTACCCGCTGTCGGAGTCCGCCGCGACGGAGTTCGTGGTCACCTCGGTGACCTCGGACAATCTGGACGACATGCTGCGCGTGGCACCGGGGACGCTCTCGGCGGTGGCCTCGGGCGCGATCAGGACCGCCAACCGGCATGTGCACTGGGTGGACATGGACCACCACGGCTACGGGGTGCTGGACGTGACCGCCGAGCGTTCGCAGATGGACTACTACACGGTCTCGGACAAGGCGGACCCGGCCGCGACGACGTCCTGGACGCGCTCCTACCGGACGCTGAGCGGGACGCAGCGCGTCGAGCGGGTGTACCAGCCGGTGCACTGAGACACCTCCGGTCGCGGGCGGGGAACGGGCCCGGAGCAGAAGACGGAAGCGGTACGGCTCCGAACCTCCGGGCAACCACCTCGAAAAGGCCCCACCGGAAGCCGCCCCGCCCCCCCTCCCTCCACACCCCCGCCCCCGGGCGGCGAGCAGCACCACACCGAGGGCGGCCACGCGGACCACCGGCACCACGGAACGGCCGCCGGACGGCGTGACGCGCCTGACGGACCGTCCCGCACCCGGGGCCGGACCCGTCCCGCACACAGGGGTGGGGGCGGGGGGGGGCGCCCCCCGGGCCCCCCCCCCGCCCCCCCCGGGGGGGGGGCCCGGGGCCCCCCCCCCCGGGCCCCACCCCCGTGTCTCCGCGCCGGAACTAGGCCGCGTCCTTCAGTTCCTCCAGGAACGACAGCGCCACCGACCAGGTCCGCTCGGCCGCCTCCTCGTCCCAGTCGGGCAGCTCCGGGTCCGTGTAGAGGTGCCCGGCGCCCCGGTAGCGGTGGACCTCCACGTCCGCCCCCGCCCGGCCCATCTGGAGATACCAGGAGGACAGCCAGTCGTCCGTCTCGAACGGGTCGGGCTCCGCCACGTGCAGCTGTACGGGCAGCTCGTCCACCGACGCGTTCGGCGCGAGGTCCGAGGTGCCGTGGAGCAGGAGCAGCCCGCGCGCCCGCTCGTCACCGAGGGCCAGGGTCTGCGCGACCGAGGCGCCGAGGGAGAAGCCCGCGTAGACCAGACCGCGCTCCGAGTACGGGGCGGCGGCCAGGATCGCCCGCTTCAGCAGCTCGTCCTTGCCGATCTCGTCCCGCTTGGCCATGCCCTCCTCCACCGACTCGGTGGTCCAGCCGTCGAAGAGGTCCGGCACCCGCACCTGGTGCCCGGCGGCCCGCAGCCGCTCGGCCGCGGCCTCGACGGCCGGGCGCAGCCCGTAGACCGAGTGGAAAAGCATGATGTCCATACGGGCCATCCTGCCACCCACCAGCGAGGACGGGGACGACACCCGCCCCGCGCCGCACCCGGCGTCCCACCCGCACAGGCCACCCGGCCACCCGGCCACCCGCATATGGCAACCGCCCCGGGCCACGGCCCGTACCGCGCCCCCGCCCCTCACCTCATGCTGCGCACGTCCAGCTGGCGCAGCACCCGGTCCACCACCTCCGGGTCGGCGCCCGGTTCGTTGCGGGCCGCGAGCACCTCGTGCCGGGCGGCCGACATCAGCTCCCGCTGGATCCGCTGCACCGCCTTGAACCGTTCCGTCCGCTCCAGGAACGCGGCCCTGCGCTCCTCGTCGACGACGTCCGGGCTGATCCTGGCCCCGATGTCGTACGCCCCGCGCGCGAGCCGCTCCTGCACCTCCTCCGGCAGGTCCTCGACCTCCTCGATCTCCTTGAGCCTGCGCTTGGCCGCCTTCGCCGCCCGGATCGCCAGCTCGCGCTCCAGGGCCCGTTCGGCGTCCGCGTCGGCCCGCACGTCGAGCCGCCGGACCAGCCAGGGCAGGGTCAGGCCCTGGAGGACCAGGGTGCTGATGATCACGCAGAAGGCGATGAAGACGATCTCGTCGCGGCCGGGGAACGGCGCCCCGTCGTCGGTGCGCAGCGGAATGGCGAGCGCCAGGGCCACCGAGGCCACCCCGCGCATCCCGGCCCACCACATGACGATGGTCTCCCGCCAGCTCGTCGGGATCTCCTCGTCCACGTCCCGGCGCGTGTGCAGCCGTTTCGCCAGCCAGGTGGCGGGCAGCAGCCACAGCAGCCGGACGACGACGACCACGCCGACGACGACGGCGCCCCAGCCGAGCATCCGCCAGCCCCGGCCCTCGGCCACCCCGAAGACATGGATCATCTCCAGACCGATGAGCCCGAAGGCGATTCCGGTGACCAGGGTGTCGACGACCTGCCAGAAGGTCTGTCCGGCGAGCCGGCCCATGACGTCGTCCGCGTCCGCCGCGTGCTCGGCCAGGAAGAGGGCGGTGACCAGGACGGAGAGGACCCCGGAGCCGTGCAGTTCCTCGGCGAGCACATAGCTCACGAAGGGCACGAGGAGGGTGAGGCCGGTCTGGAGGGTGACGTCGCCGAGGAGCCCGATGAGCTTGTTGGAGAGCCAGCCGAGCAGCAGTCCGACGACCAGGGCGACCACGGCGGACAGCACCAGCTCCCCGACCGCCTCCGGCCAGGAGAACGTTCCGCTGACGGCCGCCGCGATGGCCACGTGGTAGAGCACGATCGCGGTCACGTCGTTGAAGAGGCCCTCGCCCTCCAGGATCGACACCAGCCGTCTCGGGAGCCCCAGCGAGCCCGCCACGGCGGTCGCCGCGACCGGGTCCGGCGGGGCGACGAGCGCGCCGAGGGCGATGGCGGCGGCCAGCGGCAGACCCGGCACGAGGACGTGCGCGACCGCGCCGACGGCTGCCGTGGTGACGAAGACGAGGGCGACCGCGAGGAGGAAGATGGGCCGCTTGTTCGCCGCGAACTGGCGCCACGAGGTGCGCTGCACGGAGGCGTAGAGCAGTGGGGGCAGCACCAGCGGGAGGATGAACTCCGGTGGGATCTCGACGTTCGGCACGAAGGGCAGGAAGGCCAGCACGATCCCGACGAGGGTCATCAGGACGGGCGCGGGCAGTCCGAGCCGGTCACCGAGGGGCACCGTGAGCAGGGCGCCGAGGAGCAGCAGGAACAGCAGGGCCAATTGATCCACGGGCCCACCCTGCCACGTATGCCCGTTCTGTCCGCCGATACCCCCTGTGTACGTCTCCGCGCGGCGGGTGCTACGGGGGCGGCGGGCCGCGCCGGAGGGCCGGACGGCGCCGCCGGTCCGCTACAGGGCCCTGCGCATCGCCCGGTGCGGCATGTCCGCGTCCGGGAACTCGGGGCCGTACGCCGTGTAGCCGAGCCGCTCGTAGAAGCCGAGGGCATGGGTCTGGGCGTGCAGGTCGACGGCGGCCAGGCCGCGCTCGCGCGCCGCGTCCTCGATGCCCCGCACCAGCGCCGCGCCGACGCCGAGGCCACGGGCCGCCCGGACGACCGCGAGCCTGCCGAGCGAGCCCACCGAGGCGTCGGCTCCGGTCCTCCCGGCGGCGTCCGCGCCGTACAGCAGGCGTCCGGTGCCCAGCGGCAGCCCGTCCGCGCCGACCGCGAGGACGTGCACCGCCGTCCCGTCGAACGCGTCGTACTCCAGTTCGCCCGGCACGCCCTGTTCCTCGACGAAGACCTCACGGCGCACCGCGAAGCACGCCTCGCGGTCCTCGGCGCCGACCGCCTCGCGCACGGTGCACGCGCCGGTGGCGGTCACCGGCTCTCCGAGGCGATCCGGTCCAGGGCCCGCTGGAGGTCCTCGGGGTAGGTGCTGGCGAACTCGACCCAGGAGCCGTCGCCGGGGTGCTCGAAGCCGAGCCGGACGGCGTGCAGCCACTGCCGGGTCAGCCCGAGGCGCTTGGCGAGCGTCGGGTCGGCGCCGTAGGTCAGGTCGCCGACGCAGGGGTGCCGGTGGGCGGACATGTGCACCCGGATCTGGTGGGTGCGGCCGGTCTCCAGCTTGATGTCCAGCAGCGAGGCCGAGCGGTACGCCTCGATGAGGTCGTAGTGGGTGACGGAGGGCTTGCCGTCGGCGGTGACGGCCCACTTGTAGTCGTGGTTCGGGTGCCGCCCGACGGGGGCGTCGATGGTGCCGCTCATCGGGTCGGGGTGCCCCTGGACCAGCGCGTTGTAGCGCTTGTCGACCGTGCGCTCCTTGAACTGGCGCTTGAGCGAGGTGTACGCGTACTCGGACTTGGCGACCACCATCAGACCGGAGGTGCCGACGTCGAGGCGGTGCACGATGCCCTGGCGCTCGGCGGCGCCGGAGGTCGAGATGCGGTACCCGGCGGCGGCGAGGCCGCCGATGACCGTGGTGCCGGTCCAGCCGGGGCTGGGGTGCGCGGCCACTCCGACCGGCTTCATGATCACGACGATGTCGTCGTCGTCGTGAATGATCTCCATGCCCTCGACGGGCTCGGCGACGATCTGCACCGGAGCCGCGGCCCCCGGCATCTCGACTTCGAGCCACGCGCCGCCGCTGACCCGCTCGGACTTGCCGACGACGGCGCCGTCGACCTGGACCTTCCCGGCGGCGGCCAGCTCGGCCGCCTTCGTACGGGAGAAGCCGAACATACGGGCGATGGCGGCGTCGACGCGCTCGCCCTCCAGGCCATCGGGAACGGGCAGGGTGCGGATCTCGGGACTCGTGCTCACCCGTCGAGTATGCCTTGTGCGGAAGGTGCCGCGTTCTGCGTCAGTCCTTGTGGACGGTGCCGTCGGGGTCCAGACCCCGGAAGGACAGGATCACGATGAGGATGCCGCCGCAGACGATCGCGGAGTCCGCGAGGTTGAAGACGGCGAAGTGCGCGGGCGCGATGAAGTCGACGACGGCGCCCTTGAAGACGCCCGGGGAGCGGAAGATGCGGTCCGTGAGGTTGCCGAGCGCGCCGCCGAGCAGCAGTCCGAGCGCGATGGCCCAGGGCAGGCTGTAGAGCTTCCGGGCCAGCCGGATGATCACGACGATCACGGCCGCCGCGATACAGGTGAAGATGATCGTGAAGGCCTCGCCCATGCCGAACGCGGCACCCGGGTTGCGGATGGCGTCGAAGCGGAGCAGATCGCCGATCACCTCGATCGGCTCGCGGCCCTCCAGCTTCTCGACCACCAGCATCTTGGTGCCCAGGTCGAGCAGGTAGGCGAGCAGCGCCACCACGAAGAGCGCGAAGATCTTCCGGCGGCCCCTGGGACGCTCCTCGACGGCCTCGCCGCCGTCGGCGTCCACCGCGCCGCCCCGGGCGTCCGCGCCCCCGGCTCCCGCGCCGCCGTCCGGCGTCGTGGCGCCCTCCGGCGCGGCCGTGCCGTCACCGGCCGCCGTCGCCTCGGAGGCGGCCGGGTCGTCGGCCCCTGCTGAATCCGGCGTACCGATGATGCGCTCCGCCTCTGCCACGTGAGTGAGTCCCTCGACCTCGATGCCTGACCGTGCCCCGAGGGTACGGCACAGGCGTACGAGACCCGCAGCCGAGACCTCAGCCGCGCCGCTCCTGCCGCTGCTTGTCCTCGACGCAGAGCGTGGCCCGGGGGAAGGCCTGCATCCGCGCCTTGCCGATCGGCTTCCCGCACACCTCGCACAGGCCGTACGTGCCCGCGTCGAGCCGTTCCAGGGCGTGCTCGGTCTGTTCCAGCATCTCGCGGGAGTGGGCGGCGAGGGCCAGCTCGTGCTCCCGGGTGATGTTCTTGGTGCCGGTGTCGGCCTGGTCGTCCCCGGCGCCGTCGCCGGAGTTCCGCATGAGACCGGTCAGCTCCTCCCGCGAGTGCGCCAGCTCGCTGCGCAGCCGGAGCACCTCGGACTGGAGGGTGGTACGGGCCTCGGTGACCTCGGCCGGGGTCCACGGCTCCTCGCCGGGCCGCACCGCCAGCCCGCCGGTACGGGCCGTGGGCACCACGGCCCCGTCCTCCTCGGCCGTGACGCCACCCGCGGTCTTCTTCGCTGTCACCGTCCTGGCTCCTGTCCGCTGCTCGGCGGCGGGCGCCTTCCCGGCGGCCGCCTTCTTCGCCCGGGTCCTCCCGGGCGGCTTCTCCCCGGCGGCGGCCGGGTCCCCGGCACCCGCCACCGCCGCCTTCTTCGCGGTGGCGGTCTTCGCGGCGGTCTTCCCGGCCGTGGTCCTCTTCGCCGCCGCGCTCTTCCCGGCCACCGCCTTCTTCGCGGCGCGCTTCTTCGCGGCGGGCGTCTCCGTGACGTCCGCCGCGCCCGGGTCCGCCGGCGGTCCACCGGCCGGTGGCGGCGCCCCGGCCACGTCCTCGGCACCCCCGGCCGGACCGGTGGAACCGGCGGCCGAGGTCTTCTTCGCGGCGGTCTTCTTCGCCACCATGTCGCGGCCCCTTCACATTTTGTGATCTTGCTCGCGCACCGTGGTGGGACGATAAATCGGCCCGGGGCCCGCGGCAACGGGGCACGCCGCCGTTCCCGCCCCGCCCCCGCCTCCCTCGGGGCGGACCTGCCTCCGTTGTTCCCAGCTCCCCGCCGGGTAATCCGGCCCGCCCTCCCCCACATGGCCGCATCCCGGGTCCGGCCGCCGCATATGGCCATTCGGGTCACGGGAAATCCGGTCCGCCTTCTCCGCCCCGGGCCCTTACACTGGGCGGAGCGAAAGGCTTGGATGGGGACGAGTAGCGTCGTACGCGGCCATGAGCGACCCGGGGACGGTGAGAGCCCGGGGGTCAGCCCGATGTGAAGCATCACCCCGGAGCCGTCGGAAGAAAGCCGCAGCACGACGCGGTGACTAGACCCGGCGTCGCACCCCAATGAGGGGGCTCGGGGCGTGCCCGCCCTGGGCCAAGGAGGGTGGTACCGCGGGAGCAGCGCTCTCGTCCCTCCGACGGAACGACACCAGTCCGCCGGAGGAACCGATGACACCGCCGCAGTACCGCCAGGTGCCCGCCCAGGTCGACCTGCCCTCGATGGAGCACGCCGTGCTCGATCTCTGGCAGGAGAACAAGATCTTCGCCAAGAGCCTGGAGCAGTCCGAGGGCCGCCCGGAGTGGGTCTTCTACGAGGGCCCGCCCACCGCCAACGGCATGCCCGGCGCGCACCACATCGAGGCCCGCGTCTTCAAGGACGTCTTCCCCCGCTTCCGGACCATGCGCGGCTACCACGTGGCCCGCAAGGCGGGCTGGGACTGCCACGGCCTGCCGGTCGAGCTCGCCGTCGAGAAGGAGCTCGGCTTCTCCGGCAAGAAGGACATCGAGGCGTACGGCATCGCCGAGTTCAACGACAAGTGCCGCGAGTCCGTGACCCGGCACACCGACGCCTTCGCCGAGCTGACCACCCGCATGGGCTACTGGGTCGACCTCGACGACGCGTACCGGACCATGGACCCCTCGTACATCGAGTCGGTCTGGTGGTCGCTGAAGCAGATCTTCGACAAGGACCTGCTCGTCCAGGACCACCGGGTCGCCCCCTGGTGCCCGCGCTGCGGCACCGGGCTGTCCGACCACGAGCTGGCGCAGGGCTACGAGACGGTCGTCGACCCCTCGGTGTACGTGCGCTTCCCGCTGACCTCCGGCCCGCTGGCCGGGAAGGCGGCGCTCCTCGTCTGGACGACGACCCCGTGGACCCTGGTGTCGAACACGGCGGTCGCCGCCCACCCCGAGGTCAGCTACGTGGTCGCCACCGACGGCGACGAGCGGGTCGTCGTCGCCCAGCCGCTGCTGGAGAAGGCGCTCGGCGAGGGCTGGGTCACCACCGGCGAGTCGTTCACCGGCGCGGAGATGGAGCGCTGGACCTATCGGCGCCCCTTCGACTTCATCGAGTTCCCCGAGCCCGCGCACTACGTCGTCAACGCCGAGTACGTGACGACCGAGGACGGCACCGGTCTGGTCCACCAGTCCCCCGCCTTCGGCGAGGACGACCTCAAGGTCTGCAAGGCGTACGGCCTGCCGGTCGTGAACCCGGTCCGCCCCGACGGCACCTTCGAGGAGGACGTGCCGCTGGTCGGCGGCCTCTTCTTCAAGAAGGCCGACGAGGCGCTCACCGCCGACCTGGACGCGCGCGGGCTGCTCTTCCGGCACATCGCGTACGAGCACAGCTACCCGCACTGCTGGCGCTGCCACACGGCCCTGCTCTACTACGCGCAGCCGTCCTGGTACATCCGTACGACCGCGGTCAAGGACCGGCTGCTCGCGGAGAACGAGCGGACGAACTGGTTCCCCGACTCGGTCAAGCACGGCCGCTTCGGCGACTGGCTCACCAACAACGTCGACTGGGCGCTCTCCCGCAACCGCTACTGGGGCACCCCGCTGCCGATCTGGCGCTGTGAGGACGACCACCTGACCTGCGTCGGCTCCCGCGCCGAGCTGACCGGGCTGACCGGCACCGACCAGTCCGGGCTCGACCCGCACCGCCCGTACATCGACGCCGTGACGTTCGCCTGCCCCGCCGAGGGCTGCGGGAAGACCGCGACCCGCGTCCCCGAGGTCATCGACGCCTGGTACGACTCGGGCTCGATGCCGTTCGCGCAGTACGGCTACCCGTACGAGAACAAGGAACTGTTCGAGAGCCGGTACCCGGCGCAGTTCATCTCCGAGGCGATCGACCAGACGCGCGGCTGGTTCTACACCCTGATGGCCGTCGGCACCCTGGTGTTCGACAAGTCCTCGTACGAGAACGTGGTCTGTCTGGGCCACATCCTCGCCGAGGACGGCCGCAAGATGTCCAAGCACCTGGGCAACATCCTTCAGCCGATCCCGCTGATGGACCAGCACGGCGCCGACGCCGTCCGCTGGTTCATGGCGGCCGGCGGCTCACCGTGGGCGGCCCGCCGGGTCGGCCACGGCACGATCCAGGAGGTCGTCCGCAAGACCCTCCTGACGTACTGGAACACGGTCGCCTTCCAGGCCCTGTACGCGCGGACCGCGGGCTGGGCGCCGAGCGCCGCCGACCCGGCCCCGGCCGACCGCCCGGTCCTCGACAAGTGGCTGCTGTCCGAGCTGAACACGCTGGTCGCCGAGACGACCGAGGCGATGGAGTCGTACGACACCCAGCGCACCGGCAAGCTCGTCTCGGCCTTCGTCGACGATCTGTCGAACTGGTACGTGCGCCGGTCCCGCCGCCGTTTCTGGCAGGGCGACAAGGCGGCCCTGCGCACCCTCCACGACGTGATCGAGACGGTCACGCGGCTGATGGCCCCGCTGACCCCGTTCATCACGGAGCGGGTCTGGCAGGACCTGGTGGTGCCCGTGACGCCGGACGCCCCGGAGTCGGTGCACCTGTCCACCTGGCCTGAGGCGGACACCTCCCGGATCGACAGGACGCTCTCCGAGCAGATGCTGCTCGTCCGGCGGCTGGTCGAGCTGGGCCGCGCCACCCGCGCGGAGTCCGGGGTGAAGACCCGTCAGCCGCTCTCCCGGGCCCTGGTCGCGGCGAACGGCTTCGCTGCCCTCTCCGAGGAACTCCGGGCGCAGATCACCGAGGAGCTGAACGTCAGTTCCCTGGCCTCGCTCTCCGAGGTCGGCGGTTCGCTCGTCGACACCACCGCCAAGGCGAACTTCCGTTCCCTGGGCAAGCGGTTCGGCAAGGGCGTCCAGGACGTGGCGAAGGCGGTGGCCGCGGCCGACGCGGCGGCGCTCTCCCTGGCCCTGCGGACCGGCGAGGCGAGCCTGGAGGTGAACGGCGAGACCATCACCGTCACCCCCGAGGAGGTCATCATCACGGAGACCCCCCGCGAGGGCTGGTCGGTCGCCTCGGACGCGGGCGCCACGGTCGCCCTGGACCTGGAGATCACCCCGGAGCTGCGCAAGGCCGGTCTGGCCCGTGACGCGATCCGGCTCATCCAGGAGGCCCGCAAGAACAGCGGTCTGGACGTGGCCGACCGGATCGCCCTGCGCTGGCTGACGGACTCCCCGGAGACGGCGGAGGCCCTGACGGCCCACGCGGAACTGATCGCGGACGAGGTCCTGTCGACGGACTACGCCCAGGCCGAGGCCGACGCGTCCTACGGGGCGCCGTTCACGGACGAGTCGCTGTCCCTGACGTTCCGCCTCCGCAAGGCCTGACGTCCCCGGAAGGCCCGGCTCCCCGGAAGGGGGAGCCGGGCCTTTCGCCTACCCGCTCCGGAACGGCAACCCTCGGACTCCCCCGCGCCGCCACCCCCGTGCGTCCGGGTCCGGGGTGGGGCCCATGTTCCGGGCAGGGCTGGCCCCGGATCCAGTCAGGGGCGGGGGGGTCCCGCCGCGGGCGGGCCCGTGCTCCTGGCCGCCGCCCGGCCCCGCACGGCCCAAGTCCGTGTCACGGACCTGCCCATGAGCCCGCCCGGCACCCCATCGCCCCGCGGCCGTGTCGGCCCGCCCCCGCCCACGGCAAAGGGCCGGGCCCCCGGTTTCCCGGGGGCCCGGCCCTTCAGCCTGCCGACGGCTACGCGCTCATCGCGCGACCGCCCGCCGTCAGTTGTCGTCCTCGTCGATGAGGAAACCGCGCATCGGCGCGGGCGCCTGCTGCATCGGCTGCGGAGCCTGCGGACGGACCGGAGCCATCGGCTGGGTCATCGCCGGAGACATCTGCTGCTGACCGCCGTAGGAGGGGGCACCGCCCATGGACGGCGCACCGCCCATCGCGCCGGTGCTGCCGTAGGACGGCGCACCCGCACCGGCCGAGGCCATCGACGGGGCCGGCGGCAGGGAGGCCGCCGCCGGGGTCCGCGGCGGGGCCAGCGAGTCGTCGGCCTGCGTCTCCAGCTGACGCAGCTGCGACTCCAGGTACGACTTCAGCCGCGTGCGGTACTCGCGCTCGAAGCCCCGCAGGTCCTCGACCTTGCGCTCCAGGGTGGCGCGGGCGGACTCCAGGGAGCCCATGGCGACACGGTGCTTCTCCTGCGCGTCCCGCTCCAGGGCGTCCGCCTTGGAACGGGCGTCCCGCTCCAGGCCCTCGGCACGCGAACGCGCCTCACCGACGATCTTGTTGGCCTCGGAACGGGCCTCGGCGATCGCCTGGTCGGCGGTCTGCTGGGCCAGCGAGAGGACACGGGCGGCACTGTCGCCACCGGGGCCCTGCTGCGGCTGCTGCATCTGCGGCGGCATCTGCTGCTGCATCTGCTGCGGGTGACCCATGGGGCCGCCCTGCATCTGGCCGGGACCCATCGGTCCGCCCTGCATGGGACCGCCCTGCATCGGGCCGCCCTGCATGGGACCGCCCTGCATGGGTCCGCCCTGGAGCTGGCCGGGACCCATGGGTCCGCCCTGCATGGGACCGCCCTGCATCGGGCCGCCCTGCATGGGGCCACCCTGCATCTGGCCGGGACCCATCGGTCCGCCCTGCATCGGACCGGCGGGAAGCTGGGGGGCACCGGACGGCAGCTGCGGCGGGCCCATCTGCGGCGGCTGCTGCTGGACCGGCGGTCCCGATATGGCGGCGGGCACCGGCGCGCCGGGTCCGACGGGACGGTCCTGCGGCTCCGGGGGCTTGCGCATGCCCTGCTGCTGCTGGTTCTGCGCGGCGGCACGCGTCGCGGCGGCCAGCTTGGCGCGCAGGTCCTCGTTCTCGCGGAGCAGGCGGGTCAGTTCGGACTCGACCTCGTCGAGGAAGGCATCCACCTCGTCCTCGTCATAGCCTTCTCGAAGGCGGACGGTCGTGAACTGCTTGTTCCGCACATCCTCGGGAGTCAGCGGCATCTCTTCTTCACCTCTACGTAGTCGTCGGCAGTCGGCAAGACCGTATCGTCCACATTCACCTCGCGAAGCTGCTCACGAGGGAGATCAGGATGTAGACGATGATCATCAGAACGAAGAAGGACAGGTCGAGTGCCACGCCCCCGAGACGCAGCGGCGGGATGAGTCGCCGCAGAAGCTTGAGCGGTGGATCGGTGACAGTGTAGGTGGCCTCAAGGACGACCACCATCGCCTTACCGGGTTGCCATGAACGGGCGAACTGGAAGACGTAGTCCATGACGAGCCGGACGATCAGTAGAACCAGGAAGCACATCAGCGCGATGTAGACCACTTGTAGTGCGACGCCCATCCCGCGCTTCCCTCTCCCCTGGCTTTCGTGCTCTCAACTTGTTCCGGCCGCTTCGCGACCGGTCCGTCCGGTTCTCGTGTTCTCAGCTCTGGTTGAAGAATCCGCCCTCTGCGATCCGGGCCTTGTCCTCCGCCGTGACATCGACGTTAGCAGGCGACAACAGGAACACCTTCTGCGTCACGCGCTCAATGCTGCCGTGGAGCCCGAAGACGAGTCCGGCGGCAAAGTCGACAAGTCGCTTCGCGTCGGTGTCGTCCATCTCCGTGAGATTCATGATCACCGGAGTGCCCTCACGGAAGTGTTCCCCGATGGTACGGGCCTCGTTGTAGGTCCGGGGGTGCAGCGTGGTGATGCGGTAGGGCTCCCGCTCGGACACGACCTTGGGCATGATCACCGGCGCGTTCTTCTCCAGGCTCGGGCGTTCGGGTGTGATGGATGCCACGGGGGCAATTCGGGCCGGACGTCCGCTTTCGGCGAGTACCGGGACGGAATGGGCGATCGGCTCCCGAGGGGCCGGAGGCTGCACCACTCGCACCGGTTCCTCTCGCTCCACCTGGCGCGGAGGGGTGTGCCGCCGGTCGCGCTCGGGCTCCGGCTCCAGCTCGGGTTCGAAGTCGTCGTCGGGGTCGAACCCCCGGCCGTCGTACCCATCGTCCTCCACGAGGCCGAGGTAGACCGCCATCTTGCGCATCGCGCCGGCCATTCTCTGAGTCCTCCGCTCTGTGGTGGATCGGCCTCGTCACCAAGTGTGCGATCCACGGGTCGTTCCGCCTGTTTTACGGAATGACCATATTTTCTGCTGTGGTCCGACCTGCTTGGCGACGTTACCCGAGCTTCGGGCGGACTCCGAGTACCGCAGTACCGACGCGTACGTGTGTCGCCCCGGCCGCCACGGCCTCATCGAGGTCCGCACTCATCCCTGCTGACACCATGTTCGCAGCCGGGCGGTCCGCGCGCAGGACAGTCGACAGATCCATCAGCCGGTCGAAGGCGGCGCGTTGCCGCCCGGCGTACGGACCGGCCAGCGGGGCCACGGTCATCAGTCCGTCGAGCCGCAGCGCGGGAGCCGCGTCGACCGCCGCCGCCAACTCCTCGATCCCGTCCGGGGCGATCCCGCCCCGGTCGCCCCGCTGACCGGACTCCGCGTCGAGCGCCACCTGGAGGAGACAGCCGAGCTCACGGCCCGCCCGCTCCGCGGCGGCGGAGAGCGCGGAGACGAGCCTCAGCCGGTCGACGGACTGGACCACATCGGCGTAACCGACCACGGACCTGACCTTGTTGGTCTGCAACTGGCCCACGAAGTGCCAGGTCAGGTCGAGGTCGGCACAGGCCGCCGCCTTGGGGGCGGCGTCCTGGTCCCGGTTCTCGGCGACGTGCCGCACCCCGAGCCCGTGCAGGATTCTGACGTCGCTCGCGGGGTAGGTCTTGGTGACGACGACGAGCGTCACCTCCTCCCGCGCGCGACCGGCGGCGGCACAGGCGGCGGCGATGCGCGCCTCCACCCGGGCCAGGTTCTCGGCGAGTTCCGACGTGCGGTCCGTCATGTCTCTTCTCAGTCCAGCCAGACATATCCCGCGAGTCGCCCGGTGGTGCGATCGCGGCGGTACGAGTAGTGGTCAGCGGATTCCAGGGTGCAGATCCCGCAGGACCGCCGGTCGGTGACGCCCAGTCGGTCGAGCTGGGCGAGCACTCCGGCGGTGACGTCGACGGCGGGGGTGCCCCAGCTCGTCTCGGCGCTCGCCGCGGGTTCGGTCTCCGCGACCTCGGCGCGCATCGCCTCCGGCACCTCGTAGCAACGCCCGCAGACGGCGGGGCCGGTGCGGGCGACGACACGGGCGGGATCGGCGCCGAGCCGGACCATGGCCGCGAGGGTGGCGGGGACGACCCCCGCCACCATCCCGGGACGCCCGGCGTGGGCGGCGGCCACGACCCCGGCGACGGGGTCGGCGAGCAGGACCGGGACGCAGTCCGCGGTGAGCACGGCGAGGGCGAGGCCCCGCCGGGCGGTGACGAGCGCGTCCACCGGGGGGATCTCCCCGGTGGGCCACGGGCCGTCCACCTCGGCGACGTCGGCGCCGTGGACCTGGTTCATCCAGACCACCCGCGCCGGGTCGAGGCCGAGGGCGTCCGCGGCGAGCGCCCGGTTGGCGCGCACGGCCCCGGGGTCGTCCCCCACCGCGCCGCCGAGGTTGAGCTCCTCGTACGGAACGGCGCTCACCCCGCCCCACCGGTCGGTGAAGGCGAAGTGCGCGCCGTTCGCGTCGAAGCGTCGACCTATCACTTCAGGAAGTCCGGGACGTCCAGCTCCTCGGCCTGGGAGTCCGCGTACGGGCGGGCCGGCGGAACGACCGGCGGGGCGGGCGGCAGCGGGATCTCGTTGACGGCCGGGACCGGCTCGACCGGAGCGCGTACCGGCTCCTCGCGCGGGGCGACGGTGCCGAGTCCGCCCATCGGGCGGGAGGTCTCGGTGTGGCGGGGCGCCGGAGCCGGCTCCTCGCGCTTGCCGGAGGCCGAGCCCATGATGGTGTCCCGGCGGGCCGGCGGCTGACCGCCGTCGAAGCCGGCCGCGATGACGGTGACCCGGACCTCGTCGCCCAGGGCGTCGTCGATGACGGCGCCGAAGATGATGTTGGCCTCGGGGTGGGCGGCCTCGCTGACCAGCTGGGCAGCCTCGTTGATCTCGAAGAGACCGAGATCGCTGCCGCCGGAGATGGAGAGCAGTACGCCGCGGGCGCCGTCGATGGATGCCTCCAGGAGCGGCGAGGAGATCGCCATCTCCGCGGCGGCCACCGCGCGGTCGTCGCCCCGGGCGGAGCCGATGCCCATGAGGGCCGAACCGGCCTCGGACATGACCGACTTGACGTCGGCGAAGTCGAGGTTGATCAGGCCGGGGGTGGTGATGAGGTCCGTGATGCCCTGGACGCCGCTCAGCAGCACCTGGTCGGCCGACTTGAAGGCGTCGAGCACGGAGACCTGACGGTCCGAGATCGACAGGAGCCGGTCGTTGGGGATGACGATGAGGGTGTCGACCTCTTCGCGGAGTTCGGCGATGCCGTCCTCCGCCTGGTTGGCGCGACGGCGGCCCTCGAAGGTGAACGGCCGGGTGACCACACCGATCGTCAGGGCGCCGAGCGAGCGCGCGATGTTGGCCACGACGGGGGCGCCGCCGGTGCCGGTGCCGCCGCCTTCGCCTGCGGTGACGAAGACCATGTCGGCCCCCTTGAGGACCTCCTCGATCTCCTCACGGTGGTCCTCTGCCGCCTTGCGACCGACGGCCGGGTTGGCCCCGGCCCCGAGGCCGCGGGTGAGTTCACGGCCGACGTCGAGCTTGACGTCGGCGTCGCTCATCAACAGCGCTTGCGCGTCGGTGTTGATCGCGATGAACTCGACGCCCTTGAGGCCGACCTCGATCATTCGGTTGATGGCATTGACACCACCGCCGCCGACACCGATGACCTTGATGACTGCGAGGTAGTTCTGCGGTGCTGCCACGTCGAAGGCCTCTCGCCTCGAGTTACGTGCGTCGCCGCGCGTTGGTCGCGCTGCTCCGACGGATGCCGATTGGGACGGTCCGAAACGCCGACCCAAACCCTAACGTTCAAGTTTAGGGTTACCAGTGTCTCTGTTCGCTGGACTCTTCCGAACAGGACACTAAGTCGACAAGTGGCGCACGTTCAACGAACACGCCGAACCTCCCGTTTTTCTTTTCACCCTATGTGATCACCCGTAGCGCTGGCCAACCAGGGTGCTGGCCAGGGGCGATGTGCGTCAACTCCCGGACGAGGCGGGCGCCGTGGGGGCACTTACATCGAAGTGCCCCGCTTTGGGGGTGGCCTTCATGAGCGCGGTGAGGACCCGGGCCTTGACCGGACCGTGTTCCCCGCTGCCCCAATAGACGGTGCGCTCCCCGCTCAGCTCCAGAGTGACGGAGTCGTACGAGGTGACGCGCACGACACGAGTGTCCCGGGCGATTCGGGGCGGGAGTTCACCCCGTACGCGCACCGCCTCGTCGAGCAGCCGGTCCGCGCCGAAGCGGCGGAGGCTGGGCGAGGAGGCGACGTCCAGGACGAGCCGGGGGACGCCCTTGGGGGCGGTGGGCACCGTGGCGAACCGCATTCCGGTCCTGTCCACTTCGGTGAACCTCCCCCCCTTCTCCATCACGAGGACGGGCTGCCGTTCCGTCACTTTCAGGCCGATTCCGTGTGGCCACGAGCGGACCACGTCCACCGACTCGACGCGCGGCAGCCGGGCCCTGATCCTGGCCTCGATGCCGTCGGTGTCGACGGAGACGAGGGGGGCGCCCACCGGCACGGCGGCGACCGCCTCGACCTCACGCGGGGTCAGCACCGCCGTGCCGTAAGTCTTCACACGTTCCACACGGAACCAGGAGGAGCCGTAGAGCGCCCAGATCCCGGCGACCACGAGCACGAGAACGCCGGACGCGATGAGGAGCGTTCGGGTGCCGGGCACCCGGAACCTACGATTCCGGGCACCCTCGCCGGACGGACCACCCGACGGCCCCTTCGGCCTGCTCGTGCCGCTCTTCTCGGCCGTCGTCGGTCCGGCTGCCATCCGGCGCCTCCTGCCCTCAGCCGCCGCGCTACGCCTGACGGCGGGCGGCGATCGCCTCGTACACCATGCCGACGAGCAGGTCGTCGGCGTCCCGGCGGCCGAACTCGGCGGCGGCGCGGGACATCTCGTACAACCGGTGCGGATCGGCCAGTACGGGCAGGACGTTGCCCTGCACCCACTGCGGTGTCAGCTCCGCGTCGTCGACGAGGAGTCCGCCGCCCGCCTTCACCACCGGCTGGGCGTTGAGCCGCTGTTCGCCGTTGCCGATCGGCAACGGGACGTACGCGGCGGGCAGCCCGACGGCGGAGAGTTCGGCGACGGTCATCGCACCCGCGCGGCAGAGCATCATGTCGGCGGCGGCGTACGCGAGATCCATCCGGTCCACGTACGGTACCGGCACGTACGGCGGCATACCGGGCATGTTGTCGACGCGCGGCATCTCGTTCTTCGGGCCGACCGCGTGCAGGATCTGGATGCCCGAGCGCTGGAGCACCGGAGCGACCTGCTGGACCACCTCGTTGAGCCGCCGGGCGCCCTGCGAGCCGCCCGAGACCAGCAGCGTCGGCAGGTTCGGGTCCAGCCCGAAGGCGGCGCGCGCCTCGGGCCGCACCCGGGCCCGGTCCAGGGTGGCGATCGTGTACCGCAGCGGGATGCCGATGTAGCGGGAGTTGCGGAGCTTGCTGTCCGGGGTGGCGACGGCGACCCCGGCCGCGTACCGCGAACCGATCTTGTTGGCGAGTCCCGGCCTGGCGTTGGCCTCGTGGACCACGATCGGCACCCCGAGGCGCTTGGCCGCGAGATAGCCGGGCAGGGCCACGTAGCCGCCGAAGCCCACCACGCAGTCCGCCCTGGTGCGCTCCAGGACCTGCTCGGCAGCCTTGATCGTGCCGCGCAGCCGCCCGGGGACGGTGATCAGTTCGGGGGTGGGCCTGCGGGGCAGCGGTACGGCGGGGATGAGCGCCAGCTCATAGCCCCGCTCGGGCACCAGCCGGGTCTCCAGACCCTTCTCCGTGCCCAGCGCCGTGATCCCCACGGTGGGGTCCTGCCTGCGCAGGGCGTCCGCGAGGGCCAGCGCGGGCTCGATGTGGCCGGCGGTCCCCCCGCCGGCGAGTACGACATGCACCGAAATTCACCGCTCTCCGGACGGACGCTTCTTGACGCGCCGTCGCATCGACTTCCATCTCACCCCGGCCCGCTTGCCCCAGCCGGGGCGGCGCATGGCCAGGGCCGCTTTCGCGGCGGGTTCCTGTCGCGCGAAGGCGATGAGGAGCCCGACGGCGAACATGGTCGGCAGCAGGGCCGACCCACCGTAGGAGAACAACGGGAGCGGGACACCGGCGATCGGCAGCAGACCGAGCACCGCACCGATGTTGATCACGGCCTGCGCCGTGATCCAGGTGGTCACACCTCCCGCGGCGAACCTCACGAAGGGGTCCTCCGTGCCTCCGGCCACGCGGATACCCGCATAGCCTAGGGCCGCGAACAGGGCGAGTACCGACAGCGTCCCCGCGAGGCCCAGTTCCTCACCGGTGACCGCGAAGATGAAGTCGGTGTGCGCTTCCGGCAGTTGGCCCCATTTCTCGACGCTCGCGCCGAGTCCGGAACCGAACCAGCCGCCCGAGGCCAGCGCGTAGATTCCGTGCGCGGCCTGGAGGCAGGGGGCTCCCTCGCCGCCGGGATCGGTCGCGCCGATGCAGTCGAAGCGCCTCATCCGGTTGTCGCTCGTCTTGATCAGCAGGAAGCCGATCGCACCGGCCACGGTGAGCACCCCGGCGAAGAGCCGGGTGGGCGCGCCCGCGGTCCACAGCAGGCCGAAGAGGATCGCGGCGAGGATGATCGAGGTGCCCATGTCGCCGCCGAGCATGATCAGGCCGAGCAGCATGAAGGTGCCGGGTACCAGGGGCACCAGCATGTGCTTCCACTGTGTGAGCAGTCTCATGTCGTGCTTGCGGGCGAGCAGGTCGGCGCCCCAGAGGATCAGCGCCAGTTTGCCGAACTCGCTGGGCTGGAGCTGGAAGGGGCCGCCGAGGGAGATCCAGTTCTGGTTGCCGTTGACCGCGTGCCCTATCCCGGGGATCTGTACGAGCACCATGAGGAAGACCGCGCCGACCAGGATCGGGTAGGCGAGGGCCCGGTGCAGTTTGACCGGCATCCGGGAGGCGAGCAGGAGGAGTCCGGTGCCGAGCAGGGCGGCGAAGAACTGTTTGCGGAAGAAGTAGGAGGGCACCAGGTCGTAGGTGAGTGCCGTGATCATCGAGGCGGAGTAGACCATCACCAGGCCGAGCGTGGTGATGAGCATCCCCGCGCCGATGATCACGTAATAGGCGGTGAGGGGCCGGTCCCAGGCCTTCCTGGCCCGCTCGTGGAGGCCCCTCAGGCCTCCTCGGGGCCGTCCCGGCGGTGCGGGGGCCCGCCCTCCGCCGCGTGCGGCGGAGGGCCTGCGAGTCCCGACGATCTTGCTCGGCATGGTCGCTGCCCCCTCCGGTCGTGCCCGGTACGGCCGGACCCTCCCCGTCGGGCGGGTCAGGCGTCCCCGGTGGCGGCGAGGGCGCGGACGGCGTCCGCGAAGGCCTCGCCCCGCTTGTTGTAGTTGGTGAACATGTCCATCGAGGCGCAGGCCGGGGCGAGGAGGACCGTGTCCCCCGGGCGGGCGAGCCGGGCCGCTTCGCGGACCGCCTCGGACATCGCCCCAGTGTCGGTCCGGTCGAGGTCCACCACCGGGACCTCCGGGGCGTGTCGCGCGAGGGCTTCGCGGATCAGGGCCCGGTCGGCGCCGATCAGGACGGCCGCGCGCAGGTGCTTCGCCGACTTCCGGACGAGTTCGTCGAAGGTCGCGCCCTTGGCGAGGCCGCCGGCGATCCAGACGATCGGGTCGTAGGCGGCCAACGAGGCTTCGGCGGCGTGGGTGTTGGTGGCCTTGGAGTCGTCGACGTACGCGACTCCCCCGACCTCCTCGACCAGTTCGATGCGGTGCGGGTCGGGCCGGAATGCCTTCAGTCCGTCCCGTACGGCCTTGGCGTCCACGCCGAAGGCGCGGGCCAGGGCCGCGGCGGCGAGCGCGTTGGCGATGTTGTGCGGGGCGGGCGGCTGGACGTCGGCGACCTCGGCGAGCTCCTGGGCGTTCTCCCGCCGGTTGTCGACGAAGGCCCGGTCGACGAGGAGGCCCTCGACGACGCCGAGTTCGGACGGGCCGGGGGTACCGAGGGTGAAGCCGATGGCCCGGCAGCCCTCCTCGACGTCGGCCTCGCGGACCAGGTCCTCGGTCGCCGGGTCGGCCCTGTTGTAGACGCAGGCGACCTGGTTGCCCTCGTAGATCCGGCCCTTGTCGGCGGCGTACGCCTCCATGGAGCCGTGCCAGTCGAGGTGGTCGGGCGCCAGGTTGAGCACGGCGGCCGAGTGCGCCCGGACCGAGGGGGCCCAGTGGAGCTGGTAGCTGGAGAGCTCCACGGCGAGGACGTCGTACGGTTCCCCGCCGAGGACGGCGTCGAGGAGCGAGACGCCGATGTTGCCGACGGCGGCGGTCCGCAGACCGGCCGCCTCCAGGATGGCGGCGAGCATCCGCACGGTGGTGGTCTTGCCGTTGGTGCCGGTGACGGCGAGCCAGGGGGCCGCGTCCGGGCCCCGCAGCCGCCAGGCCAGCTCGACGTCGCCCCAGACCTCCACGCCCGCCTCGGCGGCGGCCGCGAAGAGCGGCTTGTCGGGCCGCCAGCCCGGGGTGGTGACGATCAGCTCGGTGCCGGTCGGCAGGGTGGCCCCGTCGCCGAGGCGGACGGTGATGCCCGCCGCCTCCAGGTCCGCGGCCTGGGCCCGGGAGCGCTCGTCGTCGCCGTCGTTGACGACGGTGACGTGTGCGCCCCGGGCGGCCAGGACGCGGGCGGCGGGGATGCCGGAGACGCCGAGGCCCGCGACGGTGACCTTCTTGCCGGTCCAGTCGAGCTGTTCTGTCACTTGTCCGCTGCCCATCCCGCGTAGAAGAGGCCCAGGCCCACGATCACGCACATGCCCTGGATGATCCAGAACCGGACGACGACCAGGACCTCCGACCACCCCTTGAGTTCGAAGTGGTGCTGGAGGGGGGCCATCCGGAAGACGCGCTTGCCGGTCATCTTGAACGAGCCGACCTGGATGACCACGGACATGGTGATCAGCACGAACAGGCCGCCGAGCAGCGCGAGGAGCAGCTCCGTACGGGAGCAGATGGCGAGACCGGCGAGCGCGCCGCCGAGGGCGAGGGAGCCGGTGTCACCCATGAAGATCTTGGCGGGCGAGGTGTTCCACCAGAGGAAGCCGAAGCAGGCGCCCATCAGGGCGGAGGCCACCACCGCGAGGTCGAGCGGGTCGCGGACCTCGAAGCAGGCGCTGGGGTTGGTGAGGGTCAGCGCGTTGGCGCAGGACTCCTGGAACTGCCACAGCCCGATGAACGTGTAGGCGCCGAAGACCATCACGGAGGCGCCGGTGGCCAGGCCGTCCAGACCGTCCGTCAGGTTCACGCCGTTGGACATGGCCAGGATCATGAAGAGCGCCCAGACCACGAACAGCACCGGTCCGATGGTCCAGCCGAAGTCGGTGATGAAGGAGAGCCGCTCGGAGGCCGGGGTGAGGCCGCGTGAGTCGGAGAACTGGAGCGCGAGCACCGCGAAGGCGATGCCCACGATCAGCTGTCCGGTCATCTTCGCCTTGGCCCGCAGGCCCAGCGAACGCTGCTTGACGATCTTGATGTAGTCGTCGAGGAAGCCGACCAGGCCCATGCCGGTCATCAGGAAGAGCACCAGCAGGCCCGAGTACGAGACGGGCTCGCCAGTGATGACCTTGGCCAGGGCGTACGCGATGAGCGTGGCCAGGATGAAGGAGATGCCGCCCATGGTGGGCGTGCCCTTCTTCCCGGCGTGGCCCCGGGGGCCGTCGTCGCGGATGAACTGCCCGTATCCCTTGCGGGCGAGCAGCTTGATCAGCAGCGGGGTACCGATCAGTGTCAGGAAGAGCCCGATGGCCCCCGCGAAGAGGATCTGCCTCATCGGCCGGTGACCTCGCCCTCGGTGTCGAGGAGGGCCAGGGCGACCTGTTCGAGACCGACCGACCTGGAAGCCTTCACAAGGACGACGTCCCCCGGTCGCAGCTCACTGCGCAACAGGTCGACCGCCGCCTGCGCGTCGGACACGTGCACCGACTCCTCACCCCACGAACCCTCGTTATATGCGCCCAGTTGCAGCCAGGACGCTTCCCTGTCCCCGACCGCGACGAGCTTGCTGACGTTGAGCCGGACGACCAGCCGTCCGACCGCGTCGTGCTCGACGAGCGATGCGTCACCGAGCTCGGCCATCCTGCCGAGCACCGCCCACGTACGAGCCCCTCGGGCCTGTGCGGCCCTGCCCATGGACGCGAGCGCGCGCAGGGCGGCTCGCATGGACTCGGGGTTCGCGTTGTAGGCGTCGTTGACGATCGTCACGCCGTCCGGACGCTCGGTGACCTCCATGCGCCAGCGCGACAGGGTGCCCGCCCCGGAGAGCGCGGTGGCGATCTCTTCGACGGACATTCCCAGCTCGTGCGCGACGGCGGCCGCGGCGAGCGCGTTCGACACGTGGTGCTCACCGTACAGGCGCAAGGTCACGTCGCTGCACCCGGTGGGTGTGTGAAGCCGGAAAGAGGGCTGTCCGGTCTCCGTGAGGCGGACGTTCTCGGCCCGTACGGCCGCTTCGTCCGCTTCGCCGAACAGGGTCACGCGGGCCTTGGTGCGGCTC
Source organism: Streptomyces sp. NPDC101490 (assembly GCF_044767145.1). Classification (NCBI taxonomy): domain Bacteria; kingdom Bacillati; phylum Actinomycetota; class Actinomycetes; order Kitasatosporales; family Streptomycetaceae; genus Streptomyces; species Streptomyces sp. NPDC101490. Next base: position 333,371 of record NZ_JBIWNI010000003.1, read on the forward strand.
GCCATGGCGCGGACGAGCGGGTCGTCGGCGTTGAGGACCGCGATACCGCCCTCCTCGGCCGACGGCAGTGCCTCGACCAGTTCGCCCTTGGCCTGGGCGATCTGCTCCCGGCCGCCGAACTCTCCGATGTGGGCGGTGCCCACGTTGAGGACGAGGCCGATGCGGGGCGGGGTGAGGCCGGTGAGGTAGCGGATGTGGCCGATGCCCCGGGCGCCCATCTCCAGGACCAGGTGCCGGGTCTCGTCGCCCGCGCGGAGCGCGGTGAGCGGCAGGCCGATCTCGTTGTTGAGCGAACCGGGCGTCCACACCGTGGGGGCGTGCCGGTCGAGGACCTGGGCGATCAGGTCCTTGGTGGAGGTCTTGCCCGCCGATCCGGTGAGGGCGACGACATCGGTGCCGAGCCGTGCGACGACCGCGCGGGCGAGGGCCCCCAGCGCGGTCTGGACGTCGTCGACGACGAGGGCGGGTACGCCGACGGGCCGGGCGGCCAGTACGGCCACCGCACCGGCGGCGACGGCGCGTTCCGCGTAGTCGTGGCCGTCGACGTGCTCACCGGCGAAGGCCGCGAAGAGGCTGCCGGCCCGCACTTCCCGGGAGTCGATGACGACGGGCCCGGTGATCCGGGCGGCCGGATCCGGTATGTCGTGCGCCTGCCCGCCGACGATTTCGGCGATCTCGGCGAGGGAGAGGGCGATCACTGCTTCATCCCTGACTGTTCTGGTGGCTGTCTGTTCCGCTCGGCGCGGTGGTCTGGGTGTGCAAGCGGTCGGCGATGGCCGCGCGCAGGACCTCACGGTCGTCGAAGGGGCGTACCGTTCCGGCGGCCTCCTGGCCCTGTTCGTGGCCCTTGCCCGCGACCAGGACGGTGTCGCCGGCCTCGGCGCGGGCGACGGCGGCGGCGACGGCCGCGGCGCGGTCGGCGAGGACGAGCACCTCGCCGCGTTCCTCCGCGGGCACCTCGGCGGCGCCCGCGAGCATGGCGGTGAGGATCACGAGGGGGTCCTCGGAGCGGGGGTTGTCCGAGGTGAGGACGGCGGTGTCGGCGAGCCGGGCGGCGGCGGCGCCCATCGGGCCGCGCTTGGTGGTGTCCCGGTCGCCGCCGCAGCCGATGACCACGTGCAGACGGCCGTCGGTGACCTCGCGCAGGGAGCGCAGGACCGACTCGACGGCGTCCGTCTTGTGGGCGTAGTCGACGACGGCGAGGTACGGCTGGCCCGCCTCGACGCGCTCCAGCCTGCCGGGGACGCCGGGGACGGCCGCGACGCCCGCGGCGGCGGCCTCGGGGTCGGCGCCCGCGGCGGCGAGGGTGGCGAGGGCGGCGAGGGTGTTGGCGACGTTGAACGGGCCGGGCAGCGGGGCGGTGGCGGGAACCCGCTCGCCCCGGGGGCCGACGGCCGTGAACGTCGAGTCGTGGGAGCCGAGGACGAGGTCCTCGGCGCGCCAGTCGGCGTCGGCGCGGCCTTCGGCGGAGAAGGTGACGACCGGGACGGTCGCCTCTCCGGCGAGCCTGCGGCCGTACGCGTCGTCGAGGTTGACCACGCCCAGGCGGCTGCGCTCCGGGGTGAAGAGCGAGGCCTTGGCCCGGTAGTAGTCCTCCATGCCGGAGTGGAACTCCATGTGCTCCGGGCTGAGGTTGTTGAAGACGGCGACGTCGAAGACGCAGCCGTCGACCCGGCCGAGCACCAGGGCGTGGCTGGAGACCTCCATGGTGACGGCGTCGACGCCCCGCTCGCGCATGACGGCGAAGAGGGCCTGGAGGTCGGTGGCCTCGGGGGTGGTGCGCTCGGACTTGATGCGCTCGTCGCCGATCCGCATCTCGACGGTGCCGACGAGTCCGGTGCGGTGTCCGGTGCCGCGCAGTCCGCCCTCGACGAGGTAGGCGGTGGTGGTCTTGCCGGAGGTGCCGGTGATGCCGATCTGGAGGAGGTCGTCGCCGGGCCGTCCGTAGATCCGGGCGGCGAGTTCCCCCATCCGGCCGCGCGGGTCCTCGACCACGAGGACCGGCAGGCCGGTCGCGGCGGCGCGGTCGGCGCCCGTCGGGTCGGTGAGGACGGCGGCGGCGCCGAGCCCGGCGGCCTGGGCGGCGAAGTCGGCGCCGTGGACGCGGGCGCCGGGCAGGGCCGCGTAGAGGTCGCCGGGGCGCACGGCCCGGGAGTCGTGGGTGATGCCGGAGATCACGGCGGTTCCGGGGGTGTCTGCCCCCAGCTGCGCGGCCAGGTCGCCCAGGGGTGTCGGGCGGGCCTGCTCCGGCCGGGGCGGGGTCGTTCGGTACTGATCAGCGTGTGGCACGGCGGTGAGCGTACCGGGCGCACCCTGTGGGGGGCCAAAAGAGCCCGGGGCCTCGCCGGAGTTCGATTTCCGGTTCCCGGATGGGGGGGTGATCGTTGTCACTGGTGCTCCCGGAGTGTCACGGGGTGGGGTCGAAGGTGACCGGCAGTCGGGCCGGTGTGACGCCCGTGGGGGCGATGTGGAGGGTCTTGAGGGCGAACTCCATGACCTTCTTGTAGATGGGTCCGCAGATCTGGCCGCCGAAGTAGCTGCCCTTGGTGGGGTTCTGGATGGCGCAGTAGACGGTGATCCGTGGCTCGTCGGCGGGGGCGAAGCCCGCGAAGGAGGCGGTGTAGCCCTTGTAGCGGCCGAGTTCGGGGTCGACGCGGTTGGCGGTGCCGGTCTTGCCCGCGACGCGGTAGCCGGGGATGGCGGCCTTGGTGCCGGTGCCCTCCTCGTTCCCGACGACGGACTCCAGCATGGTGGCGAGGGTGTGGGCGGTCTTCTCGCTGACGACCCGTGATTCCTTGGGCTTGGGGCCGGGGGCGAACCGTCCGTCGGGGCCTTTGCTGCCCCGGACGAGGGTGGGTTCGACGCGTACGCCTCCGTTGGCGATGGTCGAGTAGACGGAGGCGGCCTGCATGGCGTTGAGGGAGAGTCCCTGGCCGAAGGGGATCGTGTACTGCTGGGAGGTGGACCAGTCCTGGGGCTCGGCGAGGATGCCCGGGGTCTCGCCCGGGTAGTTCAGGCCGGTGGGGCTGCCCATGCCGAACTTGCGCAGGTAGGCGTGGAGGACCCGGTTGGACTCCGGCTGGGTGGCGCCGAGCCGCCCGGTGGCGAGGATGGTGCCGATGTTGCTGGACTTGGCGAGGACGCCGTTGAGGGTCAGGTACCAGGTCGGGTGGTCGATGTCGTCCTTGAAGAGCCGGTCGCCGCGGTGGAGCCGGTTGGGGACGGTCACATGGGTGTCGGGGGCGGCCTTGCCCTCCTCCAGGACGGCGGCCATGGACATGACCTTGCTGGTGGAGCCGGGCTCGTAGGCGTCCTGGAGGGCCGCGTTGCCCATGGAGGCGGCGTTGGCGGCGGAGAGGTCGTTGGGGTCGAAGCCGGGGGCGTTGGCCATGGCGAGGACCTCGCCGGTCCTGGTGTCCTGCACGATCACGTAGCCCCGGTCGGCCTTGGACTTGCGGACCTGGTCGGTGATGGCCTGCTGGGCGGCCCACTGGATGTCCCGGTCGATGGTCAGCTCGATGTCGGAGCCGGGGACGGCGGGGGTGCCCTGGGAGCCCGCGGTGGGTACCTGGCGGCCGCCGGACTGGGTGAAGCGGATCTTGCCGTCCTTGCCCGCGAGCTCGGGGTCGAGCATGGACTCGACGCCGCCCGCGCCCCTGCCCTCGGCGTTGACGTATCCCAGTATTCCGGCGGCGAGCTCCCCGTTGGGGTAGACGCGCTTGGTGCTGGGCTCGCTGAGGACGCCGCCGAGGAGGTTGACGCCGTTGCCGCCCGCGGAGCGCTGGGCCTTCTGGCCGTAGACCCGCTTGAGGTCCCTGATCTGGTTCCAGACCTGCGGGGTCTGCTTGCGGGCCAGCAGGGTGTAGCGGGACTTGGGGGTGCGGAGCTTCTTCGCCAGTTCGGCGGGCTCCTTGCCGAGGAGGGGGGCGAGGAGGGCGGCGGCCTGCTCGGGGGCGTCGCTGACCTTGGACTCCTCACGCGTGAAGAGCTTGGGGTCGGCGGTGATGTCGTACGCGTCGACGCTGGCGGCGAGCGCGATGCCGTTGCGGTCGGTGATCTCGCCCCGCTCGGCGGAGAGCGTGTACTCCTGGAAGCGGTACTTGTCGGCCTTGGCCGCGTACGCGCTGGCGTCGACGGCCTGGACCTGGAGGAGCCGCACCACGAAGACCAGCATGACGAGCGTCAGACCGAGGGAGATCAGCCGCAGCCGGGGCCGGGGGCTGCCGAGCCGGATGGTGCGGGGCCTGCGGGCCGGGGGGCGCGGCGGGGTCCGCTGCGGGGCGGGCCGGGGCGCGGGGCGGGACGGGCGGGCTCCGGCGGAGGCGGGCCGGGGGCGCGCGGGCCGGGCGGGGCCGGGGACGCGGCGGCGCGGGGGCTCCTTGGGGGGCACTGCTCGGTCACCTGCCGGAGGTCGTGGGGTCGGGCGCGGTCGCGGTCGTCCGCGGTGCGGTGGTGCCGGTGCCGGTGCCGGTGCCGGTGGTGCCGGGTGCGGTGGGCGGCTTCGCGGTGCCCGAGGCGGTCCCCGAGCCGGTGGCGGCGGGCGGCGGGGTCGCGGGGGCCGTGGTGCGCGCGGGGGCCGGCGGGGGTGTCGGGGCCGCGGTGGGCGTGGGGCCGGGCTTCGGGGCGACCGCCTCGGACGGTTCGCCGAGCACCTTGCCGTCCGGGCCGAGGAAGGCGGGGCTGCCGCCGGGCACCATGCCCAGCTCGCGGGCCCGGCGCTCCAGGGCGTCGGGGGCCGCGTAGTCGTCGACGTCCCGCTGGAGCGCCTGCTCCTCGTCGGTGAGCTCGGTGGTCCTGTTCTTGAGCTCGTTCAGCCGGAAGGAGCCCTGGTTGAGGGCCGAGTTCAGGACGAGCAGGCTGATCAGGCCGCCGCCGAGGAGCACCACGACGAGCAGGACGAAGGGGGTGCGGGCCGCCGAGCTGGGCCCGGACGGCATCAGCCGTCCGAGCCGGGCGGCCCGCCCTTTGTGGGGCCCCTTCGCCGTGCTCACCGGACGTCCTCCCGGATGCGCTCGACGCCGCGGAGCCGGGCCGGGGCGGCGCGCCGGTTCTCGGCGACCTCCTCCTCGGTGGGCAGTTCGGCGCCCCGGGTGAGCAGCTTCAGGCGGGGCTGGTACTTCTCGGGGACGACCGGCAGGCCGGGCGGGGCGGTGTTGGCGGCGCCCGCCGCGAACACCTGCTTGACCAGCCGGTCCTCCAGGGAGTGGTAGGAGAGGACGGCGATCCGGCCGCCGACGGCGAGGGCCTTCACGGCGGCCGGGACGGCCCGCTCCAGGACGGACAGCTCGCCGTTGACCTCGATGCGCAGGGCCTGGAAGGTGCGCTTGGCCGGGTTGCCGCCGGTGCGCTTGGCGGCCTGCGGGAGCGCGTCGCGGATCAGCTCGACAAGCCGGGCGCTGTGGTCGAACGGCTCCTTCTCGCGTTCGCGGACGATCGCGGAGACGATCCGCTTGGCCTGCTTCTCCTCGCCGTACGCGCGCAGGATGCGGACCAGCTCGCCCGGCGGGTAGGTGTTGAGGACCTCGGCCGCGCTGATGCCGGTCGTCTGGTCCATGCGCATGTCGAGCGGGGCGTCCTGGGCGTAGGCGAAGCCCCGGTCGGCCTCGTCCAGCTGCATCGAGGAGACGCCGAGGTCGAAGAGGACGCCGTCGGCGGCGGGGATGCCGAGCCGGTCGAGGACCTCGGGCAGTTCGTCGTAGACGGCGTGCACGAGCGTGGCGCGCTCTCCGTACGGGGCGAGCCGCTCGCCGGAGAGCCGCAGGGCCTCCTTGTCCCGGTCGAGGGCGACGAGCCGCGCCTCGGGGAACCGCTTCAGGAGTGCCTCGCTGTGGCCGCCGAGGCCCAGGGTGCAGTCGACGACGACCGCGCCGGGGCGCTCGAGGGCGGGGGCCAACATGTCCAGGCACCGCTGGAGCATGACCGGGACGTGTCGGTCGTTGCTCAATGCGCCCTCTCAGATCGGGCGCGGAGGTCACCGGCGAGCGGGAGGAGGCCGAGCCGTAGGTACCGCCGCACACACGGGGGAGAAACCGCGGAAGATCGCTCGTTGTCTCCAGGAACTCCGCGTCACTTTAGTCCACGGCACGCGCCGGTCAATCAACCCGCTGGCGCGTCGCCCGATGGGGGACGTTCCGGGCGAGTCACTCGTTCGGGGCCACGCCGCCGGCTCCTGTGGGTTAGCTCACAACAAGGCCCGATGCGGTTCTTTGTCCGCTCTCACAGCGGGCCCGGAGGGCCCTTGACCGTTAACGTCGGAACCATGTCGACCTCCACGCACCCCTCTGCCGATGCCATACGCAACAGCGGCACGGTCACCGACCGTCTCGTCGAGGCCAACGCCCGGTACGCCTCCGGCTTCGCCGACCCCGGAATGGACGCGCGGCCGGTGCAGCGCGTCGCCGTCGTCGCCTGCATGGACGCCCGGCTCGACCTGCACGCGGCCCTCGGCCTCCAGCTGGGCGACTGCCACACGATCCGCAACGCGGGCGGGGTCGTCACGGACGACGTCATCCGTTCGCTCACCATCAGCCAGCGCGCCCTGGGCACCCGCAGCGTGATGCTCGTGCACCACACGAACTGTGGTCTGGAGTCGCTGACCGAGGACTTCCGGCACGAGCTGGAGGACGAGGTCGGGCAGCGTCCCGCGTGGGCGGTCGAGGCCTTCCGCGATGTGGACCAGGACGTGCGGCAGTCGATGCAGCGGGTGCGGACCTCCCCCTTCCTGCTGCACTCCGACGACGTCCGGGGCTTCGTCTTCGACGTGACGACGGGCCTCCTGCGGGAGATCGACCCGTCGGACGAGACGGAGACCGACCCGGCTTAATCCACTAAACCCCGGCATACCGGCCGCACTTGTCCACCCCCGAGTGACACGGCCCGGCCCCGCGAACAAGAATGCCCGTGGACACCCCCCGACGATTCCACGGGGGCAGGTGTCCCTGTTCCGGAAGGCCGAGGAGGGCCGGGGTGACGACCTATGACGATCGAGCGAGCCTCACTGATCTGACCACCACCGTCGAGCGTGTCCGCAGGTCGGTGGAGAGCGTGATCGAGGGCAAGCCCGAGGTCGTACGGCTTTCGCTGACCGTGCTGCTCGCCGAGGGGCACCTCCTCATCGAGGATGTCCCCGGCGTCGGCAAGACCATGCTCGCCAAGACCCTGGCCCGGTCCATCGACTGTTCCGTGCGCCGCATCCAGTTCACCCCCGACCTGCTGCCGTCCGACGTCACCGGTGTGTCGATCTTCGACCAGCAGCAGCGGGACTTCGAGTTCAAGCCGGGCGCGATCTTCGCGCAGATCGTGATCGGCGACGAGATCAACCGCGCCTCGCCGAAGACCCAGTCGGCGCTCCTGGAGTCCATGGAGGAGCGCCAGGTCACCGTCGACGGCCAGACCTACGAGCTGCCCAGCCCGTTCATGGTGGTCGCCACGCAGAACCCGGTCGAGATGGAGGGCACCTACCCGCTGCCCGAGGCCCAGCGCGACCGCTTCATGGCCCGGGTCTCCATGGGCTACCCCAGCGCCGAGGCCGAGCTGCGGATGCTCGACGTGCACGGCTCGGCGTCCCCGCTGGACGACCTCCAGCCGGTGGCCCACGCCCACGACGTCCTGAAGCTGGTGGAGGCGGTGCGCGCGGTGCACGTCGCCGACGCCGTGCGCCGGTACGCGGTGGAGCTCGTCGCCGCCACCCGCACCCACCCCGACCTGCGGCTCGGCGCCTCCCCCCGGGCCACCCTGCATCTGCTGCGGGCCGCCAAGGCCTCGGCCGCGCTCAGCGGCCGGGAGTACGTGCTGCCCGACGACCTCCAGGCACTCGCCGCGCCCGTCCTCGCCCACCGGCTGCTGCCGACGGCACAGGCCCAGCTCAACCGGCGGACCGCCGAGCAGGTCGTCCAGGACGTCCTCCAGCGCACCCCCGTCCCGGCCGCGGCCCCGCCCACCGGACCGCTCCACGGCCAGCAGTCCGGCGCCCGGCGGCTGTGATGGAAGCCGCCGCCGCACCGGACGGACAGCGGGGCGGGGAGGACGACCGGGGCGGTCTGCGGACCGCCCTCGGCGGTCTCACCACCCGCGGCCGCTCCTTCCTCGCCGCCGGGGTGGCCGCCGCCGTCTGCGCGTACGTCCTCGGCCAGGCCGATCTGCTCCGCGTCGGACTGCTGCTCGCCGCGCTGCCGCTGCTCTGCGTCCTCGTGCTGCACCGCACCCGCTACCGGGTCGCGACCTCCCGCAGGCTCACCCCGCAGCGGGTGGAGGCGGCCACCGAGGCCCGGGTGCAGCTGCGGATGGAGAACGTGTCCAAGCTGCCCACCGGGCTCCTGATGCTCCAGGACCACGTGCCGTACACGCTCGGGCCCCGGCCCCGTTTCGTCCTGGACCGGGTCGAGGCGGGCGGGCGGCGCGAGGTGTCCTACCGGGTCCGCTCCGACCTGCGCGGCCGCTTCCCGCTCGGGCCGCTCCAGCTGCGGCTGGGCGACCCCTTCGGGATGTGCGAGCTGACCCGCTCCTTCCACGCGCACGACACCCTCACGGTCGTGCCCAGGACCGAACCCCTGCCGCCGGTGCAGCTCACCGGGGAGGCCTCGGGCCACGGCGACGGGCAGCAGCGCGCCCTCGCCCTCTCGGGCGACGACGACATCATCCCGCGCGCCTACCGCCACGGGGACGACCTGCGCCGGGTCCACTGGCGCTCCACCGCCCGCTACGGCGAGCTGATGGTCCGGCGCGAGGAGCAGCCGCAGCGGGCCCGCTGCACGGTCCTCCTCGACACCCGGGGGATCGCCTACCAGGGCTCGGGGCCCGACTCGGCCTTCGAGTGGGCGGTCTCCGGGGCCGCGTCCTCGCTGGTGCACATGCTGGAGCGCGGCTACGCCGTCCGGCTGGTCACCGACACCGGCAGCTGCGTGCCCGGCGAGGGGTCCGAGGGCTTCGCCGCGGCCCAGGACGCGGCCGAGTCGGCCGGACTCCTGATGGACACCCTCGCGGTCGTCGACCACTCCGAGGGCGCCGGTCTGTCCCGTGCCTCGGACGCGCTGCGCGGCGGTGGTGAGGGCCTGCTGCTGGCCTTCCTCGGCGACCTCGACGAGGAGCAGGCCGCGCTCACCGCGCGGATGCGGGGCCGGACCGGCGCGGCCGTCGCGTTCGTCCTGGACTCCGGGTCCTGGCTGACCGGCGGCGCCGTCACCGGGGCCGTCGAGGAGCGGCTGCGGCTGCTCCGGGAGGCGGGCTGGACGGCGCTCGCCGTACCGCCCGGGGCCCGGCTCCCCGAGCTGTGGCGGACGGCCGCCGGGATGCGCGCCGAGTCCGCCGCCGACACCTACGGAGGATGGGCATGAGCGGGCGCACCCGGCTGACCCTGGCCGCCTGGGCCGCCACCCTGATGGGCGCGGGGGCCCTGCTGCCGCTGGTGAGACCGGCGACCTGGATCTTCACCGCGGCCTTCGTCCTCGCCCTGGTGAGCGGGGCGGGCGCGGTGGCCCGGCGGATACCGCTGGCCCGGCCGCTGACCCTGCTCGCCCAGCTGGCCGTGGCCCTGCTCGCGCTGACCGCGCTCTTCGCCGGGGAGCGGGCGGTGCTGCTGTTCCTGCCCGGCCCGGAGGCCCTCGCGCACGCCGCCGGGCTGTTCCGGTCGGGCGCCGCGGACGTCGGGCACTACGCGGTGCCCGCCCCGGACACCGAGGGCATCCGGCTGATGCTGGTCTGCGGGGTCGTCGCGATCGGCCTCCTGGTGGACGGCCTCGCCGTCACCTTCCGCCGGGCCGCCCCGGCCGGTCTGCCGCTGCTCGCCCTGTACTCGGTCGCCGCCGGGCTCTCCGGCGGCGGCGCGGGCTGGCTCTGGTTCCTCCTCGCGGCCTCCGGTTATCTGCTGCTGCTCCTCGCCGAGAGCCGCGACCGGCTCGCGGCGTGGGGGCGGGTCTTCGGCGGCGCGCCGCGCCCGGCGCGCTCCGGGTCCGCCGCGACGGCCGGCGGTACGACCGCGTCCCCGGCCCGTACCGGCCGCCGGATCGGCGCGGTGGCCATGGGCGTGGCGCTGGTCGTGCCGCTGGGCCTGCCCGGCTTCAGCGGCGGTCTGTTCGGCGAGGGCGGCGGCGAGGGGGGCGGGGGTGGCGGCGGGGGCGGCACGATCTCGGCCGTGAACCCGCTGGTCTCCCTCCAGAACAACCTGCGCCAGCCGGAGGACCGGGAGGTCCTGCGCTACCGGACCAACGCCCTCGACCCCTCCGGCCTGTACCTGCGGCTGGTGGCCCTCGACCAGTTCGACGGCACCTCCTGGAAGTCCTCGGTCCGCCCCATCGAGGACGTGCCGAAGCGGCTGCCCCGGCCGCAGGGGCTCGACCGGTCCGTCACGACCACCGAGGTGACCACCAACTTCGTCGCCTCCGACGGGTACGAGCAGAAGTGGCTGCCGATGCCGTACCCGGCGTCCCGGGTCGACGTCGACGGCCGCTGGCGGTACGAGCCGACCGGCAGGACGCTCGTCGGCGACGACGGGCAGACCACCCGGGGCACCCGCTACCAGGTCGTCAGCCTGGACGTGCGGCCGACGGCCACGCAGTTGGCGACGGCCCCGCCCGTACCGGAGAAGCTGCGCCGCGAGTACACCCAGGTACCGCCGTCGCTGCCGGAGGACGTACGGACGGCCGCCCTGGAGGTGACCAGGGGCGCCCGGGGCAACTACGAGCGGGCCGTGCGGCTCCAGGACTGGTTCGCCAAGGACGGCGGCTTCCGCTACGACGTCGAGGTCGAGTCGGGCACCGGTGTGCAGGCGATCTCCCGCTTCCTGAAGGACAAGGAGGGCTTCTGCGTCCACTTCTCCTTCTCGATGGCGGCGATGGCCCGGACGCTGGGCATTCCGGCACGGGTGGCCGTGGGCTTCATGCCGGGGACCCCGCAGAGCGACGGCTCGGTCTCGGTCGGCATCCGTGACGCGCACGCCTGGCCCGAGCTGTACTTCGAGGGGGCCGGGTGGACCCGGTTCGAGCCGACGCCCTCGCGGGGCTCGGTCCCCTCGTACACCCGGCCCGACACGCCGTCCGGTACGGCCACCGGGCCCGCGCGGCCCCAGCAGAGCGCCTCGGCCCAGCCGTCCGCCGGGCCGAGCGCCTCGGAGTCCTGCACGGCGCAGATGCGCAGGCAGGGCGACTGCGGTCCGGAGGCGGCGGCGGCCGGGGCGTCCTCGGGCGGCTCGGGACCGGATCTGTGGACGGTGCTCCTGTGGGGGCTGGGGGTGCTCGTGGTGCTCTCCCTGCCCTTCGGGCCGCTGCTCTGGCGCGGCCGGGTGCGGGCCCGGCGGCTCGGTCCGGCGGGGGCGCGGAGCCCGGCGGGGACGGCCGCCCGGACGCTCGCGGTCTGGCAGGAGGTGGTGGACACCGCCTGGGACCACGGGATCGAGCCCGACGAGTCGAGGACGCCGAGGAACACGGCGGACCGGATCGTCCGGCTGGGCGAACTGGACGAGGAGTCGGCGCGGGCCGTGCACCGGATCGCGGGCGCCGTGGAGGAGGTCCTGTACGCGCCCCGTCCGGCGGCCCGCCCGGGTCTCGCGGAGGAGGCCGTCCGGGTCAGGGCGGGCTTCCGCGCCTCGGCGGACCGCCGTACGCGGCTCCGCGTGCTGCTCGCGCCCCGTTCGGCGGCGCGGCTGCGCTGGTCGGCGGCGGCCCGGTGGGCGTCCGTGACGGACGGCTGGTCGCTGCGGTGGCACACCGCGGCCGGGCGGGTGGCCTCGTCCTTCCGCCGCCCGCCCCGCGAGACGGGCTGAGCGGGCGCCCGGAAGGGGCTGCGGAGCGGAAGTGGGGGGGGGCGCGGTACGGGCCCCCGCCCACTGGCGTCGGGAGGCCGTCGGGGGCTGCCCGGGGTCCGGGGGGCCTCGGGTCGGGGCCTCCAAGCCCCCGGAGCCTTGGGGTTCCGGGCCTCCGGGCGCGGGGGCTCCCCCGGTTCCGGGCCTCCGGGCGCGGGGCCTCCCCCGGTTCCGGGCCCCGGGGGCACCCCGTAGCCCGGTTCCGGGCCCCGGGGGCACCCCGTACCGGATCGTCGAGGGCCCTTTCGCCGGGGCGCGCGGCTGAGCCCCGTGGGCGCGCGCTCGGCGCGGTGTCCACGGGGCTCAGCCGTAAGAAATCGTTCGGAGGGATGCGGGGCCACCGCTCACGGGGCGGTCAGTGGCCGCCGCCCTGCTGTTCGTCGCGGCGGCGCTGCCACCGCTCCTCGATGCGGTTCATCATGGAGCGTCGCTGCCGGGTACGGCGGCCACCGGCCGCCGTTCCTCCACCATGGGGCTGCTGCTGCTCACCCGGCTTGGGCGCCTTGCGCCATCCGGTGACCGCCAGGACCGCGCAGCCCAGCATGACGAGGAATCCCACCACGCTGATCCAGATCTGCTGTGCGACCATTCCGGCCATGAGGAGCGCGATACCCACCAGGAAGCCGGCGACTGCCTGGTAGACCCGTCGCCGGGTGTACGTACGCAGTCCGCTTCCCTCGAGCGCTGTCGCGAACTTGGGATCTTCGGCGTACAGCGCTCGCTCCATCTGCTCGAGCATTCGCTGCTCGTGCTCCGAGAGCGGCACGGAGTCCTCCTAGTCGTCGGTCGCGGGGGCGACCGGTTTGCGGCCCTTTCAGGATAGGCAGGGAATCGCCCCCGTGAAACCCGCCCTCAATGCCGAATAGCCAATCCGGGCCGCCATGCGGATCGGTTGCTGAGGCGTTGATTCCCCAGCCCCTTCCCCGTCATGCCGGATGCTGTCCCCCGATCATACGGGGCGGAGCCCCTGACCGGGCATGCTGTGGCGTACTGCATCGGCGGCGCGGCCCGCACCGCCGAACGGGTGAGGTCCTGTTCAGGCCCTCTTCTCGCCCAGCAGGTGCAGCTGGGTGGCGATGGCGTGGAAGGACGGCAGCTCGGCGGCGGCCGCCTCCAGCTTGAGCAGGGCCTCCGCCGCACCGGACTCGGTGTCGACGAGGGCGCCGGGGACGAGGTCGGCGAAGACCCGGACCCCGTGCACCGCGCCGACCGCGAGTCCGGCCCCGTCGGCCAGCTCGGTGAGCTGCTCGGCGGTGAAGCGGCGGGGCACCGGGTCGCCGGGGCCCCAGCGGCCCGCCGGGTCGCCCAGGGCGTGGCGGGCCTCGGTGAAGTGTCCGGCGAGGGCGCGGGCGAGGACCGCGCCGCCGAGACCGGCCGCGAGCAGGCTGAGGCTGCCGCCGGGGCGGAGCGCGGCGGTCGCGTTGCGCACGCCTTCGGCGGGGTCCTCGACGTACTCCAGGACGCCGTGGCAGAGCACGGTGTCGTAGCCCTCGCGTCCGACCACGTCAAACAGGCCGCTGATGTCTCCCTGGACGCCGGTGACGAGGTCGGCGACCCCGGCCTCGGCGGCGCGGCGCTCCAGCGCGAACAGCGCGTTGGGGCTGGGGTCGACGACGGTGACCCGGTGGCCGAGGCGGGCGACCGGCACCGCGAAGTTGCCGGAGCCGCCGCCCGTGTCGAGGACGTCGAGACCGGCTTTCCCGGTGGCCTCGACCCGGCGGTCGAGGGCGTCCTTGAGGACGTCCCAGACGACGGCGGTGCGCAGGGAGGCGCGCGACGGGCGCGAGGTCGCCTCTCGACCGAAGACAGGGGAAGGGTCCGGCACGGCTGTTGACTCCTCGGTGACGGGTACGGACGCTCCCCCACCCTATGGCCTGGGCCCCGTCTTCCGGATCATCCTCCGGCCCGCCCGGTCCCTCCCGCGCCGGGCGGGCCCGGGTGCAGGGCGAGCAGCCGCTCGACGAGACGGAGGAAGAAGGCGGCGTCCCTGAGCAGGTCGTCGGCCTCGCGCCGGGTCGCCGCGCTCGGGATGCCCGCCTCGGCGCGGGCCCTGCGGTCGGCTCCGGCGGCGAAGAGTCCGCCCCACTCGGCCAGCTCGGGCGCCAGCTCGGCGAGGAGTTCCCAGGCGCTCCGTATCCGCTGCCGTCGGCGGCCGGTCTCGGGCCTGGCGCGGGCGGCGAGGACGGCGGCGGCGGCCCGGAGGGCGGCGAGGTGCGCGACGGCGTACCTCTCGTGGGGGCGGTCGAGGGTGGCGGCCTCGGCGAGTCCGGACCTGGCCTTGGCGAGGAGGTCGAGGGCGGCGGGCGGGGCGGTGGCGCGGCGCGTGACGGGGTGGATGTCGGAGGCGGGTCCGGACTGTGCGGGGACGGATCGGCGGCGGGGCGCGGCTGCTGCGGAAGGGCTTGCCATGACGAGTCCTCCTGTCGTCGCGTGACGGTCCTGTGGCCGTATGTGTTCATCGTGCACCGCCCCACTGACAATCCGCGCCGAGCTGGGGCTTTGCCTGAACTCCCCGCCCCGGGGTAGCTTTTGAACTGACCAGTCAGTTCAAAAGGGGAATCGGGGGGTGGGGCTCGTGGAATCCGTGCGAACGGAGGCCGGGGAGCGGCCGCACGGCGCCGCCGTCGTCGCGGACGGCTTCGGACTGGAGGGCCCGCGCGGCTGGGCGTTCCGGAAGGTCTCCTTCCGGGCCGAGCCGGGCGCGCTCGTGGCGATCGAGGGCCCCTCGGGCTCGGGCCGCACCTGTCTGCTGCTCGCGCTCACCGGCCGGATGAAGGCCACGGAGGGCGCCGCCGAGGTCGGCGGTCTGCCGCTGCCCCGGAAGATGGCCGCCGTGCGCCGGATCAGCGCCCTCGGCCAGGTCCCCGGCGTCAGTGAGCTCGACCCGGCCTTCACCGTCGCCGAGCACCTGCGCGAGCGGGCCCTGCTCCAGCGCCGGTTCGACGGCTCCGTCCGGACCCTGCTGCGCCGCCCCGCCGAGCGGGCCGCGGCCTCCCGGGCCCTGATCGACGAGGCCGTGACCGCAGCGGGACTCGACCTGACGGCCCTGCCGAAGGGCGAGCGGACCTCCGTACGGGATCTGGAGCGGCTGGAGGCGCTGCGACTGTCCCTCGCGCTGGCCCTGATCGGCCGGCCCCGGCTGCTCGCCGTCGACGACACCGACCTGAAGCTCTCGGACGCCGACCGGGTGCGGGTCTGGGAGCTGCTGCGTTCCGTGGCCGCGTCCGGCACCACGGTCCTCGCGGTCTGCAGCGAGTCCCCCGAGGGCGTCCTGCGCATCACGACGCTCGACGGGGAGGCCGGGCCGGAGCCGGAGCCGGAGGAGCCCGCCGGGACGGCGGAGACGCCCGCGAAGGACCTCGCGGAGACCGGGAAGACCGGGGAGGCCCGCGCGGAGACCGGAGAGGCCGGGGAGGCCCGCGCGGAGACCGGAGAGGCCGGGGAGGCCCGCGCGGAGACCGAAGGCCCCCGGAACGACACCGAAGACACGACCGAGGAGGGGGCGGCCGATGCGCTCGCCGAAACTGGCCGCGCTTGAGCTGAAGCGCTTCGGCAGGGGAAAGCTGCCGCGCGCCGCGCTCGTCGCGATCCTGCTGCTGCCGCTGCTGTACGGAGCCCTGTACCTGTACTCGTTCTGGGACCCGTACAGCAGGCTCGACAAGCTCCCCGTCGCCCTCGTCAACGAGGACCGGGGCGCCACCACCGACGGCAAGCGCGTCAGCGCCGGTGACGACATCACCGAGGGGCTCCTGAAGAGCAACACCTTCGAGTGGCACCGGGTGAGCGACGCCGAGGCCCGCGAGGGCGTCGAGAACGGCACGTACTACCTGTCCCTGACCATGCCCGGCGACTTCAGCTCCCGCATCGCCTCCAGCTCCGGCGACTCGCCCGAGACCGGCGCCCTGCGGGTGCGCACCAACGACGCCAACAACTACATCGTCGGCCAGATCTCCCGGACGGTCTTCTCCGAGGTGCGCACCGCCGCCTCGACGAAGTCCTCCCGCACCTTCCTCGACAAGATCTTCATCTCCTTCTCCGACATCCACGACGCCACCGCGAAGGCGGCCAAGGGCGCCGACGACCTCAAGCAGGGCGTGGACAAGGCGAAGAAGGGCTCCAAGGACCTCGCGGACGGCCTCAAGGACGCCAAGACCGGCAGCGGTGACCTCGCGGCGGGCCTGACCAGGCTCGACAAGGGCGCGAAGGACCTCCAGAGCGGCTCCCGCAAGGTCGCGGACGGCACCCAGGCCCTCGCCGACAAGGTGAACGGCACCGCCGACAAGGTCCGCCCCTACCTCGCGGACAACGGCCGGTCGATCCGGGACACCGCCCGGCTCGTCTCCGACTCCGCGACCGCCGTCCGGCACAACCTCGACGACCTGGTGAAGCGCGCCCCCGCGGTCCGCGGCGCCGCCCACAAGGCCGACGAGGGCCTGACCGCGCTGCACCGGGAGCTGTGTGTGGACGCCCCCGAGCCCGACGCCCGGGTCTGCGGCCCCCTGAAGGAGGCCACGGTCACCGCGAACGACGTCGCGACCATCGCCGACGACGTCCACGCGCTGACCAAGGGCGGCGGGGACGACCTGAAGACCCTGGACGCCCGGCTCGTCACGCTCAAGAAGCAGGCCGACGAACTGGCCGCCCGCGCCCCGCACCTCGACGAGGACGTGGCGGGCGCCATCCGGAAGATCAACGAGCTGAACACGGGCGCGAGGAAGGTCGCGGCGGGCGCGGCGAAGCTGCACACCGGCGTCAGCGACGCCCACACGGGCTCGGTGAACCTCGACAGCGGCGTCGGCAAGCTGAAGAAGGGCGCGGGCGACCTCGACGGCGGTCTGTTCCAGCTCGCCGACGGCTCGGGCGAGCTGGCCGGCGGGCTGCGCGACGGCGTCGACCGGATCCCGGACTACGACCAGCAGGACCGCGACCGGCGCACCGAGGTCATGGCCGACCCGGTGAAGCTGGCCGCCCAGTCGCTGCACAAGGCGCCGAACTACGGCACCGGCTTCGCCCCGTACTTCATCCCGCTCTCCCTCTGGGTCGGCGCGATGGTCGCGTACATGATCATCCAGCCGTTGAACCGGCGCGCGCTCGCCGCGGGCGGCTCCGCCTGGCGGATCGCCCTCGCGGGCTGGCTCCCGGTGGCGGCGATCGGCGTCCTCCAGGTCGCCGCGCTCATGTCGGTGCTGCACTGGGGCCTCGGCCTCCAGATGGTGCGGGCCGCCGGAACCGTCGGCTTCCTCGCCCTGGTCACCTGCTGCTTCTCCGCGATCATCCAATGGCTCAACGCCCGCTTCGGCGCGGCGGGCCGCATCCTGGTCCTCGCCGTCCTGATGCTCCAGCTGACCTCGGCGGGCGGCACCTACCCCGTACAGACCAGCCCGGCGTTCTTCAACGCCATCCACCCCTTCCTGCCGATGAGCTACGTGGTCGAGGCACTGCGCAGACTGATCACGGGCGGGGAGATCGGACCCGTCTGGCAGGCCTGCGCGGTCCTGACCGCGTTCACCGTCGGCGCGCTGGCGCTGACCGCCCTCTCGGCCCGCAAGCGGCAGGTGTGGACGCTCGACCGGCTCCACCCGGAGCTGAGCCTGTGAGACGCGGCCGGTGCCACCCGCCACACCTGTGAGAATCGAGCCCATGGACAGCAGCAGCACCCGACGCCAGGCCACGCGCGCCAAGCTCTACGAAGCGGCGGTCACCCTCATCGCGGAGCAGGGCTTCTCCGCGACGACCGTCGACGAGATCGCCGAACGGGCGGGCGTGGCCAAGGGCACGGTCTACTACAACTTCAAGAGCAAGACCGAGCTCTTCGAGGAGCTGCTGCGCCACGGGGTGTCGCTGCTCACCGCCTCCCTGCGGACGGCCGCCGAGGAGACGGCCGCGCGCGGCGGCAGCCGGGTGGACGCCCTGGACGCCATGATCCGGGCGGGACTCGTCTTCATCGACCGCTACCCGGCCTTCACCCAGCTGTACGTGGCCGAGCTGTGGCGCACCAACCGCGCCTGGAACTCCACGCTCCTGGTGGTCCGCCAGGAGGCGGTCGCGGTGATCGAGGGGGTGCTGCGGGAGGGGGTGGCGGCCGGGGAGCTGAGCGACGGGATCGACGTCCCGCTGACGGCGGCGGCGCTGGTCGGCATGGTGCTGGTGGCGGCCCTGGACTGGCAGGCCTTCCAGAGCGAACGCTCCCTGGACGACGTGCACGCGGCCCTCTCCCGGCTGCTGCACGGCCGGGTGAGCGGCGGCCACTGAACCACCACGGGCCGCTGATCCCACGGGAGCCGGTGGCTCCCCATCCGGGCCGACGGGTCCCACATCGGCCGGTGCGGCGGCCTCCGAACGGCCGGTGCGGCGCGGCTCGATCCCCCCGAGCCCCGCCGCACCTCCCCCGTGACGGCAGACGCACGACCCCGTTCCGCAGCCCCGTGCCGGCGGTGCCGGAGCCGCGCCCCTTCCGTGGGCTCCACTCTCTCCCCCGCACCCGCCCGGCCCCATCCGCGCACCTACTCATCTCCTCCTCTGGGTACGGATACTCAGAGCTGGTTACGATCGCCCGCATGTCGGTACTTCCCCTGGTCTTCACCAGTGGCTGGGCGAGCGGGATCAACGCGTACGCGGTGGTTCTGCTGTTCGGCCTGTTCGGCGCGACCGGGCTCACCGACGAGGTGCCCGAGGCCCTGCAGCGGACCGATGTCCTCGTCGTCGCCGGGGTGCTGTTCCTGTGCGAGGCGGTGGCGGACAAGATCCCGTACGTCGACTCGGTGTGGGACGCCGTCCACACGGTGGTCCGGCCGGTCTCGGGGGCCGTCGTCGGGGCGCTGCTCGCCGGGCAGAGCGGGTCGCTGCCGGAGCTGGCGGCGGGCGCGGTCGGCGGTTCGACGGCCCTGCTGAGCCATGTCGTCAAGGCGGGGACGCGGATGGCGGTCAACAGCTCGCCCGAGCCGTTCTCCAATGTGGCGCTGAGCCTGGCGGAGGACCTGGGGGTGGCGGGGATCGTCACCTTCGCGCTCTTCCATCCGGTGGCGGCGGCGGTCGTCGCGGGGACGCTGCTCGTCCTGGGCCTGGTGATACTGGTCTTCCTCGCCCGGCGCATCCGGCGTTTCCTGCGCCGCAGGGCGCAGCACCGGGAGGAGCGGAGGCTCGCCCACGCGGAGGCCAGGGCCCGGGAACGGCCGCCGTCCGGGGACGGCTCCGAGCACTTCTGACCGGCCCGGGGGTCCCCGGGGCGGGCCGGATAGGCTCGCCGTCATGGCACGGATTGTGGTGATCGGCGCGGGACTCGGCGCCATGGCGGCGGCGGCCCGGCTGGCCGTGGCGGGCCACCGGGTGACGGTGTACGAGCGGACCGGGACGTACGGCGGGGCGGTCGGCCGCCACGAGCGGGACGGGTTCGCGTTCGACACGGGGCCGGGGCTGCTGCATCTGCCCGCCGTCTACCGGGACCTGTTCGTGAAGACGGGCAAGAAGTCGCTGGAGGAGTGCGTCACCCTGACGCAGGTCGATCCGGCGAGCCGTCATGTCTTCGCCGACGGCACCCGGGTGGACCTGCCGAACGCCTCCCGCGCCGGGACGGTCGCCGCCCTGGACGCGGCGCTCGGCACGGGCGCGGGCGACCGCTGGGGTGCATTCCTGGTGCGGGCCAGGGAGGCCTGGGACGCCACCCGCCGCCCCCTCCTGGAGGAACCGAGGCCGAAGGACCCGGGGCCGCCGCCGGCCGACCCGTACCCGGCCCTGAAGACGGGTCTGCTGCGCCGTCCGACGACGACGCTCGCCCGGATCGGGGAGCGGGAGCTGCGCGATCCGAGGCTCGCGGCCCTGCTCGACGGCTACGCGTGGAGCTACGGCTTCGATCCGGCCACCGCCCCGGCGTCCGCCGCCGTCCTGCCCTACATGGAGCAGAGCTTCGGCAGCTGGTACGTGGCCGGGGGGCTGCGGGCCCTCGCGGACGCGGTGTACGAGCGGTGCCGCGAGCGGCGGGTGGAGTTCGTCTTCGGCGCGCCCGTGACGGACGTCCTAGAGGAGGACGGCCGGGCGGTGGGCGTCCGGCTGGCCGACGGCACGACGACGGCGGCCGACCACGTCGTCTCGGGGGCGCCGGTGCCGTCGCTCTACCGCGACCACGTCGTCGACTGGACCGACGGCGACGAGGTTCCGCACCACCAGGCCAACGGAACGGGCCGGGTGACGGTCTGTCTGGCGCTGCGCGGGCCCCGGGAGGCGGGGGCGGCGCACCGCACGGTGGTGCACGCGGCCGAGGGGCGGCCGACGGTGACGGTGCTGCGGCCGGACGACCCGGCGCTGCGGCCGGACGCGGAGCACGAGTCGGTGACGGTCACGGCGACCGTCCGGCTGCTTCCCGGGCGGGACTGGGAGGCGTTCGCCGACGAGCTGGCCGGGGCGGCCGGGCGGGCGGTCCCGGGGCTCGCGGAGCGGCTGCTGTGGCGGCATGTGCGCACCCCGGAGGACGTACGGCGGGACACCGGTGCGGCGGAGGTGCCGGGGCCGGCGCTCGCGGGGGCCCGGGGGCTGCTGATGCCCGCGGACAACCGTTCCCCGCTGCCGGGCCTCTGGTTCGCGGGCGGCTGGTCGCACCCGGGCGGCGGGCTGGCCCACGCGGGCATGTCGGGGGCGCTGGTGGCCGGACTGATCGTGGAGGGCGCGGACTTCCGCGGCTCGCAGTGAGACGGCCGGGGTGCCGGGGCCGGTGGGTCCGCGACCCCCGGTCTCCGGCCCGCGCTCAGTACCGGTAGTGCTGCTGGTCGTCCGGGTGCGGCTCGTGGCCGTACCCCCCCGGGGTCTGCGGCTGGGGCGGCTGGTCGGTGTCACGCTGCTGCGGGACCCAGACGCCGCCGGGCGGGGTGTCGTAGGTGTACGAGGGGGCGTACGGGTCACCGTAGTAGCCGCCGTACTGCTGGGTGTCCGCGCCCTGGCCGATGTACGGGTCGGAGTAGGCGGCGTACTGCTGCTGTCCGGTGGTGTCGTAGCCGTAGGCGGGCTGCCGCTGTTCGTGGCCGGGCTGCTGCTCGTAGCCCGGCAGGTAGGGGTCGTGGCCCGGTGTCCCGTACCCGGTGGGGTGTCCGGTGTCCTGGGCGGACGCGTCGGGGGCGGGGGTCCGGTCGTGGCCGTAGACCCCGTACTGGCCGGTCTCGTCGGGCAGCGGCAGGGGCTCGTAGACGGCGGTCGTCTCGGCGGCGGCCGGTTCGGGGGCGCCTTCGGGGCCGTCGTACGGGGTGGCCCCGGCGTCGTAGGCGACCTCGGTGACCTCCAGGGTCGGGCCGCCGCGCGAGGCACCGCCCGCCCGGCGGCGGCGGCTCGCGCCGGGGCTGCCGCCGATGGCCCAGCCGGTGGAGAAGCCCCGGCGGAAGGAGAGCGTCACATACGTCTGGCCGACCGCGAAGGCGACGGCTCCGGCGACGATGACCGGCACCGAGGGCAGCAGCACCCCGAGGACCACGCCGAGGAAGCCGCAGAAGGCGAGCACGCGCCAGCGGAGCCGCGCCTTGTACTGGAGGAGCACCTCCCCCAGCAGCCAGAGCGCGACCACTCCGAACGCGATGTAGAGGACCGTCCACCCCATGCCCCGCCGCCCCTCTCCACGGTCACCGCCGCGGTTCGGGGCGGGTACGACCGGTCACGACTGCTGGTGCAGTCCGAGATTCTCGTAGATCTCGAGCGTCGCGGTGGAGCTGTTCAGCGTGATGAAGTGCAGTCCGGGGACGCCCTCGGAGAGCAGCCGCGCGCAGAACTCCGTCGCGAACTCGATACCGATGGAGCGTACAGCGGCGGGATCGTCCTTGACGGCGAGGATCCGCTCTTTCACGTCCGGGGGAAAGAGCGCGTTGCTCAACTGGGGCAGCCGGTCGAGGGTCTTCACGTTCACCACGGGCATGACCTCGGGGATGACCGGGGTCTCGCAGCCCGCCTTGGCGACGCGGTCGCGCAGCCGCAGGTAGTTCTCCGGGTCGAAGAACATCTGGGTGATCGCGTAGTCCGCGCCCGCGCGGCACTTGGCCACGAAGTGCCGGACGTCGGTGTCCCAGTCGGTGGACCTGGGGTGCATCTCGGGGAAGGCGGCGACGCCAACGCAGAAGTCTCCCGACTCCTTGATCAGCCGTACCAGGTCGGCCGCGTAGCGGACGCCCTCGGGGTGCTCGACCCACTCGCCCAGCGGGTCGCCCGGCGGGTCGCCGCGGACGGCGAGCATGTTCCGGATGCCCGCGTCGGCGTACTGGCCGAGGATGTTGCGCAGCTCGGCGACCGAGTGGTCGACGGCGGTGAGGTGCGCGACCGGGGTCAGCGTGGTGTCGGAGGCGATCTTCTGGGTGGCCTTCACGGTGCCGCCTCGGGTGGAGCCCCCGGCGCCGTAGGTCACGGAGACGAAGCTGGGCCCGACCGCCTCGACGCGCCGCATCGCGTTCCAGAGCACCTGCTCGCCCTTCTCGGTCCGGGGTGCGTAGAACTCGAAGGAGTACGACGTGCCGCCGGAGGCGAGGATGTCCCGGACCGTGCGGGCACGGTCCGAGCGGACGGAAGCGGTACCAAGGGCCATAACGGCAGGTTAGACGGGGCACGGCGAGCCGCGTACCGGGCGTCCGGTGGATGGACATGTTTTCGGACAGACGGACGGATCGGGGCGTGTCCGGACTCGGGCCGGATGTCCGCCCGGATGTCCGCCCGGGGGCGGGAACGGGTCCGGGGGCGGGGACCCGGGGTCCAGGGGCGGAGACGGGTGTCTAGCCCTGCCGGGCGCGCTCCCGGACCCGGGCGGCGAGGGACGCGGTCGCGGCGGCGGGGTCGTCCGCCTCGGTGATCGCGCGGACGACGACGATCCGGCGGGCGCCCGCGTCCAGGACCTCGTCGAGGGTGGTCCCGTCGATGCCGCCGATGGCGAACCAGGGCCGGTCCCGGGCCAGCTCCGCCGCGTACCGCACGAGGCCGAGGCCCGGCGCGTACCGCCCCGGTTTGGTGGGGGTGGGCCAGCAGGGTCCGGTGCAGAAGTAGTCGACGCCCGGTGCGGCGGCCGCGGCGGCGACCTCGTCCTCGGCGTGGCAGGAGCGGCCGATCAGGACCCGGTCGCCGAGGATCGCGCGGGCGGCGGGCACGGGCAGGTCGCCCTGGCCCAGGTGGAGCACGTCGGAGCCGATGGCGTGGGCGACATCGGCCCGGTCGTTCACCGCGAGGAGCTTGCCGTGGCGGCGGACCGCGTCGGCGAACACGGCGAGGTGTTCCAGTTCCTCGGCCGCCTCCATGCCCTTGTCGCGGAGCTGGACGACGTCGACGCCGGAGGAGAGCACCGCGTCGAGGAAGGCGGGCAGGTCGCCCTGGCGCTTCCGGGCGTCGGTGCACAGGTAGAGCCGGGCGTCGGCGAGCTGCTCACGAGGCGTGGGCACGGTTGGGTTCCCCCGTCGGTGGCGCGGGGCGCGGCGGCCGGTCCCGGGCGGGGCCGGACGCCGCGACACGCGGGTGGTGTCTTCGGTGCCGGGTCAGAGGGCGAGCGCCTGGGCGCGGCGCTTCACCTCCGTGCCGCGATTCTCGCCGAGGGCCTGCGCGGGCGTGCCCGGCAGGCTCTCGTCCGGAGTGAAGAGCCACTCCAGCATCTCCTCGTCGCTGAAACCGTCGTCGCGCAGCAGCGTGAGGGTGCCGACGAGGCCCTTGACGATCCGGTCCTCCTGGAGGAAGGCGGCGGGGATCTGCAGGGCGTTGTTCTCTCCCCGGCGGACGGCGATGAGCTGGCCTTCCTTGATCAGCTGCCGCACGCGGGTCACGTCGATGTCGAGCATCTCCGCGATGTCGGGCACGTAGAGCCAGGCGGGGACGAGCGCATCGATCTTTACGTCAATCTGGGTCACGGGGACAAGCCTGCCATCCCGGACCGACAGCCGGTAGTCGGGCCCTACCCGACGGCCGCCTTCAGGGGGACGGAGGGGTCCGCCGCGCGGACCGGGTCGACCGGGGTGCCGGTCTCGATGAGCCTGCGGCCCTGGGCCAGGTCGCGGGGGCGGCCGACGGCCAGCAGGGCGACGGGGACCCCGGCGCGCAGCCAGAGCACGGACCAGGCGTCGTCGGCGGGGTCGCCGCGCCGGACGAGCGCGTCCGCGCGGGCGTGGTGGCCGGCGTACTGGACGAAGCGGCCGAACTGCTCGGACCAGAAGTACGGGACGGGGTCGTACGGCCCCCGGTCGGTCCCGGTGATGGCCGAGGCGACGGTGCGCGGGCCCTGGAGGGCGTTGTCCCAGTGGTGGACGAGGAGCCGTTCGCCGTAGCGGGCGGAGGGGAAGGAGGCGCAGTCGCCGACCGCGTACACATCGGGCAGGGAGGTGCGCAGCCGGTCGTCGGCGGTGACGGCGCCGCTCGGGTCGAGGGCGATGCCGGAGCCGGTGAGCCAGTCGGTGGCGGGGCGGGCTCCGATGCCGACGACAACGGCCTCGGCGGGGAGTTCGCGGCCGTCGGCGAGGACGACCCGGCCGGGTGCGACGGTGGCCACGCGGGCGTGGGTGAGGAGTTCGGCGCCGCTCGCCCCGTACCACTCGGCCATGGGGGCGGCGATCTCGGCGGGCAGGATCCCGGCGAGGGGGAGGTCCGCGGCCTCGACGACGGTGACGGGACATCCGGCCGCGCGGGCGGCGGTGGCGAACTCGGCGCCGATCCAGCCCGCGCCGACGACCACGACGGCGCTGCGGCGGGCCAGGACGGGGCCGAGGCGGACGGCGTCGTCGAGGGTGCGGAGCAGATGGACCCCGGGGACGCCCTCGGTGCCGGGCAGGGTGAGGGGGTGGGCGCCAGTGGCGAGGACGAGGACGTCGTAGCCGACGGGTCCCTCCTCGGTGTCGATCTCGTGGGCGTCGGCGCGCAGTCCGGTGACGCCCAGGCCGAGGCGGAGGGTGACGCCGAGGTCGTCGAAGTCGATGTCGAAGGCGGAGTCCTCGGCCTCGCCGAGGAGGACGGCCTTGGAGAGCGGGGGCCGGTCGTAGGGCTGGTGGGGTTCGCCGCCGATGAGGGTGACGGGGCCGGTGAAGCCCTGTTCGCGCAGGGCGACGGCGGTCTGGACGCCCGCCATCCCGGCGCCGACGATCACGACGTGCTGCTGGTCCCGCTTCTGCTCGCTCACCCGGCCACCCTACGCACCTGATGGACCGTCAGGAAGTCGGGGTGGGGCGGGGTCCTGCGGCCGCCCGGCGGCGCGGGCTAGTCTGGCGGGCGTAAAGCACTCGCGGGAGCCCGGACGCACCGGGCTGAGAGGGAGGCTGGGACGGCCTCCGACCGTACGAACCTGATCCGGGTCATGCCGGCGAAGGGAGGGGCTGGACGCCCATGCGTTCTTCCGATGTCCTCGTGGTCGGGGGCGGCATCATCGGCCTGGTCACGGCCTGGCGGGCCGCGCGGCGCGGACTGCGCGCCGCCGTGGTCGACCCGGATCCCGGCGGCGGAGCGGCCCGGGTCGCCGCCGGGATGCTCGCCGCCGTCACCGAACTCCACTACGGCGAGGAGACCCTCCTCGGGCTCAACCTCGCCTCCGCCGCGCGCTACCCCGCCTTCGTCGCCGAGCTGGAGGAGGCCACCGGCCACGACGTCGGCCACCGCGCCTGCGGCACCCTCGCCGTCGCCCTCGACGCCGACGACCGGGCCCATCTGCGCGAGCTGCACGCCCTCCAGACGCGCTGCGGGCTCGCCTCCGAATGGCTCAGCGGGCGCGAGTGCCGCCGTCTGGAACCGATGCTCGCGCCCGGGGTGC
Source organism: Streptomyces sp. NPDC101490 (assembly GCF_044767145.1). Lineage (NCBI taxonomy): Bacteria > Bacillati > Actinomycetota > Actinomycetes > Kitasatosporales > Streptomycetaceae > Streptomyces > Streptomyces sp. NPDC101490. Next base: position 358,897 of record NZ_JBIWNI010000003.1, read on the forward strand.
GCGGCGGGCTGCGGGTGGACGGCGACCACCAGGTCGACCCGCGACGGCTCGCCGCCGCCCTCCTCGTCGCCTGCGAACGCGCCGGGGTGGTCTTCCACCGCGCCCTCGCCCACGGTCTGACGGTCACCGCCGACCGGGCGCGCGGCGCCGGGCTCGCCGACGGCGGGCACCTCGCCGCCGACCAGGTCGTGCTCGCGGCGGGCAGTCTGAGCGGGCGCCTCGCGGGCGTGCCCGAGGAGGTCCTCCCGCCGGTGCGCCCGGTCAAGGGCCAGGTCCTGCGGCTGCGGATACCGGCCGCGTACGCCCCCTTCCTGTCCCGGACGGTCCGTGCCATGGTCCGGGGCAGCCATGTCTACCTGGTGCCCCGTGCCAACGGCGAGCTGGTCGTCGGCGCCACCAGCGAGGAACTCGGCTGGGACACCACGGTGACCGCGGGCGGGGTGTACGAGCTGCTGCGCGACGCCCACGAACTGGTCCCCGGCATCACCGAGCTGCCGCTCACCGAGACCCTGGCGGGGCTCCGCCCCTGCTCTCCCGACAACGCGCCCCTGCTGGGCCCCACCGCGCTGCCCGGCCTGCACCTGGCCACCGGCCACCACCGCAACGGGGTGCTGCTGACCCCCGTGACCGGCGACGTGATGGCCGAGGTCCTCACCACCGGCGTCCTCCCCGAGGAGGCGCGCCCCTTCTCCCCCCGCCGCTTCGCCCCCGCCCCTCCCGTACGCCAGGAGCAGCCCGCATGATCGTGTCCGTGAACGGGGAGGCGCGCGAGCTGCCCGGCCCGCTCTCCCTCGACGCCCTCGTCGCCACCCTGACCACGGCCCGCTCCGGGGTCGCCGCGGCCCTCAACGAGACGGTCGTGCCGCGCGGCGAGTGGGCCACGACCCCGCTCGGCGAGGGCGACCGGGTGGAGGTCCTCACCGCGGTCCAGGGGGGCTGAGCGCGATGTCCGACGACGTGTTCGTCCTCGGGGGCGCGGAGTTCTCCTCCCGGCTGGTCATGGGTACCGGCGGGGCCCCCAGCCTCGACGTCCTGGAGCGCTCCCTGACCGCCTCGGGCACCGAGCTGACCACCGTCGCCATGCGGCGGCTCGACCCGACCGTGCGGGGCTCGGTCCTCTCCGTCCTGGAGCGGCTCGGCATCCGGGTGCTGCCCAACACGGCGGGCTGTTTCACCGCGGGCGAGGCGGTCCTGACCGCCCGGCTCGCCCGGGAGGCGCTGGGCACCGACTGGGTGAAGCTGGAGGTCGTCGCCGACGAGCGGACCCTGCTGCCGGACGGGGAGGAGCTCCTCGCCGCGGCCGAGACCCTCGTCGACGACGGGTTCACCGTGCTCCCGTACACCAACGACGACCCGGTCCTCGCCCGGAAGCTGGAGGACGTGGGCTGTGCGGCGATCATGCCGCTGGGCTCCCCCATCGGCTCCGGACTCGGCATCCGCAACCCGCACAACTTCGAGCTGATCGTGGAGCGGGCCGGGGTGCCGGTGATCCTCGACGCGGGCGCGGGCACCGCGTCGGACGCGACGCTCGCGATGGAGCTGGGGTGCGCGGCGGTGATGCTGGCCTCGGCGGTGACCCGGGCGCAGGAGCCGGTCCTGATGGCGTCGGCGATGCGGCACGCGGTCGAGGCGGGCCGGCTGGCCCGCCGGGCGGGCCGCATCCCGCGCCGCCACTTCGCGGAGGCGTCCTCCCCGGTGACGGGCCGGGCCGACCTGGACCCGGAGCGCCCGGCCTTCTGAGCGCCCCGGCGGGACGCTCGTCACAGCTGTGCCCCGGTACCTCGCGGCCGGGCGGGCGCCGGGCCCGCGGCTCGTAGACTCGACGCCGTGGACACGACCCTTCAGGACCCCCTCGTCGGGCGGCTGCTCGACGGCCGCTACCGCGTCGACGCGCGCATCGCCGTCGGCGGGATGGCCACGGTCTACCGGGCCGTCGACACCCGTCTCGACCGCGTCCTCGCGCTCAAGGTGATGCATCCGGCCCTCGCGGTCGACGCCGAGTTCGTCGGGCGGTTCATCCGGGAGGCGAAGTCCGTCGCCCGGCTCTCCCACCCGAACGTGGTCGGCGTCTTCGACCAGGGCGCCGAGGGCGCGTACGTCTACCTGGCGATGGAGTACGTCGAGGGCTGCACCCTGCGGGACGTGCTGCGCGAGCGCGGGGCCCTGGCGCCCCGGGCCGCCCTGGACATCCTGGAGCCGGTCCTCGCCGCGCTCGGCGCCGCGCACCGGGCCGGGTTCGTGCACCGGGACATGAAGCCCGAGAACGTCCTGATAGGGGACGACGGGCGGGTCAAGGTCGCAGACTTCGGCCTGGTCAGGGCGGTGGGCTCGGCGACCGCCACCACCGGTTCGGTCCTCGGCACGGTCTCCTACCTGGCGCCGGAGCAGATCGAGCACGGCGCCGCCGACACCCGCGCCGACGTGTACGCCTGCGGTGTCGTCCTGTACGAGATGCTGACCGGCGGCAAACCCCACGCGGGCGACACCCCCGCCCAGGTGCTCTACCAGCACCTGCACACCGACGTGCCCGCGCCCTCCCGGACCGTCCCCGGGCTCGCCCCCGGACTGGACGGACTGACCGCCGCCGCGACCGCCCGCGACCCCGAAGCCCGCCCGTACGACGCCGTCGCCCTGCTCGCCCTGGCGCGGGAGGCCCGTGCCCGGCTGACCGACGAGGAGCTGGACGCGGAGCCGCCGCGCTCCCGGTCCGGGGACCGCGGCGGCTCCGAGGACCGGACGAGTGTGATCGCCCGCGCCGTGGAGGACCCGGCCGACGGGCCGCCGGTGGCGCGCACCGGCCGGATGCCGGTCCCGGAGCCGCCGCCCGCGACCGCCCGCCGCCGTCCCCCGAACGGCCCGCTGCTCCTGGTCGTCGGCGTCCTGCTCGCCCTCGGTCTGGGCGTCGGCGTCTGGTACATCAATTCCGGCCAGTTCACCCGCGTCCCCGCCGTCCTCGGCCAGACCGAGACCGCCGCGACCGAGCGGATCACGGGCGCGGGCCTGGAGGTCGGCTCGACCGCCCGCGCCTTCAGCGACGTGTACGAGCGCGGCACCGTCATGGCGGTCGACCCGGCCCCCGGCGAACGCCTGCGGAACAACGGCAGGGTCACCCTCACCCTGTCCAGGGGCCCGCAGATCGTGAAGGTGCCCCTTCTGAAGAACCAGCCGCTCGCCGAGGCCAGGCGCGCCCTGGAGCGGGAGGGCCTGGCGGTCGGAGTGATCACCCGGGCCTTCAGCGAGACCGTCGCCCAGGGCTCCGTGATCGGCTCCGACCCCGAGCCCGGCACCGGGCGGGCACCCGACTCGGCCGTCGCCCTGGTGGTCAGCAAGGGCGCGCCGATCGATGTGCCCGACGTCACCGGGGAGACCGTCGCCGACGCCACGGCCGGACTCCAGGAGGCCGGGCTCACCGTCCAGGTCGCCCCGGAGCGGATCCACTCCCCCGAGGACCCGGGCGCGGTCGCCGCCCAGTCCCTCGCCGAGGGCAGCAGGGCCGCCGGGGGCGACACGATCGTCCTGACCCTCTCCAAGGGCCCCCGGTCCGTGGAGGTCCCGGACGTGACCGGCGAGACCGCCGACGACGCGCGGGCCGCCCTGGAGGACGCGGGCTTCGAGGTCGAGGTGAAGAAGACCTTCCCCTACCTGGGCGACACCGTCTCGGGACAGTCCGTCGAGGGCGGCTCGACCGCGCCCGAGGGCTCCACCGTCACCCTCACGATCAAGGGACTGTAGGAATGCCGCGCAACCCCGTCGGTGGTCATGTCCCGGTGGCCGGTGGTCTCGCCACCGTCGGTCTCGGCTACGCCCGTGAGCTGGGCGCCGAGGCCGTGCAGGTCTTCGTCGCCAATCCGCGCGGCTGGGCCACCCCGCCCGGCGACCCGGCGCAGGGCGAGCGGTTCAGGGCCGGGTGCGAGGAGGAGTCGCTCTCGGCCTGGGTGCACGCCCCCTATCTGATCAACTTCGGCTCCCACACCGAGGCGACCGCCGAGAAGTCGGTGGAGTCGATGCGGCACTCGCTGCGCCGGGGCCGGGAGATCGGCGCGCGGGGCGTGGTGGTGCACACCGGTTCGGCGACCGGGGGCCGCCCGCGCGCGGTGGCGCTCGCGCAGGTGCGGGAGCTGCTGCTGCCGCTGCTCGACGAGCTGACGCACGAGGACGACCCGGATCTGCTGCTCGAATCGACGGCGGGCCAGGGCTCCTCGCTCTGCTCGCGCGCGGAGGACTTCGGGCCGTACTTCGACGCGCTCGACCACCATCCGAAGCTCGGCATCTGCCTGGACACCTGCCATGTCTTCGCCGCCGGACACGACCTGACCGGCCCGCACGGGGCCGCGCGGACGCTGGACCAGCTGGTGGCGACCGTGGGCGAGGGACGGCTGCGGCTGATCCACGCCAACGACTCGCAGGACGTGGTGGGCGCCCGGAAGGACCGGCACGCCAACATCGGCGCGGGCCACATCGGGCAGGACGGCTTCCGGAACCTCCTGCGGCACCCGGCGACCGACGGTGTGCCGCTGATCATCGAGACGCCCGGCGGCAAGGCGGGGCACCTGGCGGACGTGGAGCTCCTCAAGAAGCTCAGGGACTGACGTCCCGGCCCGTCCCGTCCCGTCCCGTCGAGGAGTACCCCAGGGGGTCATACGGTTCCTGACGAGGGCAGGAACCGCTGCCCGAGCCCCGGGGGCACCGACACGTGGATGATCGGCCGGGGCAGGGGCCATGCGGTGGTCCACCGGTACCAGTGACCGGCCCGACCGTGTCGTACGGCGGCCGGGAGCGCTACAGCTCCGGGCCGTCGCCCGCTTCCTCCTGGTACGAGTAGCGCTGCTCGGTCCACGGGTCGCCGAGGTTGTGGTAGCCGCGCTCCTCCCAGAAGCCCCGGCGGTCGGCGGCCATGTACTCCACGCCCCGGACCCATTTCGGGCCCTTCCAGGCGTACAGGTGCGGCACTATCAGGCGCAGCGGGAAGCCGTGCTCGGCGGTGAGCAGCTCGCCGTCCTTGTGGGTGGCGAAGATCGTGCGGTCCGAGGCGAAGTCGGAGAGCCGCATGTTGGCGCTGTAGCCGTACTCGGCCCAGACCATCACATGGGTGACCTGCGGCGCGGGCGGGGCGAGCGCCAGCAGCGTACGGGCCGGGACACCGCCCCATTCGGCGCCGATCATGCTGAACTTGGTGACGCAGTGGAGATCGGCCACGACCGAGGAGAACGGCAGGGCCGAGAACTCCTCGTGGTTCCAGCAGTGCTTGTCGCCGTCGGCGGTCGCGCCGAAGACGCGGAACTCCCAGCGGTCCGGCTTGAACTTCGGTACGGGCCCGTAGTGGGTGACCGGCCAGCCGCGCTGGATGCGCTGACCGGGCGGAAGGTCCGGTGAACGATCCGGCTGCCCCGCTTCCCGGTGTGCTCCGCTCTCCGGCTGACCCATGTCTTCCATGGTGACAGACGGCGAGGGGTGGTCATGACCAGGCTAAGGCCCGGCGGGCAGGATTCGGGGCAAGCCCCACTAAGCGTGCACTTACTGGACGCCCCCCATCCGGGGTGCGAGGATGCGGCCGTTCCGAGCGGTGACGACACAGACACACAGCGTGGAAGGAGCCTCTGCGATGCAGGGCGACCCCGAGGTCCTCGAATTCCTCAACGAGCAGCTGACCGGCGAACTCACGGCCATCAACCAGTACTGGCTGCACTACCGCATCCAGGACAACAAGGGGTGGACCAAGCTCGCCAAGTACACCCGTGAAGAGTCCATCGACGAGATGAAGCACGCGGACAAGCTGACCGAGCGCATCCTGATGCTCGACGGCCTGCCCAACTACCAGCGGCTCTTCCACGTACGGGTCGGCCAGACGATCACCGAGATGTTCCAGGCGGACCGCCAGGTCGAGGTGGAGGCGATCGACCGGCTGCGGCGCGGGATCGAGGTCATGCGGGCCAAGGGGGACGTGACGTCCGCCAACCTCTTCGAGGAGATCCTGGCCGACGAGGAGCACCACATCGACTACCTGGACACCCAGCTGGAGCTGATCGAGTCCCTGGGCGAGGCGCTCTACCTCTCGACGCTCATCGAGCAGCCGAGCTAGGGCCTGTCTGACAATTCCCGTCGTCGCCCGCAGGGCGGCCGCGCGGCGTCAGGTGCGTGCTCTCGGCGTGCTGGCCCCAGGCCCGCGTACTGGATGTACGTGGGTCTGGGGCCGGTGCGGCGAGAGTGCGTGCATGGCGTCGTGAGGCAGGCGGGAATTGTCAGACGGGCCCTAGGGCGCGTTTCGAAAGTCCCGCCTGCCTGGCGACGCCTGGCAGGCACGCTCGCCCCCAGGTCGCCTCAGGCGGCCCGTCCCAGATCGACGACGGGCTCCGCCGCGAGGGCGGGTGCGCCCTGGTCCACGAGCTCGCGCCGGGGGCAGGCACCGCGCCCGAGGATGGCCTGAATGCGACGGACGCAGGAACCGCAGTCCGTGCCCGCCTTGCAGGCGGAGGCGATCTGCCGGGGGGTACAGGCGCCCGCGTCGGCGTGCTCCTTGACCTGCTTCTCCGTGACACCGAAGCAAGAGCAGACGTACAACGCGGTTCACCTCCCGCCGTGATCGATAAGGCTAACCTAACCTTACCCGGCTCCGAGGTGCCCCAAAAGCCCCGGATACGACGATGGGGCGCGGATCACATGGATCCGCGCCCCGTCGTCGTACGCGCTCGCCTACTGGTCCCGGTACATCTCCGCGACCAGGAAGGCCAGGTCGAGGGACTGGCTGCGGTTGAGGCGCGGGTCGCAGGCCGTCTCGTAGCGCTGGTGCAGGTCGTCGACGAAGATCTCGTCGCCGCCGCCCACGCACTCGGTGACGTCGTCACCGGTGAGCTCGACGTGGATGCCGCCCGGGTGGGTGCCCAGCGCCTTGTGGACTTCGAAGAAGCCCTTGACCTCGTCGAGGACGTCGTCGAAGCGGCGCGTCTTGTGGCCGGAGGCGGCCTCGAAGGTGTTGCCGTGCATCGGGTCGGTGACCCAGGCGACGACCGCGCCGGAGGCGGTGACCTTCTCGACCAGCTCGGGCAGCTTGTCCCGGACCTTGTCGGCGCCCATGCGGACGATGAAGGTCAGCCGGCCCGGCTCGCGGTCGGGGTCGAGCCGGTCGATGTACGTGAGCGCGTCGTCCACCGAGGTGGTCGGGCCCAGCTTGATGCCGATCGGGTTCGAGATGCGCGAGGCGAACTCGATGTGGGCGTGGTCGAGCTGCCGGGTGCGCTCACCGATCCAGACCATGTGGCCGGAGGTGTCGTACAGCTTGCCGGTGCGCGAGTCCGTACGGGTCAGGGCGCCCTCGTAGTCGAGCAGCAGCGCCTCGTGGGAGGCGTAGAACTCGACGGCCTTGAACTCGGCCGGGTCGGTGCCGCAGGCCTTCATGAAGTTCAGCGCGTTGTCGATCTCGCGGGCGAGCGCCTCGTAGCGCTGGCCGGAGGGCGACGACCTCACGAAGTCCTGGTTCCAGGCGTGCACCTGGCGCAGGTCGGCGTAACCACCGGTGGTGAAGGCGCGGACCAGGTTCAGCGTGGAGGCGGAGGCGTGGTACATCCGCTTCAGCCGCTCGGGGTCCGGGATCCGGGACTTCTCGTCGAACCCGAAGCCGTTGACCGAGTCGCCCCGGTACGTCGGCAGGGTCACGCCGTCGCGGGTCTCGGTGCCCTTGGAGCGGGGCTTCGAGTACTGGCCGGCGATGCGGCCGACCTTCACCACGGGCACGGAGGCCGCGTAGGTGAGGACGGCGCTCATCTGGAGCAGCGTCTTGAGCTTGGCCCTGATGTGGTCGGCGGACACGGCGTCGAAGGCCTCGGCGCAGTCGCCGCCCTGGAGCAGGAACGCCTCGCCACGGGCGACGGCTCCCATCCGGGCGCGCAGCTGGTCGCACTCGCCGGCGAAGACGAGCGGAGGATACGACTCGAGGTCCGCGATCACATCGCGCAGAGCCTCGGCATCGGGGTACTCGGGCTGCTGCGCCGCGGGCAGGTCTCGCCAGGTCGCCTTGGCGACGGCGTGGGAATCAGCGTTCACGGTCACAAGCACAACATTACGGGGTTCTTCGTCCGGTCCTGTCCGCCTGCCCAATGACTGAGACGCGCGTCCGGAATGTCCACCGCCGATCTTCATGCCATCGGGGGGTGCTAGCCTCGGGCCCGTTTCATTGGAACCCGTTCCACAAGAACACAGTGGACCCAGTCGAACACAGGGGTGGGCGTGACCCAGAGGCACCGCAGGAACCGCGGGAAAAGACGACTCCTGTACGGAGCGGCGGCCGCTGTCGTCGCCACCGCCACGATCGGCACCCTCGCGGTCGCCTCACCGGGCCTCCTCGGCGCGGCCCCGGACCAGGCGTCCGGGGGTGACCTTCCCCTCGGGACTCAGTTCGCGAACGCGGCGCGCGAGTTCGACGTGCCGCAGAGCGTGCTGATGGCGGTGTCGTACCAGCAGACCCGGTGGGAGTCGCACGACGGCGAGCCGAGCACCACCGGCGCGTACAACGTGATGGGTCTGACGAAGGTCGACCCCGGCGACGTGGCCCAGAAGGTCACGGACGAGCAGATCGACCACTTCAACGGTTCCGGCCGGCCGGAGATCGAGAAGAAGTTCGACCGCGAGCTGGTCCGCCGCATCCTGGAGAAGGCCGTCGTCGACACCGACGACCCGCGCCTCCACACCCTGGACAGGGGCGCCGAGCTGATCGGCAGCTCCACGGAGACCGTGCGGAACGACACCGAGGCCTCCATCCGGGCCGGTGCCGCGCTGCTCGCCGACTACCAGAAGCAGGCCGGTGCGGAGCTGTCCGGGGATCCGGGCGACTGGTACCCGGCGGTGGCCCGCTACAGCCAGTCCCCGGAGCGGAAGGGGGCCGACCTCTTCGCCAAGCGCGTCTTCGCCTCGATCAAGGAGGGGGAGCGGGCGCTCACCCTCGACGGCGAGCAGGTCGCCCTGCCCGCCGACCCGTCGGTCGAACCGGTCAAGCCCTCGAACGTGCCGCTCGCGGCCAGCCCCGCGGCCACGAAGGCCGCCCCGGTCACCGAGTGCCCGGCCAGCCTGAACTGCAACTTCGTCCCGGTCCGCACCGACCCGGGCGGCGCGCGCAACTACACCCCCGCCAACCGCCCCGACCAGGGCGTCGGCATCCGGCAGATCGTGATCCACGACACCGAGGGCCCCTACCAGGGCTCCCTGGACACGCTGACGAACCCGAGGGGCGCGGGCAGCGCGCACTACCTGATCCGGGCCCAGGACGGCCTGGTCACCCAGATGCTGGAGAACAAGCAGCTGGCGTGGCACGCGGGCAACTGGACGCTCAACATGCACGCCATCGGCGTGGAGCACGAGGGCTTCGCCATGAAGGAGGGGAGCTGGTTCACCGAGCCGCAGTACCGCTCCTCCGCCGAGCTGGTGAAGTTCCTGGCCGACAAGTACGACGTGCCGATCGACCGCGAGCACATCATCGGCCACGACGAGGTGGCGCTCCAGACGGACAACCGCCTGTCCAGCCTCCACTGGGACGCGGGCCCGTACTGGGACTGGAACTACTACATGTCGCTCCTGGGCGCCCCGCAGGGCGACAAGGGCGCGGGCGGCCTCCTCAAGGCCGGCCAGGTGGTCCGCGTGGTGCCCCCGTTCACCACGGCGAACCAGCCGAAGCTGACCACCGGGGGCGTCGCCGCCGCCGCGCGTCCGGCCAACTTCGGCTACCTCTACACCTCGCCGTCGACGACCGCCGCGACGATCAAGGACCCGTACTTCACCTCGCTGTGGACCGAGGGCTCCAACTACGGCAACAAGGTCCGCGCGGGCGGCTCGTACGTGGTCGCCGAGTCCCGGAACGACTGGACCGCGATCTGGTACGCGGGCACCAAGGCCTGGTTCCAGAACCCCGGCGGGCAGTACACCGTGCCGGTGAGCGGTGCCACGACCGTCAAGGTCAAGGCCGGGGCCACCTCGGCCAGGATCTACGGCCGGGCCTTCCCGGAGACCGCCGCCTACACCGCGGCGGGTCTCGCCGCCCCTGGCGACGAGAACGCCTTCCTGACGAAGTTCACCTTCGACGCCTCGCAGTCATATGTGAAGGCCGGTCCCGCGGTGGCGGGCGACGACTGGTTCGGCTCCGCGCAGAAGAACGTCGTCGGCCAGACGATGTACGTCCCGATCCGCTTCCACCACAAGATCACCTGGGTGAAGCAGAGCGACGTCGTGGAGGCCCCGGCCGCCGCCCCCGTCGCCACGGACAACCGCTACAACCTCATCGCCCGTGACGCCTCCGGTGTCCTCTGGCAGTACCAGGGCACCGGTGACGGCGGGGCACCGTTCCTGACGCGTTACCGCGTCGGGCCCGGCTGGCAGGACTACGACGCCGTCACGCCCATGACCGCGCTGCGGGCCGACGGCACCGGGGACCTGGTCGCGCGCGGCAAGGACGGGGTGCTCTGGTACTACAAGGGCAGCGGCAACGCCTCCGCGCCCTTCGCCGGACGGCTCCGGGTCGGCGGCGGCTGGGGCGTCTACGACAAGCTGCTCGGCGCCCGGGACATGAACGCCGACGGGCGTCCGGACCTGATCGCCCGGGACAAAACCGGCGTCCTCTGGCTCTACACGAACACCGGCGCCACCCCCAACCCCTTCGCCACCCGCGTCCGGGTCGGCGGCGGCTGGAACATCTACGACGAGCTGATAAGCACCGGGGACATGACCGGGGACGGCAAGCCGGACCTGATCGCCCGGGACAGGACCGGCGTCCTGTGGCTGTACAAGAACACCGGCGGCTCGCCGAACCCGTACGCCACGCGTGCCCGGGTCGGCGGCGGCTGGAACGCCTACGACGTCATGGTCGGCCCGAGCGACCTCGACCGTGACGGCAGGCCGGACCTGATCGCCCGGGACAAGACCGGCGTCCTATGGTCGTACAAGAACACCGGCGGCTTCCCGAACCCCTACGCCGCCCGCGTCAGCGTCGGTAGCGGCTGGGGGGCCTACAACCTGATCGTCTGATCCGGACAGACCCCACGGGGCCCGTTCCCACCGTCCACGGTGCGGGACGGGCCCCGTTCCCGTCCCCGGCTGGGTTACAGTGCTGCCATGTTCGCGCCCCTGATCCAGAACTGGTGGTGGACCGCTCATCCGGCGGCCCACTGATCGCGCGTACACCGACACACGCACAGGCCGCCCGAGGGGCGGCCTTTCCCGTGCCCGGGGCCGTTCCTCTCCGCACTCCCACGGAAGGAACGACGGACCATGGACCTCTCCCGTCTCCTCGACGACTCCTGCCCGCCCTTCGCCCTGCTGCGCCGCCGCACCCCCGGCCGCGACCACGACACCGTCGAGGTCCTCCTCGGCCCGGTCCACGAGGCGGAGCTCCTGGCCGACCTGCCGGTGAGCAGCCGCCCGACGCTGGCCCTGGTGCCGTTCCGGCAGATCAGGGAGCGCGGCTTCGACGTCCGCGACGACGGCACCCCGCTCTCCGTCCTCGTCGCCGACGAGACCCACGAACTCCCCCTCGCCGACGCCCTGGCCCAGCTCCCCGCGCACGACGTACGCGTCGAGGGCGGCGCCTTCGACGTCTCCGACGAGGAGTACGCCGGGACCGTGCGGCGGGTCGTCGAGGAGGAGATCGGCTCCGGCGAGGGCGCCAACTTCGTCATCCGGCGCACCTACCGGGGCGAGATCCCGGGCTTCGGCCGGGCGGACGCGCTCGCCCTGTTCCGGCGGCTGCTCACCGGCGAGCGGGGCGCGTACTGGACCTTCGTCGTGCACACCGGCGACCGGACGCTCGTCGGGGCCAGCCCCGAGGTCCATGTGCGCATGTCGGGCGGCACGGTCGTGATGAACCCGATCAGCGGCACGTACCGCTACCCGGCGGGGGCCGCCCCCACCGCCGAGGGTCTGCTCGCCTTCCTCGGCGACCGCAAGGAGACCGAGGAGCTGTCGATGGTGGTCGACGAGGAGCTGAAGATGATGTGCACGGTCGGCGACCGGGGCGGGGTGGTGGTCGGCCCCCGCCTGAAGGAGATGGCCCATCTCGCGCACACCGAGTACGAGCTGCGGGGCCGCTCCACCCTGGACGTGCGGGAGGTGCTGCGGGAGACGATGTTCGCGGCGACCGTCACCGGCTCACCCGTGCAGAACGCCTGCCGGGTGATCGAGCGGCACGAGCCGCTCGACGCCGACGGGATCGCCCGCGGCTACTACGCGGGCGCCCTCGCCCTGCTCGGCACCGACGCCCACGGCTCCCAGACCCTGGACTCCCCCATCCTGATCCGTACGGCGGACATCGCGTCCGACGGCCGGCTGCGGGTCCCGGTCGGCGCGACGCTCGTCCGGCACTCCGACCCGGCGGGCGAGGTCGCCGAGACCCACGCCAAGGCCGCCGGGATCCTCACCGCCCTCGGGGTCCGCGAGGGCCGTCCGGCGGCCGGTCCCGCGGCCCCGGCGGCGCTGGCCGACGACCCGAGGGTCCGGGCCGCCCTGGACGCGCGCCGGGCGGACCTCGCGCCGTTCTGGCTGCGGATGCAGGAGCGGTCGGCCGAGCTGTCGGGCCACGCCCTGGTGGTCGACGCCGAGGACACCTTCACGGCGATGCTGGCGCACGTCCTGCGCTCCTCGGGCCTGGAGGTGTCGGTGTTCCGCTACGACGAGCCGGGGCTGCGCGAGCTGGCCCTGGCCCATGAGGGACCGGTGGTCCTGGGGCCCGGCCCCGGCGACCCCTCGGACGCCGCCGACCCGAAGATGCGGCTGCTGCGCGGGCTGACGGGCGAACTGGTGCGGGGCCACCGGCACGGCCTCCTCGGGGTGTGCCTCGGGCACGAGCTGATCGCCGCTGAGCTGGGCCTGGAGATCGTCCGCAAGCGGGTCCCGTTCCAGGGGGCGCAGCTGCGGATCGACCTCTTCGGGCAGCGGCGGACGGTCGGCTTCTACAACAGCTTCACGGCCCGCTGCGACGACCGGGCGGCGACGGAGCTGGCGCTGCACCGGATCGAGGTGAGCCGGGACGCGGAGAGCGGTGAGGTGCACGCGCTGCGCGGGCCGGGCTTCGCGGGGGTGCAGTTCCACCCCGAGTCCGTCCTGACGACGGAGGGCGCGGCACTGACGGCCTCGCTGCTGGCGGGTGTGCTGGTCTGAGGGGCGGCTCCGGGCCCGCCGGTCCCTGGAGGAGGGACGGCCGTGGGCCCGCCGGTCCCCCAGGGAGCGGCGGGCCGGGCGGGGTCAGGAGGTGAGCCGGGGGACGAGGACGTTCTCGCCGCGCCGTCCGGCGAAGTGGTCGAGGACGTTGGCGACGGTGGTGTCGATGATCTGGCCGACCGCATCGACGGTGTAGTACGCCTGGTGGGAGGTGACCACCACGTTCGGGAAGGTGACGAGCCGGGCCAGGGTGTCGTCCTCGACCGCCTCCAGGGACTTGTCGAGGAAGAAGAGCCCGGCCTCGGCCTCGTACACGTCGAGCCCGACGCCGGTGAACCGCCCGGCCCGCAGTTCGGTGACCAGGGCCCCGGTGTCGACGAGTCCGCCCCGGCTGGAGTTGACGAGGATGGCGTCGTCCTTCATGGCCTTGAGGGCCCCGGCGTCGATGATGTGGTGGGTCGACGGCAGCAGCGGCACGTGCAGGCTGATGAGGTCGGCCTCGGCGAAGAGCCGGTCCTTGTCGACGTACCTCATGCCGAGTTCCACGCAGGCGGGGTTCTCGGCGACGTCCCAGCCGAGGAGGTTCATGCCGAAGCCGTGGGCAATCCGGGTGAACGCCTCGCCGATCTTCCCGGTGCCGAGGACGCCGACGGTACGGCCCCGGAAGTCGCGGCCCATCAGTCCGTCGAGCCGGAAGTCGAAGTCCCGGGTGCGGTTGGAGGCGCGGACGATCCGCCGGTTGACGGCGGTCGCCAGGGTCCAGGCGAACTCGGCGACGGAGTACGGCGAGTAGTACGAGACCCGGGCGACGGTGAGGCCGAGCCGCTCGGCGACCTCCAGGTCGATGTTGTTGAAGCCCGTGGAGCGCTGGGCGATCATCTGGGTGCCGCCCGCGGCGAGGGTCTGCAGGACGCGGTGGTCGAGGCTGGCGTTGACGCTGGTGGAGATGACCTCGTAGCCCGCCGCGATGGGGGCGGTGTCCTCGGTGAGGAAGACCCCGAGGCAGCGCACGTCGTGGTGCCCTTCGAACGCCTTCTCGATGAGGGGCTTCTCGTCCGCCTGCACGCCGAATGCCAGGATTTCCACGGGATTCCCCTCGTGCCGGTGATGGGTCGGACACTCCCGATCATCGCGCATCGGCGGCCGGTCCGCCCGCCGCGCCCGGCACCCGGGTGCCGGACGGCCGGGCACGGGGGCGGAGGCCGGGTCCGGACGGCCCGGGACCCCGCGCCCCGGGTCCGGGCCGGGGTCAGGCGTCGTCGAGACCGCGCTCGATGGCGTACCGGACCAGCTCCACCCGGTTGTGCAGCTGGAGCTTGCCCAGGGTGTTCTGCACGTGGTTCTGCACCGTGCGGTGCGAGATCACCAGGCGCTCCGCGATCTGCTTGTAGCTGAGGCCCTTGGCGACCAGCCGCAGGACCTCCGTCTCGCGCTCGGTCAGCCGTGGGGCGTCCGGCTCCCCGGGACCGGCCGTCGGGGCGGGCTCGGAGGCGAGACGGCGGTACTCGCCGAGGACGAGACCGGCGAGACCGGGGGTGAAGACGGGGTCGCCCAGCGCCGTCCGGCGCACGGCGTCGGTCAGCTCCTCCGTGCTGGCCGACTTCAGGAGGTAGCCGGTGGCACCCGACTTCACCGCCTCCAGGACGTCGGCGTGCTCCCCGCTCGCCGAGAGGACCAGGACCTTCGGTCCCCCGTCCCGTCCGCCGACCAGCTCCTTGCAGACCTGGACGCCCGGCTTCACCGGCAGGTTCAGGTCCAGGACGAGGACCTCGGGTCCGGCGGCGAGGGCGCGGCGCACCGCCTGCTCACCGTCCCCGGCGGTGGCGACGACGTCGAAGCCCGCCTCCGTCAGATCGCGGGCGACCGCGTCCCGCCACATCGGATGGTCGTCCACCACCATCACCTTGATCGGCTGCTCGCTCACTGCTTCCCTGCCTTCCCCCGGGGGACCTTCAACTCGACTTCCGTGCCCTGGCCGGGGACCGAGACCAGTTCGGCCGTACCGCCCAGATCCCGCAGTCTCCCCCGGATGGAGAGGGCGACCCCCATCCGGCCCTCCCCCTCGGCCTGCGCGAGGCGGCCCTCGGGGATGCCGGGCCCGTCGTCCCGTACGGTCACGACGATCTCGTCCGGCCAGTCCTCGACGAGGATCCAGGCCCGCGCGTCCTCACCGGCGTGCGCCCGTACGTTGTCCAGGGCGGCGCCGACGGCGGCGGCCAGCTCCCGGGCGGCGGGCGGCGGGAGCAGGACGGGCGCGCCCGGCTCGGAGAGGGTGACCCGGGCACCGGCGCGCGGGGCCAGCAGCAGCCGCAGGTCGACGGGCGTGTCGTCGCCGCCGTACAGGAGGTCGTCGTCCACGTCGACGACCCGGACGACGGCCCCCTCGGACTCGTCCTCGGAGACCAGGCTGGGCCGGATGAGGCCGCCCGCGACCAGGGTGCGCAGGGCCACCTCCTGGTCGCCCGCCATCCGGCCGAGTTCGGCGGCCTCGCCGCCGAGGGCGGTGCCGCGCCGCTGCACCATGGCGAGGACCTGCAGGACGCTGTCGTGGATGTCCCGGGCGAGGCGCTCCCGCTCGCGGGTCGCCGCCTCGATCTCCAGGGCGCGGGCGAGGGTGCGCTCGGAGGCGCGGGCGACCTCGACGACGTAGCCGATGGCGATGGAGGCCACCCAGACGAGCAGCACGTTGTGGAGGGTGTCCCGGCTGGGATGGCCGCGCTCGACGATGTTGGCGACGGCGACGAGGGAGGAGGCGACCCCGGCCCAGCGCCAGCCGCCCTTGATGGCGTACGCGAGGACGGCGCCCGCCGTCCATATCGACGGCAGGGTGGGGCCGTCGACCGTCCGGGCGTGGAGGTCGGCGAGCGGGGTGAGGAGGATGCCGGTGAGGGCGACGGTGAGGTCGGCGACGAGGAAGCGCTTGGTGCAGCTGACCGCGTTGGCGACCCTGGGGAGGGTGGCCAGGGTCCAGACGGACAGCACCGCCAGGTAGACGACGCCGATCCAGGGCCGCTCGTAGTTCTCCCGGCCGAAGGCGAACAGCAGGACCGCGTAGACCATGGTGAGGAGGCGGTAGCCGGTCAGCGCCCGCCACAGCGGCTGCTCGACCGACATCCGCACGACACGCTCGCGCCTGGCCATCTCCCCCACCCCCCGGACGTCCCCCCGTGGACCGTCCTACGCGCCGGACTCTTCCCGGGCCGCGATCTCGGCCTTCACGGCCTCCTTGGCCGCCTTCTCCGCATCCGCGATCTGCCGCTTGGCGGCGGTCGCGTAGATGTCGACGTACTCCTGGCCGGACAGCTTCATGATCTCGTACATGACCTCGTCCGTCACCGAGCGGAGGATGAAGCGGTCCCCCTCCATGCCCTGGTAGCGGGTGAAGTCCAGCGGCTCGCCGATCCGGATGCCCGGCCGCATCAGCTTGGGGACGACCTTGCCGGGCGGCTGGATCTTCTCCGTGTCGATCATGGCGACCGGGATCACGGGGGCGCCGGTGGCCAGCGCCACCCGGGCGAGACCGCCGGGCTTGCCCCGGTAGAGGCGTCCGTCGGGCGAGCGGGTGCCCTCGGGGTAGATCCCGAAGAGGCCGCCCTTCTCGATGACCTCGATGCCCGCCCTGATGGCCGCCTCGCCCGCGCCCCGGGCACCCGAACGGTCCACCGGGAGCTGCCCCACGCCCTTGAAGAAGGCTGCGGTGAGCTTCCCCTTCACGCCCGGCGAGGTGAAGTACTCGGCCTTGGCGATGAAGGTGACCTTGCGGTCGAGGACGGCGGGCAGGAAGAAGGAGTCGGAGAACGACAGGTGGTTGCTCGCCAGGATCGCCGGGCCCTCGGCGGGAATGTTCTCCAGACCCTCCACCCAGGGCCTGAAGGCAAGCTTCAGTGACCCTCCGAGGGAGAACTTCATCGCGCCGTAGATCAACTCGCCATGCCTTCCGTGTGCCGTCCCGACGACTTTATCCCGTACCGGCGCACGCCCCCCGCTACGGCCCTGGTCGGTGTCGGTCCGGTCGCGTACCGTGAAGGTCCTTCCCCATTTCCGTCGCTTCGGC
Organism: Streptomyces sp. NPDC101490; assembly: GCF_044767145.1. Classification (NCBI taxonomy): domain Bacteria; kingdom Bacillati; phylum Actinomycetota; class Actinomycetes; order Kitasatosporales; family Streptomycetaceae; genus Streptomyces; species Streptomyces sp. NPDC101490. The sequence continues at coordinate 376,082 of NZ_JBIWNI010000003.1, forward strand.
GCACCCGAAGTCGAACGAACAGGAGATCCCGGTGCCGGTCCTTCCCGGAGCCGAGCCGTACCGCCACGAAGGCGGAGAGGTCGGCGTCCTTCTCTGTCACGGATTCACCGGTTCCCCGCAGTCGATGCGCCCGTGGGCCGAGTACCTGGCCGCGCGCGGGCTGACCGTGTCGTTGCCGCTGCTGCCGGGCCACGGCACCCGCTGGCAGGACATGCAGCTCACCACCTGGCAGGACTGGTACGCGGAGGTCGACCGGGCGCTGCGCGAGCTCCTGGAGCGGTGCTCGACCGTCTTCGTCTTCGGCCTCTCGATGGGCGGGGCGCTGACCCTGCGGCTCGCCGCCCAGCACGGGGACGCCGTGCGGGGCGTCGTCCTGGTCAACCCGGGCAACAAGGTGCACGGGCTGAGCGCGTACGCGCTGCCGGTCGTCCGGCATCTGGTGCCCTCGACGAAGGGCATCGCGAGCGACATCGCCAAGGAGGGCGTGGCCGAGGTCGGGTACGACCGGGTGCCGCTGCACGCGGCGCACTCGCTGCGGCAGTTCTTCCGGACGGTCGACGGGGAGCTTCCGCAGGTCACCCAGCCGGTGCTGCTGCTGCACAGCCCCGAGGACCATGTCGTGCCGCCGGTCGACTCGGCCCGCGTCCTGTCCCGGATCTCCTCGACGGACGTCCGGGAGGTCCTGCTGGAACAGAGCTACCACGTCGCGACGTTGGACCATGACGCGGAGCGGATCTTCGACGAGAGCCTGGCCTTCGTCGAGCGTCTCGCCCCCGGACTGGTCGACGAACAGGGGAGCAGGAGCGGTGGCTGAGCAGCAGGACGGCGGCGAACGGGAGCCGCAGCCCATCGACGAGGAGGCGGCGTGGGCCGCGATCGTCGCCGGGTACGGCGAGGAGCCCGCGGATCCTCCGGAGACGAAGCCGTTCCGGCGGGTCGAGGACCTGAGCCTGCCGGAGCCGGAGGACGCGGCGGAGGCGCCGGCCGGGAAGGGCTCCGGAGACGGTTCCGGGGAGGCCGGGCCCGCGGCGCCCGGCGCGGTCGCCGGTAAGGGGACGCTGTGGAAGCCGCGTCCCACGGCCGGGGAGGACGCGCCGAAGGACGGGCCGAAGGGCGCCGAGGGGCCCGGGGCGGACGGTGACGGGGAGCCGGGGCCCGAGCGGCCCGCGCTCGGCAGCTCCGTCGTGTTCGCGCCCGGGGTGGGGCCGACCGGCCCCCGGGACTACTCGCCCAGGGAGCCGGACGACGGTCCTGGCGGTTCGGAGGAGGGGCACTTCGTGCCGCCGGAGCCGCCGCCGCTGCCCGAGACGGACGCGACGACCCGGTTCGCCTGGCTGGCCGTGATCGGCGGCCCGGTCCTGATGCTGCTCGCGGTGCTGCTCCAGTGGGACATGACCTGGTGGCTGACGACTCTCTGTCTCGGCGGCTTCCTGGGCGGCTTCGCGACCCTGGTGGGCCGTATGAAGCACGACGACGAGGACGAGGACGGCTTCGACGACCCGGGACGCGGGGCGGTGGTGTAGACCGGGCGCCGGGCGGGGAGGGACCCTGACCCGGCGCTGTGCGGGGCGTCCGGGGCCGGGGCGTTCAGGGGGTTGCCGGGACGCGGACCGCCGCCAGGACCGGGAGGTGGTCGGTGGCGGCCCTCAGGTCGGCCGGGTCGAGGCCCGGCGGCACCCCGCAGCCGAGGAACTCCACGCCCGGGGTGGCCAGGACCGCGTCGATCCGCTGGTGCGGGTCGGCCGGGGTCGAGGTGAACTCGCCGCCCCAGGGCCGGGCCTCCCAGCCGTCCGTGAGCCCGGCGGCCAGCCGCCGGAAGGCGGGCCCGTCCGGCCGCTCGTTGAGGTCCCCGCCGACCAGGGCGTACGGGGTGCCCAGCGCGGCGACCCGGTCGAGGACCATGCCCGCCTGCGCGTACCGCTCGTCCTTCCGCAGGCTCAGATGACAGCTGACGACCCCGACCCGGGCGCCCGCGAAGCGGACGACGGCGGTCGCCAGGCCCCGCCGGTGCAGCCCCGGGATCAGCGGCAGCAGTACGTCCTCGGTGCGCTCCACGGTGGCCCGCAGCGAGCAGAGCAGCAGCGGCCCGGCGGCGGTGGCTCCCCCGCTCAGGACGACCAGTTCGCTCTTCGCGGCGAGCCGGGCCGCGTGCTTGCGCCACCGGAAGAACCGCGGCGCCTCCTGCACCAGGACCAGGTCCGGCGCACAGGCCCGGATGACGCGGGCGAGGGCGTCCTCGTCGTCGCGCATCGAGCGGATGTTGTAGGAGAGGACCCGGAGGACGGCCGAACCGTCCTCCTCGGTGCGGGAGTTGGGCAGCTCGCTGTTCGCCATGGCACGTAACGTACGACAACCGCCCGCCGCGTCCTGCGGGGACGCGACGGGCGGCGGCCGTCAGCCTTCGTACGGGCGCTCGGACCCGGCTTCCTACGGTGTCCGGCCCCGGCTCCGTACGGGGGCTCAGGCCGGACTCCGTACGGTGTCCGGCCTTGGCCCGGTACGGGTGCTCAGCCCTGGCGGGCCAGGTCCGCCGCGCCGACCAGACCGGCCTTGTTGCCGAGCTGTGCCGCGAGGACCTGGGCGTGCGGGCGCCACTGGCCGCCGATCAGCCAGCGCCGGAAGGACTTGCGGATGGGGTCGAGGACCAGTTCGCCCTCGTCCGAGACGCCGCCGCCGACGATGAACGCCGACGGGTCGAAGAGCGAGGCCAGGTCGGCGAGACCGGCGCCCGCCCAGCGGGCCAGCTCGCGGAAGGAGTCGACGGCGACCGGGTCACCGGCGCGGGCCGCCTGGCTGACGTGCTTGCCCTCGACGCCCTCGGGGGTGCCGTCGCCGAGGGAGAGGAGGACCTCGGCGTTCTCGGGGGTGGCGGCGGCGCGCTGCCGGGCGTACCGGACGAGGGCGCGCCCGGAGGCGTACTGCTCCCAGCAGCCCTGGCTGCCGCAGCCGCAGAGCAGACCGTCCGGGACGACCCGGATGTGGCCGAACTCCGCCGCCACGCCGAAGCGTCCCCGGCGCAGCTTGTTGCCGATGATGATGCCGCCGCCGAGGCCGGTGCCGAGGGTGATGCAGATGACGTCCTCGTGGCCCTGGCCCGCGCCGAAGCGGTACTCGCCCCAGGCGGCGGCGTTGGCGTCGTTCTCGACGACGACGGGGAGGCCGATCCGCTGCTCGACCTTGTCCTTCAGCGGCTCGTGCCGCCAGTCGATGTTCGGGGCGAAGAGGACGGTGGCGCGCTTGTCGTCGACGTAGCCCGCGGCTCCGATGCCGACGGCCTCGACCGCGTGGCCCCTGCCCGCCTCGGACACGGCGGCGCTGATCGCGTCGACGATGCCCTCGGGGGTCGGAGGGGTCGGCACCTTGTGCGTGTCGAGGATGTTGCCCTCCTCGTCGACCACGCCGGCCGCGATCTTCGTGCCGCCGATGTCGACGCCGATGGTGAGTCCCATGTGTCCCTCAGTTTTCGGTCGAGCCCCGCTGGGGCCCACCGTACCCGAGGGGGACGGGGCCGTTGATCAGTCGAGGTCGATGTGCTGGCCGGTTCCCGGCCCCTCGTCGTCTCCGTGTTCGGGCCGCTCGCCGGCGGGGCGCGGCGGGGCCGCGTCGGCGCGGGGGTCCGAGGGGTCGTCGGCGGGGCCGGTGCCGCCACGGGTCCAGCGGCTCTCGTGTCCCTCGACGGCGGAGCGGTAGGCGGCGAGCAGTTCGCCGCCCGCCGCCGCGAGGTGGTCGAAGACCTGCGGATTGCGTTCGATGACGGGCTCGACGACGGACTTCGCCTGGTTGACGAGCTGCTGCACGGTCTGCGCGGCCTGTCCGGCGAGCAGCGGGTTGCCGAGTCCGCCGGAGACCTTCTCGGCGACGGCTTCGAAGAGCTTGCGGAGCTCCTCGGCGGGGGAGCCGGGTTCCGCGCCGTGCCGTGCCCTGCGGCGGGCCTTCTCCGCCTCCAGGTCCTCGGCACACGCCTCGGCCCAAGGGTCCGGATCGCTCATGGCGTACTCCTCCGTGGTGGTACTTCGACGGTACACGCCCGCTCAGGGGGTACGGGGCCAGAGTCCGGGGTCGGGGGTGAAGCGGACCCGGAGGTCGCCGTCGACGAGTCCGGCGCCGGTGACAGTGCAGCGGCGCAGGGCGGCGGGCAGGGCGACGGCCCGGCGGAAGGCTCCGACGGTCAGGAGGAGTTCGTCGCCGCGCCGGACGAGGGCCAGCTCGTCCTTGACGGCCCCGGGGAGGCGGATGTGCCAGACGAGGACGCCGTCCGCCTCGCGCCGGTCCTCGACGGCCCAGGCGGGGGCGGGTACGGGCGCGGCCGGAGCCCCGGCGGGGGCGAGCGCGGCCAGGTCCCCGGGTCCGCGCGGGTCGCGGCCGAGGTGCGGCAGCTCGTGCACGGGGGTGGCGGGGTCCACAGCGGCCCGCAGCTCCGCGAGGTGCCGGTGCCGCGCGGCGGCGAGTCCCGCCAGCCAGGGGTCGTCGGAGCCGGTGGGCAGCAGCCGGTTGGCGACGACGGCGTCGGGTGAGAGGCCCTGGAGGGCGAGGCCGAGGCGGGCCTCGCGCAGGGCGCGGAGGGCGGCGGGGCCGGGTTCGAGGACGAGCCGGACACTGGTGCCGGGGGCCTCGACGACGGCCTGGACGGCGGCCAGCTCGGCCTCCCAGCGGGCGGTGGCCTCGTACAGCCACTGCGCGGGCATGGGCACTCCGGCGAGCTGGGCGAGCATCGGGCGCAGCGCGCGGGCGGCCTGCCGTTCCGGGGGCAGCAGACGGCGCAGGTAGCGGCGGAGCTGCTCGGGCAGGGCGAGGAGGGCGAGGGCCTCGGTGAGCGGCGGCAGGTCGACGACGGCGAGGTCGTGGTCGCCGGAGGCGGCGTCGCGGAGGGCGCGCAGCAGGGCGAAGGACCGGCTGCCGGGGAGTTCGGTGAGCTCGGCGTCCTCGAAGGGCGTCGCGCCGAGCAGGTCGAGGACGGTGGCCGACCGGCCCTGGAGGGCGAGGAACTCGCGCCGGAAGCCGTCGGCGGGCCGGGGGCGCACGACCCGGAGCCGCCCGGTGTCCGGGCCGCCGGGCCGGGGGGCGGTTCCGTCCGCACGGAGCGGGTCGCTGTCGGCGTCGGGGTGGCGTGGGGCGGCATGGCGTGGGTCGGCGTCCGTACGGAGGTGGTCTCCGTCCCCACCGGTCCGGTCTCCGTCCCCACCGGTCTCGTCGCCGTCCGCACCGAGCGGACCGGCGAGGAGCGGACCGGCGTCCTCGGAGACGAGGAGGACGCGGTGTCCGGACCGCGCCCCCGCGAGGGCGGTCGCGGCGGCGACGGTGGTGCGCCCGGCGCCGCCGAGGCCGGTGACAAGGATGATCCGCATGCGAAGGACGTTACCCGTGGCCTGCGGCGGCCCGGCCGGGAGGACCGGGCGGGGGGCTCACGTCCCGGATTCGACGCGCTTCTTCAGACCGTCGAGGGCGCGGTCGATGATGACCTTCTCCGCCTTGCGCTTGATCATGCCGAGCATGGGGATCTTGACGTCCACGGTCAGCTGGTAGGTGACCTCGGTGCGCGCGCCGCCGAGGGCGGACAGCCGGTAGGAGCCGTCGAGGGAGCGGAGCATCTGGGACTTGACCAGGGTCCAGCTGACCTCGTCGGCGCCGGTCCAGGTGTAGGCGAGGGTGTGGTCGTCGCGGATCGCGCCCGCGTCGAGGACGAGCCGGACCTTCTCCGCGCGCCCGGCGTCGTCGGCGGCCAGCACCTCGGCCTCCTTCACCTCGCCGGTCCACTCGGGGTAGCGGGCGAAGTCGGCGATCACGCGCATGACGTCGGCCGGTGCCGCCTCGATGGTGATGCTCGAGCTGGTGTGTTCGGCCATCGGGGTGGCTCCTCCACGGTGCGGTCCGGCGGAAGTCAAGGGGCACAGGTGTGCCGACGAAAGGCTATCGCGCCCTGACGTGCCGCCCGCCACCCCGGGCCCCGCCCCGGGCGCTCACCACTCCAGCGCCCAGGGCGTGCCCGTGGAGGCGAAGTGGCCGACGTTGACGCACTCGGTGGCGCCGATCCGCATCCGGCGGACCAGCGGCTGGTGGACGTGGCCGAAGAGGTGGTAGCGGGGCCGGGTGCGCCGCAGGGCGTCGAGCAGGGCGCGGCTGCCGCGCTCGAAGCGGCGGGCGACGGTGTCGTAGGTGAGTTCGGGGACGTCCGGGGGGATGTGCGAGCAGAGGACGTCGACCTCGCCGAGGGCCTCGACCTTGGCCGCGTACTCCTCGTCGGAGATCTCGTACGGGGTGCGCATCGGGGTGCTGAGTCCGCCGCCGACGAAGCCGAACACCAGTCCGCCGATCTCGGTCCGCTCGCCGTCGAGGACGGTCGTGCCGGGCCGGACGAAGTCGGGCCAGAGCCGGGGGATGTCGACGTTGCCGTAGGTGGCGTACGTGGGGGTGGGGAAGGCGGCGAAGAGTTCGGTGTACTGGCGGCGGACGGCGGTCTCGATCGCGGTGTCGCGGTCCGTGTCGAGCCCGGCCCACAGGCTGCGGCCCAGCTCACGGGCCTCGTCGAAGCGGCGGGCGGTGCGCAGCTCGACGAGCCGGTCGGCGTTCTCGACGCCGAAGAGGTCGGGGAAGATGCCCCGGCCGTGGTCGGCGTAGTCGAGGAAGAGGACCAGGTCCCCGAGGCATATGAGGGCGTCGGCGCCCTCTCCGGCCCGCGCGAGGGCCTCGGCGTTGCCGTGCACGTCACTGACCACATGGACTCGCATGGCCCTCACCTTAGGGGGTGTCACCTGCGGTTACTTCCGAGTCGGGAAACCGGTGGATTACTGTGCGGAGAGCACCGTCACACGTGTGTGACGCACGGAACATCTCACCGGGACCCCCTATCGGGAACCACATACCGGTGGGTAACGTCCGGGCCGTCCAGTCGTGCTCACCCCCACTGAGCAGCAGCCAGATCTTGGACTTCACCGGTGCATCCCACAGAGCCGTGGCGCCGGCGCCCGATGAGGAGCAGCAGTCTTGCGCGAGTTCAGCCTTCCGGCCCTGTACGAGGTCCCCGCGGACGGCAACCTGACGGATCTCATCCGCCGCAACGCCTCCCAGCACCCAGACGTGGCCGTGATGGCCCGCAAGGTCGACGGAGGGGACGGCGGGTGGGCCGATGTGACCGCCGCCGAGTTCCTCGCCGAGGTCCGGGGCGCCGCCAAGGGCCTGATCGCCGCGGGTGTCGAGCCGGGCGACCGGGTCGCGCTGCTCTCCCGGACGCGCTACGAGTGGGTGCTCCTCGACTTCGCGATCTGGAGCGCGGGCGGGGTGACCGTACCGGTGTACGAGACCAGCTCGGCGGAGCAGATCCAGTGGATCCTCGGCGACTCGGGGGTGACGCTGGCGCTGGTGGAGAACGCGGCGCACGAGGCGTCGGTGGAGTCCGTACGGGCGAACCTGCCCGAGCTGAGGAGCGTGTGGCAGATCGAGGGCGACGTGGTGGCGCGGCTGACCGCCTCCGGCGCCGAGGTCTCCGACGAGCTGCTCGACGCGCGCATGTCGGCGGCGCACGCGGACGACCCGGCGACCATCGTCTACACCTCGGGCACCACGGGCCGCCCCAAGGGCTGTGTCCTGACCCACCGGGCGTTCTTCGCGGAGTGCGGCAACGTGGTGGAGCGGCTGAAGCCGCTCTTCCGGACCGGGGAGTCCTCCGTCCTGCTGTTCCTGCCCGCCGCGCACGTCTTCGGGCGGCTGATCGAGGTGGCCTCGGTGATGGCCCCGATCCGTCTCGGCTGCCTCCCCGACATCAAGACCCTCACAGACGAGCTGGCCTCGTTCCGGCCGACCCTGATCCTGGGGGTCCCCCGGGTCTTCGAGAAGGTCTACAACTCGGCGCGGGCCAAGGCGCAGGCCGACGGCAAGGGCAAGATCTTCGACAAGGCGGCGCACACGGCGATCGCGTACAGCCGGGCGCTGAGCACCCCGCAGGGCCCGTCCCTCGGTCTGCGGGTGAAGCACAAGATCTTCGACAAGCTGGTCTACGTCAAGCTGCGCACGGTGCTCGGCGGGCGCGGCGAGTACGCGATCTCGGGCGGCGCGCCGCTGGGCGAGCGGCTCGGGCACTTCTTCCGGGGCATCGGCTTCACCGTCCTGGAGGGGTACGGCCTGACGGAGTCGTGCGCGGCGACGGCGTTCAACCCCTGGGACCGGCAGAAGATCGGCACGGTCGGGCAGCCGCTGCCGGGTTCGGTGGTGCGGATCGCCGACGACGGCGAGGTGCTGCTGCACGGCGAGCACATCTTCTCCGGGTACTGGAACAACGAGGCGGCGACGGCCGAGGCGCTGGCGGACGGCTGGTTCCACACGGGTGACATCGGCACCCTGGACGAGGACGGCTATCTGGCGATCACCGGCCGGAAGAAGGAGATCCTGGTGACGGCCGGGGGCAAGAACGTCGCTCCGGCGGTCATCGAGGACCGCATCCGGGCGCACGCGCTGGTCGCGGAGTGCATGGTGGTCGGCGACGGGCGGCCGTTCGTGGGCGCGCTCGTCACGATCGACGAGGAGTTCCTGGGCCGCTGGGCCGCCGAGCACGGCAAGCCCGCGGGCTCGACGGCCGCCTCGCTGCGGGAGGACGCGGAGCTGCTCGCGGAGGTCCAGCGGGCGGTCGACGACGGCAACGCGGCGGTCTCCAAGGCGGAGTCGGTCCGCAGGTTCCGCATCCTGCCCGCGCAGTTCACCGAGGAGGCGGGGCACATCACGCCGTCCCTGAAGCTGAAGCGGAACGTGGTGGCGAAGGACTTCGCGGACGAGATCGAGGCGATCTACCGGGCCTGAGGCCCGAGGCCCGGAGCGGGCGCACGGAACGGCCGGGGGGGGGGGGGGGGGGCCCCCCCCCCCCCCCCCCCCCCCCCCCCCCCCCCCGCCCGCGGGCCCCCCCCCCCCCCCCGCCCCCCCCCCCCCGCCCGCCCCCCCCGCGCCCCCCCCCCCCCCGCGCCGCGCGGGCCCCCCCC
>NZ_JBIWNI010000003.1:385053-495840 GCF_044767145.1 Streptomyces sp. NPDC101490
CGCGCCCGGGGCCCGGGGGGGGGCCCGGGCCGGGGGGGGGGGCCGGGCCCCCCCCCCGCCCCGCCCCCCCGGCCGTTCTCCATGCCGTTCAGCGCGGCGGCCGTGCTGCGCGCGGTCGGCGCCCGGCCGTTCGCACGCGGCCCGGCGCCCCGGCCGTTCTCCGCGCCGCTCCACTCCGTCGCGCCCGGGCTTTCCGCGTCCGGGCGTTCCGCGTCGGGGCGTCTCCGCGTCCGGCCTACAGCAGTTCCCTGAGCCGCTCCGCCAGCAGGTCCCAGCGCCACTTCTCCTCGACCCAGGCACGGCCCCGCTCCCCCATGCGGGCCCGCAGCTCAGGGTCCAGGAGGAGGGTGGTGATCCGTTCGGCGGAGTCCTCGGGGGAGCCGCCGCGGACGACCCAGCCGGTCTCGCCGTCGAGGACGGCGTCGGGCGCGCCGCCGGAGTCGCCCGCGACGACCGGGAGGCCGGTCGCGGAGGCCTCCAGATAGACGATGCCGAGGCCCTCCACGTCCAGGCCCCCGCGCCGGGTGCGGCACGGCATGGCGAAGACGTCACCGGCCCCGTAGTGGGCGGGCAGCTCCGACCAGGGGACGGCGCCGGTGAAGCGCACGGATCCGGCCACGCCGGTCTCGGCGGCGAGCCGGTGCAGGTCCTTCTCGTAGGGGCCGCCGCCGACGATCAGGAGGACCGCGTCGGGGACCCGGCGCAGGATCAGCGGCATCGCCCGGATCAGGGTGTCCTGGCCCTTGCGCGGGACGAGCCGGGAGACGCAGACGACGACCGGGCGGTCGGTGAGCCCGAGCCGGGCGCGCACCTCGGCGCCCCCGGAGCCGGGGTGGAAGGTCTTCTCGTCGACGCCGGGCGGCAGCTGGGTCATACGGGCGGCGGCGGCGGGCGTGAGGGCTCCGGCGATCCGGGAGCGGGTGTACTCGCCGAGGTAGGTCAGGGTGTCCGTGCCCTCGCCGATCCGCCGCAGCAGCAGCCGGGAGCCGGGCAGTTGTGCCCAGCCCGCCTCGTGGCCGTGCGTGGTGGCGACCAGGCGGCGGGCGCCCGCCTTCCGCAGCGCGGGGCCCATCAGGCCGAGCGGCGCGGCGGCGCCGAACCAGACCGACCCGCAGTCGTGCTCGCGGAGCAGGGCGGTGGCGCGGGCGGTGACCCGAGGAGTGGGCAGCAACATGGTGGTGCGATCCCGGACCACCGTGAAAGGCTGTTCGGCGTCGAACGCGGCCGTCGCCTCGGTCCCTTCCCGGCCGTGCTTCCACGTGGACGCGTAGACGACGATCCGTTCGGGGTCCAGGCGGAGCGCCATGTTGTGCAGGAAGGCCTGGATTCCGCCGGGACGGGGCGGGAAGTCGTTCGTTACGATCAGGGTCTTGTGCATCGTGGCCGACAGTACCGCGCGCGCACCCACCGCCCAGCACCACCACTCCCCCGCGCGAGCGGGCCGACAGGACAGGCACCAGGACGGGCATGACGGGCGCAACCGGGAACAGTTCTCGCACGACCTTCGCACTCCCGCTCGGGCTCTGGGGCCTGACCCGGATCATCCTCCTGCTCTGTGTGTTCAAGGTGGTCGTGGTCCCCGGCCCGGACACGACCGCCGAGGTGAGCGAGATCTACCGGGGCTGGTACGAGGTCCTGGAGACCGGGGTGTACCCCCGGTCCGACGTGACCTGGCAGTATCCGCCGGCCGCCGCCTTCGCGATCCTCTCGCCCGCGCTGCTGCCGTTCCTCGACTACACGGCGGCGTTCTTCGTCCTCGCACTGGTGTGCGACGCCTTCGTCTTCGGTCTGCTGGCGCACACGGGCCGTCGGCCCGGCCGGTCGATGCGGGGTGCCTGGCTCTGGCTGGCGGCGGTGCCGCTGCTGGGCCCGACCGCGTACGCGCGCTACGACATCATGGTGGCCGCGGTCGCGGTGGCGGCGCTGCTCGCGGCGATCCGCAGCCCGCTGGTGCTCGGGGCGCTGACCGGCTTCGGCGCGGTCCTGAAGGTGTGGCCCGTCCTGTTGCTGGCGGGGACGCCCAAGGGGCGGGCGACCTGGCGTTCCTGGCCCGCCGCCGCGGGTGCGGCGCTGGGCGTGCTGGCGCTGTGCGCGGTGTGGATGCCCGGTTCGCTGGCCTTCCTCTCGTACCAGAGCGAGCGGGGGACGGAGGTCGAGTCGCTGGGCGCGATGGTGTTCCACGTGGCCCGGCACTTCGGCTGGGAGGGCGAGGCGCGGATGAACTACGGCTCGATGGAGTTCCTCGGCCCGTACGTCCCGTGGGTGTCGGCCGTCTCGATGGCGCTGACGGTGGCGGCCTTCTGCTGGCTGGCCTGGTGGCGCTTCAGGGCCCGGCGGTTCGTGACCTCGACGACGGCGGACGCGGCTTTCGTGGCGGTGCTGCTCTTCACCCTGACGAGCCGGGTGATCTCGCCGCAGTACATGGTCTGGCTGTTCGCCCTCGCCGCGGTCTGTCTCGCCTACCGGTCGAGCAGGATGCGGTTCCCGGCCCATCTGGTGCTGTGGGCGACGGCGGTCACGCAGTTCGAGTATCCGGTCTGGTTCTCGCACGTGACCGGGAGCGGGCCGCTGGGCATCGCCGTGCTGTTCCTGCGCAACGGGCTGCTCGTGGTCGCCGCCTTCGCCGCCTGCCGCATCCTGTGGCGGCACACGGTGATGGAGACCGATCCGACGCGCCTCTCCGTCCCGGAGGACCGGCCGGAGCGGGAGAAGGTACTGGCGGGGTCGGTCTGAGTGGTACGGATCAGCCTGGCCCCACGGCCTTCGCACACCGCTGCTAATCTAGGACACCTTTACCCCCCTGTTAGGTTCTTCTGCCGACATGAACACCTCGAATCTCGCGGTCGACACACCTCAGCGGATCACCGGGGCAGGGGGTGGTGAGGGAACCGCCGAGCAAGCACCCGAGGCCGGGCGGAAGGGCTTCACCGGCGCCCTCCTGCTGGTCTCCGGCGGTTTCTTCCTGGTCTATCTGCTCCTCTCGGCACGGCGCCACGCGACGAACCTGTCCACCGGATACGACCTGGGGATCTTCACCCAGATCGTGCGGTCCTACTCCGAACTCTCCGCGCCCCACTCGGCGCTGAAGGGCCCGGACTACAACACGCTCGGGGACCACTTCCACCCGGTCCTCGCGCTGCTGGGGCCGGTCTACCGGGTGTTCCCGTCCAGTTACACCCTCCTGGTGTGCCAGGCCGCACTCGTCGCCTTCTCCATAGTCCCGCTGATGAAGTGGGCGCACGAGGTACGGGGACGCAGGTTCGGCTACTGGGTCGGCGTCTCCTACGGGGCTTCCTGGGGTCTCGCCAAGCTGGTCGGCTTCGACTTCCACGAGGTCGCCTTCGCCGTTCCGCTGCTGTCCCTCTCGCTGTGCGCCGCGGGCCGGGGGAGGTGGCGGTCGGCCGCCCTGTGGGCGCTCCCGCTGGTGCTCGTGAAGGAGGACCTGGGCCTCACCGTGGCCGCGATCGGCGCCTATGTGGCCTGGAAGGGGCCACGGACCACGGGGATCGCGGTGGCCGTCTTCGGAGTGGCCGCGACGGCCGTGGAGATGCTGGTGGTCCTCCCGTACTTCAACCCCCTCGGACAGTTCGCCTACTGGCCGCCGGAGGCGGCCGAGGAGGCGGGGCTGCTGATGCAGGCCGCCGGGGCGCTGTGGCCCCCGGTCAAGTGGCTGACCCTGCTCATGATCGTCGCGCCCACCGGTTTCCTCGCCCTCAGGTCCCCGCTGCTGCTGGTCGCGCTGCCGACCCTCGCCTGGCGCTTCACCTCGTCGAACCCGTACTACTGGGGGACGGACTTCCACTACAGCGCGGTCCTCATGCCCATCGCGTTCGCCGCCGCCGTGCACGCGGTCGCCACCGGCTTCAAGGCACGGCGGATCATGCCCGCCTGTGTCGTCGGAGCGGTCGTCACGGGCGTCACCCTCTTCACCCATCCCCTGCACGAGCTGGCGCTGCCACGGACGTGGAACGAGTCCGCCCGGGTCAGAACGGCGGACGCGCTGCTCGACAGGATCCCCGACGGTGCCACGGTGGCCGCGTCGAACCGGCTGGCGGCCCAGCTCGCGGACCGGGCCGTGGTCAGCGAGGTCTGTCTGTTCCCCCGCTCCTTCCCCCCGGCGGAACCACCGGAGTGGATGATCTACGACACCACCGACAACACCGACCCGGACTGCGCCACCGGAAGCCTCCTGGAATCGGACACCCCCGAAGTCCCCGGCTACCGGACCGTCGAGACCCGGGACGGGATATCCCTGCTGAGGAGAACCGGGGAGCCGACCGCCCCGTAAGGGTGCCGCCCGGGCCAGGCCATCGAGGCCATCGGGGTCAGCAGGGTCAGCAGGGTCAGCAGGGTCAGCAGGGTCAGCAGGGTCAGCAGGGTCAGGTAAGTCGTTCCGTCAGATAGGTCCGCCAGTCGGCGGTGAACCGTTCCGGCGTGGTGTCCAGGACCGTCCGCAGGGCCTGTTCCACCGCGCCGTCCCGTGACGGGTGCGCGCCCACCGCGCGGTAGAAGGCGTTCAGTTTCGTGCCGCCCCAGCGGTCCGCGATCAGTTCACAGGCCAGCCAGCCGCCCTCGTACGCCCGTGCCAGGGCCTCCGCGTCGCCGCCGAAGGCGAAGTCCTCGTCCTGCGGGAGCCGGGCGGGCAGCTGGCCCGCGAGGACCGCGCGGCGCAGTTCGGGGGCAGCCTGGGCGGGGGTGCGTCCGGTGTCCCGGTAGGCGATCAGGTCGGCGAAGCCCTCGGAGAGCCAGACCGGGGTCGAGGGGGTGGTGGCGGCGCGGGTGGCGACGTGGACGGTCTCGTGGGTGAGGACCAGCCGTCTGCCGAAGCCGCCGAGCACGCCGTACGCCTCCGGGTTGACGATCACCCGGTCCGCCGGGGCGTCCGTGCCGCCCCGGGTCTCCCCGGTGGTGACGGCGGCGATGCCCCGGTAGCCGGATCCGGGCGCGCCCAGGAGTTCTCCCATACCGTCGAGGGAGGCGGGGACGAGGACGACGACCTGCCGGGCCCAGGGGTAGGGCCAGGCGGCGGTGACGGCGGGGACCGCGCGGTCGGCCTCGTCGGCGATCTCCCGGAGCCGTTCGGCGTTCCGGCCGGTGCCGAGGACGAGCGAACGGGCGCCCCGGACGACCGTGACGTCGCCCTGTTCCCAGAGCTGCCGGGGCGCTCCCCGGTCGGGGCGGTCGCCGGTGAGGTACCAGCGGCCGTCCCGTTCGACGAGGTCGAGGAGGCGGGCGCCGGTGACGGGCCGCCGGTCGTGGCCGCGGAGCCGGTAGCCGAGCTCGGCGCGGACGGCGAGCCGGTCGGGCGCGGTGCGCTCGGTCCCGGTGACCTGGTAGGTCCAGCCGTCGAGCGGCACCTCGGCGAGCCGCCGGTAGAGGGTGAGCGCGGTGGGGGCGTACGCGGGGTCGAGGGCGGCGCGGTAGCCGGGTTCGTCGCGGGCGAGGAGCGCGCGGGCGTGGCGGTCGAGGAGGGCCCGCACCTCCCGTACGGCCGGTTCGGCGGCGGGCGGGGCGGAGCAGCCGGCGAGTCCGGTGAGGGTGAGCAGCAGGGCGAGCAGACAGGCCGTCGCCGACCGTCGCGCTCCACACCCCTGACCTGCCACGCCTCCGATCGTACGGTCGGAGGGCGGGGGCCCGCTCCCGGGGCGGGCGGTCCGGTGCGGGTGCCCGGCGGGGGCTCCCGGGTCAGACTCGGGTGACGGTCGCGTGCGACATCATGCCGACCGGGTCGTAGCGGACCCGGGCGCCCGGGTAGGGGGCGTGGATGACCTGTCCGCCGCCCGCGTAGATGGCGACGTGGCTGGCGTCGCCCCGGTAGGTGACGAGGTCGCCGGGCTGCGCCTGGGAGAGCGGCACCCGGCGGCCCGCGTACCGCTGGGCCGAGGAGGTGCGCGGCAGACTGATCCCGGCCTGCCGGTACGACCAGACCATCAGGCCCGAGCAGTCGAAGCCCGACGGGCCGGTGGCCCCCCACACGTAGGGCTTGCCGATCGCGCTGCGGGCGGCGAGGACCGCGGCGGAGGCGCGTGAGGAGACGGGGCCGAGGTCGGCCGGGGGCGGCTGTTCCCCGGTGCGTCCGCCGGAGCGGGAGGCCCGGTCGAAGTCGGCGCGCTCCTGGACGGTGAGGCTCGCGAGGACCCGGCGGGCTTCGGCGAGTTTGCGTTCGACGGTGCGTTTGTGGCGGGCGACCTCGGTGCGGCTGCGTTCCAGTTCGGTCAGGGCGGTCCGGCCCTCGGTGCGCTGCTGGTCGAGGCGGCGCTGTTCCCGCTGGAGCTCTCCGAGGGCGGCGCCCTGCCGGGCGGTGACCCGGTCGAGGGCGGTGGCCCGGTCCAGGTAGCCGGCCGGGTCGGAGGAGAGCAGCAGGGCGAGGGCGGGGTCGATGCCGCCGGAGCGGTACTGGGCTCCGGCGACCGCGCCGAGCGCGCCCCTCATGCGGTTGATGCGCTCCTGGCCCCGGGCGAGGGCGTCCTGGGCCCGGGAGACCGTGCGCCGCAGCGCGTCCGCCTTCTCGTCGGCCCGGTTGTAGCCCTCGGTGGCCTGTTCGGCCTCTTCGAAGAGGCGGTCCACGGTGGCGCGGGGGGCGGCGGTTCCGGTCCCGGGGTCGGCGCTCGCGGGGACGGCTCCGAGGGTGGCCGCGGCGGTGGCCGCGGCGGCGGTGAGGACGGTGACCCGGGCGGGTCGGCGGTGGGACGCCACGGATCGCGCTCCGTTCGGCTCGACGCAGACTGGCGCGGCAGACAGTAGCCGGTGATCACTCCGCGTCCAACGAGGCCGGTGGGCACGCACAGTGACGCCCCGCCGGAGAACACAGGTCACCGGCGGGGCGTCGGGTCAGTACGGGTCGCGGCGAACCACCCGTTCGGGCGGTGTCGCGGCGCGGGTCGCGCGGCGGGGGGTCAGCCCGCGATGCGCACGCCGAACTGGAAGGTGCCCATGTAGTTCATGGACTCGTAGCGGACGTTGGCGCCCGGCTTGGGGGCGTGCAGGATGGTGTTGCCGCCCGCGTAGAGGCCGACGTGCGTCAGGTTGTTGAAGAAGACCAGGTCGCCGGGCTTGAGCTGGCTGCGGCCGATCTTCACGCCGTCGTTCTGCTGGGTGTACGTGACGCGGGAGAGGTTCACGCCCGCCTTGCCGTAGGCCCACTGGGTCAGACCGGAGCAGTCGAACGAGTTGGGGCCCTCGTGGCCGGACTGGTAGGGCATCCCGACCCGGGAGTCGGCGTGGGCCAGCGCGGCGGCGCCGAAGCCGTTCGCGGGGGCCTCGTTGCCGAGGTCGACGCGCTCGGTGGCGGCGCGGCTGGCGCGCTGGTCCTCCTCCTGCTTGATCTTGGCGCGCTCGGCGGCCGTCAGGGTGTTGAGGAGGGTGCGGGCCTCGGCGAGCTTGCCCTGGAACTTCTTCTTCTTGGCGCCGAGGGTCTTGCGGACGTCCTCGAGGTCGGCCAGCTTCGTGGTGGCCTCGGCGCGCTGCTGCGCGAGGGCGCGCTGCTTGGCCTGGATCGAGGTGAGGACGTCGGCCTGCTGGGCGCTCAGCTGGTCGATCGCGGACGCCTTGTCGAGGTAGGTGTCCGGGTCGGCGGAGAGGAAGAGCTGCATCGCCGGGTCGATGCCGCCGGAGCGGTACTGGGCGCTGGCGACCGAACCGATCTGGTCGCGCAGGGTGTTGAGCTCCTGCTGGCCGCGGGCCACCTTGTCCTGGAGGGCGCTGATCTCCTTCTGGAGGGTTCCGCGGCGCTCCTCGGCGGCGTTGTACTGCTCGGTGGCCTCTTCGGCCTCGTGGTGCAGGTCGTCGACCTTGGACTTGACCTCGTCGATCTTGGGCTTGGGAGCCGCCTGGGCCGACTGGGCGGAGAGGGCGACGGCGGCTGCCGCGGTCGCGGTGAGCACGGTCACGCGGGTGCGGCTCGGCTGCTTGGGTCGACGGTGGGACGCCACGAAGGCGATCTCCTTCTTCCTCAGAGCCGCCCAACCGGTCAGGGGCAGGCGGTTCCTCCGCCGCCACCCCGGATGGGTGATCAACCGCGCGAAGGTTCGAAGGCCGACCCTAGTGACCAAGTTGTGATCAGTTCAAATCCCGCCGGGAAAAATATCACCCGCGCATCACATTATTCACGGACAGCACACGGGCAGTGAGGGGAACTTGACCGTGCGCCGTCCAGAATTCGGTCATAACGCCCAGGAGTTGCGATGCTTCACGAGAGACGCGAAAGCCGCTTCAGCAACAAGGCGGACGTCACCGGGCGCGCGCCCGCCTTCGCCACCCCGTCGGCCACCTCGCGGTCGGTGGAGACCACCACGACCGGGCGGCCCGGCGGCTCCGCCCGTACCAGCTGACGGATCAGCTCGTCGGCCGTCACACCGGGCTTGGAGAACAGCACCCGGACCCCGCGCGGCGGCGCCAGCAGCACCGGGGCCGCCAGTTCCGCCCCGTCGAAGACACAGGTGACCTCGGCCCCCGAACGGGCCGCGAGCCCCGACAGACTGCCGAGCAGCCGCAGCCGCTGCTTCTCCAGCGGCATCGTCGGATAGCCGGTCTTGGTGACGTTGTAGCCGTCCACGACCAGATGGGCCTGCGGCAGCGCGAGCAACTGGTCGAGCAGCGCCGGATCGGTCTCCGAGAGCGCCCGCGCCGCGATGTCCTTCGGAGACATCCGCCCCGGCTCCACCGCGTCCACCATGTCGGCCGGATGGATGGAGACCGGCGGCAGCGCCAGTTCCCGCCGCAGACCCTGCGCCGCGTCCAGGACCGTGTCGAGCAGCAGCCGCAGCCGCATGTCCTCCACCGAGCGGCCCTCGCGCGCCGAGCGGCGGCTCGCCTCCAGGGCCGACTCGGCCTCGCCGAGCCGGGCCCTGAGCCGCCGCCCCTCGCTCTCGGCGGCCGACACCTGGGCCGCCGACTCCGCCCGGACCGCCTCGATCTCACCCTGGACCTTGCGCAGCGCCGCCTCGCCGCGCTTCACGTCGTTCTGGGCGCTGCGCAGCTTGCGGTGCAGCGACTCGGTCTCCCGGCGGGCCGCTTCGAGGTCGTGCCGCAGCTGCTCGCTCTCGTCCCGGGTGCGTTCGCGCGCGGCGGCCAGTTCCTCGCGCAGCCGGTCCAGCTCGCGCCGTCCGGCCTCGTCGGCCCGCTCGGCGTCGGCGCGCTGCGCCTCCTCGCCCGCGGCGGCCACCAGCTTGACCCAGCCCGGCGGGCGCAGCACGTAGGCCGCCGCCGCCACGTCCACGGGGTCGGCGGCGGCGGGCGGGGTGCCGGTCTCCACGGCGGCGGCCAGTTCGGGCTCGCCCTGCCGGAACCGTTCGGCGATCCGCTGCCGGAACAGCGGGTCGCCCTCCAGCGCCGCCGCCATCGCGTTGCCCGCGAACTTGGCGCGGCGGCTCGCGGTGAAGCGCGCGTACTGCCTCAGGGGTGCGGGCAGTTCCGCGACGGTCAGCCCGCCGAAGGCGTCGGCGACCAGCGCGACGACCCGCCGCCGTACGCCTTCCGGCAGTGGGTGGTCGAGCGTCTCGGCAGCGTCACCTGCCGCGCCGGCCGGCTCTTCACCGTGCGCGGGCTGCTCCACGATCCGTCACCCCTACTGTCGTCCGCGCCGTCCCTCAGGAAGCGGCGCCCGGCCTGTCCACCAGTTCGATCTGGTCCACCGCGTTGCACCAGCGGCAGCGGACCGACTCGATGGTCTCACTGACCACCTGCCGTTCCTCGACCGTGGGATCGCCCGCGAGGTCCAGATGGACGTACTCGACGACCTTGGAGGAGCGCGTCACGTCGAAGCGGGTCAGATTGCCGCAGAGCGTGCAGCGCCAGCGGGTCTCGTCGGTCGGCAGGGGAACCGTCGTCATCGTGCCGTCCTTCTTCCTGTTGCCTGTGCCAGGTCCGGGAGCCGCGGTGCGCCGTCGAACTGCGGTGGTACTGCCCGCAACCCTACGGCCTCACCGGTCCCCGGAGGCACGGCGAGGCACTCTGTCCAGTTCGACCCCGGTACGCCATGATCTGTCCATGATCGAGTGGCGAGGCGCGGTCCTCGGTGCCTGGCGCGGCACCCGCAGCGGGCCCACCATGACGTACGCGCTGATCGCCGCCTGCTGTCTGCTGTTCGCCGCCAGCCCGGCGTCCGGGCTGAACCCGGGGCACGGCACCGGGGACCAGCTCCTCGCCGCGCAGGGCGCGTACTTCCGCCGCTGGGGCGTCGTCCCCGCCGAGCTCATGGGCGGCGACCACCGGGCGCTGCTCACCCCGCTCACCGGGCTCTTCGTGCACGGCAGCTGGCTCCACCTCCTGGGGAACATGCTCTTCCTGTACGTCTTCGGGGCGATGACCGAGGAGCGGGTGGGCCCGATCGGCTTCGCCCTCCTCTATCTGGTCACCGGCTACCTCGCCCTGCTGGGCTACGCGGTGGCGCACGCCGACAGCGAGCAGACCCTGGTGGGGGCGTCGGGGGCGATCTCCGGGGTGCTCGGGGCCTTCCTCTTCCTCTTCCCGCGCTCACGGGTCACCAGCCTCTTCCCCTTCCTCTTCTTCCTGCCGCTGCGCTTCCCCGCCTGGATCGTGCTGATCTTCTGGTTCACGCTCCAGTGGCTGGCCGCGCGCCAGGCGGACTCCGGTCCCGGCATCGCCTATCTGGCCCATGTGGTGGGCTTCTCCGCGGGCTTCCTCTACGCCTGGGGGCGCTATCGGGGTGGGGATAGAGTGAAAGCTCCCACCACGGCGACCGAGGGAGAAAGCCAGCCGTGATCACCGCGATCGTGCTCATCAAGACCAGCGTGGACCGGATTCCCGAGATCGCCGAGTCCATCGCCGCGCTCGACAGCGTCAGCGAGGTCTTCTCGGTCACCGGCACCTACGACCTCATCGCCATGGTCCGGGTGTCCCGCCACGACGACCTGGCGGACGTGATCCCCGGCAGCATCAGCAAGATCCCGGGCGTCGAGGCCACGGACACGCACGTCGCCTTCCGCACGTACTCCCAGCACGATCTGGAAGCCGCCTTCGCCATCGGTCTGGAGTCCTGAGGCGGGGACGGTCCTTCGTGGGCCGCGGTGGCGGGGCCGGTGGGTGCGCCCCGGGGGCAGCTCCCGGGGCGGCACTCCCGGGGTGGCGTACGGACCCTTCCGCCGCGCAGATGAAGAAATCCTCATCCTGGCTTCATGTCGGGGCTCCCCCGCGCCCCTCAGCCTGACCTCATGCCCTTCACCCAGCGCATGGCCGGTCTCGCCGCCGTCGTCGCCGTCCCCCTCGGGATAGCGGCCACCAGTTACGCCCTCACGGACGCGCCGGAGGCCCCCCGGGTCCCGCCCGCCGTCCATCTCTCCACCCCCCCGACACCGTCAGGACCGCCCCCCTCCACGGGGCCCGCGGGCCAGCCCTCGACGGGGTCCGCGACCCCGTCCGGCACGCACTCCGGCACGCCCTCCGGCACCGGCACCGCCTCGACCCCGCCGCCCTCCGACTCCGTCGTGCCCGGCCCCTCGGCCACGGGTGACGACGACGATGACGATCACGAGTGAAGCGCACCGAACACCGTCTCTCCGCCCGGGTCCGCATCCTGCTGTGGCTGCTCCTGGTGATGGCGGTCGCGCTGGCCTCGGTCTCCCTGGTCACCCGCACCCAGCTGCTGCACGACGCCGACCACCGGATCAACCAGCTGCTCACCCAGGAGACCGGCGAGTTCGCCAACTTCGTCACCCAGGGCGTCGACCCGGCGACCGGCCGCCCCTTCACCGACCCCGAGGCACTGCTGCGGGTCTTCCTCCAGCGCCAGTACTCCGACCCCGACGAGGAGCTCCTCGGCCTGGTCGGCACCACCGGCCCCGACCTCCGGGTCGTCCGGCAGTCCCGGGAGATACCGAGCCCCCTCCCGCTGCACCGGGACCGGGCCACCCTCGACGCCATCGCCGCCTCCCCCGACCGCTCGGGGCGCGTCGACCGGAAGCGCGGCGAGATCCGCTGGGCCAAGGTGCCCATCGACACCGGCGACGCCGGATCCGCCTTCGTCGTCGCCTTCCACGCCGACCGCCAACAGGCCCTCGCCGACGAGGCGTTCCGCATCCTGCTCGCCATCTCCGGGGTGGCGCTGCTGCTCACCACCGGCATCGGCTGGGTGGTCGCGGGCCGCATCCTCGCCCCCGTCCGGGTGGTGCGGACCACCGCCGCCGAACTCACCGAACGGGACCTCACCCAGCGCATCCCGGTCCAGGGCAAGGACGACATCGCCGCCCTCGCCGAGACCTTCAACGCGATGCTGGACCGGCTGGAGCGCGCCTTCGCGGGACAGCGCCAGTTCGTCGACGACGCCGGACACGAGCTGCGCACCCCCATCACCATCGTCCGCGGCCATCTCGAACTGATGGGCGACGAACCGGCCGAACGCGCCGAGACCGTCCGGCTCGTCACCGACGAACTCGACCGGATGAGCCGGATCGTGGAGGACCTGCTGCTGCTCGCCAAGGCCGAGCGGCCCGACTTCGTCCGGACCGAACCGGTGCAGCTCGGCGAGCTCACCGCCGACGTCTTCGTGAAGGCGCGCGCGCTGGGCGAGCGCGACTGGGTCCTCGACGGGGTCGCCGACCGCGAGGCCTCGCTCGACGCCCAGCGGATCACCCAGGCGATGGTGCAGCTCGCGCAGAACGCGGTCCAGCACACCGTGCCGGGAGCCCGGATCTCGATCGGCTCGCGCACCACCGCCGGACGGATCGAGCTGTACGTCGCCGACCGGGGCCCCGGCGTCCAGGAGGCCGACGCCGAGGTGATCTTCGAGCGCTTCCGCCGGGGCACCGCCCGGCGCGGCGCCCGGACCAGCGGCGCCGGTCTCGGCCTCGCCATCGTCCGGGCCATCGCGGAGGGACACCGCGGCGGCCGGGTCGAACTGCGGCCGACCGAGGGCGGCGGCGCCACATTCGTCCTCGTATTCGAAGAATGAATCCTCTGTCAGCGAAGGAACACCCCATGAACCGTGTCCTGATCGCCGAGGACGAGGAGCGCATCGCCTCCTTCGTCGAGAAGGGCCTGCGCGCCAACGGCTTCACCACCTCCGTGGCCGCCGACGGCGACACCGCCCTCGCCCTCGCCCTCACCGGCGGCTTCGACCTGCTCGTCCTGGACATCGGACTGCCCGGCCGGGACGGCTTCACCGTCCTGCGGGAACTACGCGAGGCCCGAGTCACCCTGCCCGTGCTCGTCCTGACGGCCCGTGACTCCGTCCGGGACACCGTGGCGGGCCTGGAGGGCGGCGCCGACGACTGGATGACCAAACCGTTCCGCTTCGAGGAACTGCTCGCCCGCATACGGCTGCGGCTGCGCACCGCCGCCCGCGCCCCCGAGGTCACCGTGCTGCGCAGCGGCGACCTCAGCCTCGACCTGCGCACCCGGCGGGCCCGCTCCGGAGACCGGACGGTGGACCTGACGGCCCGTGAGTTCGTCCTCCTGGAGCTGTTCCTGCGCCACCCCGGCCAGGTCCTCTCCCGCGAGCAGATCCTCTCCCACGTATGGGGGTACGACTTCGACCCCGGCTCCAACATCGTGGACGTGTACGTACGGGCCCTGCGCAAGAAACTGGGCGCGGAACGCCTGGAGACGGTCCGGGGCATGGGCTACCGGATGCCCTGAGCCGGGGCCGTCACCACGTGAAGCCCCCGGGTCCGGGGGTCGTCGGCACCCGAAGTCATCCAGTTCCGGGGGCCGTTGCCTCGTGCGCACGCCCGGAGCCGGGAGGCCCCCCCCCGCGTCAGGACGCCCTGAGCCGGGCGCGGTCACCCCAGGGAGACGCCCAGGGCCGGGAGCCGCCCCCCTGCGGACACCCACCGGCCGGAAGGCCTCACCGAGTGGCGATGCCTCGGACCGGGAGCCGCCAGCAGGTGAACACCCCCACACCCCGGGCCGGGAGGGGCGTCACCGCGCGAACCCGCCCGAGCCGACAGCCCTCACCACGTGAAGCTTCCTTCATGACGGGCTCATCGACGGCTCACGGGCCGCCGGAAGGGTGGTTCCCGTGAACCTCTCTCCACGGCAGACGGTCTGGGCCTGTGTCGCCCTCGGCGCGTGCGCGGTCCTCGCCGTCCCCGGCATCACCCCCGGCCTGGGCGGCGAGGCCCGGCTGACCCTGGCCGTCTTCGCCCTCGCCACCTGCGCCTGGATCGCCGCGCCGGTCGACGACACCCATGTCGCGCTCGTCGCGGGGCTCGCCCTCACCACCACCGGGGTGATCAGCTCCGACACCCTCTTCGCCACCCTCGGCGATCCCACCATCTGGCTGCTGATCTGCGCTTTCATCCTCGCCGCCGCGGTGACAAGGACCGGACTCGCGGGCCGCGCCGCCGCCTTCCTGGTCTCCGGCGCCCGGACCGTACGCCAACTGGTCCACCTCACCACCGCCGCCCTGGTCGTCACCGCCTTCGCGGTGCCCGCCACCTCCGGACGCGCCGCGCTCGCCCTGCCCGTCTTCCTCGCCCTCGCCCACGCCCTCGCCGGACGGCGCCGCCTCGTCGTGATGCTGGCGCTGCTCTTCCCCACCGTCGTCCTGCTCTCGGCGGTCGCCACCCTGATCGGCGCGGGCGCCCACCTCATCACGGTCGGCGTCCTCCTGGAACAGACCGGCGAGGGCATCGGCTTCACCCGCTGGCTGATCCTCGGACTGCCCCTCGCGGTGGTCTCCTCCCATCTGGCGGCGGAGGCGGTGCTCCTCACCACCACCCGGGGGAAGGACCGCAGGGGACCAGTGGAGATCACCGTCGCCGAGATCCAGGAACACTCCGGGACACCGGTCTCCGGCCCGCTCTCCCCGGCCGAACTGCGCTGTCTGCTCCTCCTCGGCACGGTGGTGGCGCTGTGGTGCTCCGAACCGCTGCACGGGGTTCCCCCCGCCGTGGTCGCCCTGATCGGCGCCCTGGTCGCCTCCTCCCCCGCCCTCGGCACCGTACGGATGAAGGAAGGACTGCGGTCGGTGCCCTGGCCGATGCTGCTCTTCATGGCGGCGACCACCGCGATGGGGGTGGCCCTGGTCGAGTCCGGCGCGGCCGGCTGGCTGGTCGGCGGACTGCCCGACGGCGTACCGCCGTGGGTGTTCCTCACCGTCGTCGTGGTGGTGAGCACCGCCGCCCATCTGGTGCTCCAGTCCCGTTCGGCCCGCTCCTCGGTCCTGGTGCCGCTGGTGGTGGCCGCATCCGTCGGCGCCGGGGTCAACCCGGTGGCGGCGGCGCTCGCCTCCACCGCCGCGGCCGGTTTCTGCCAGACCCTGCCCGCCTCCGCGAAACCGGTCGCCCTCTTCGCCGACCTCCCGGACGGCGTCCCCACCTTCACCCCGCGCGACCTGCTGCGGCTCTCCGCCGTGCTCGCCCCGCTCAGCGCCGCCCTGGTGCTGTTCTTCGCCCTTGTCGTCTGGCCGCTGCTCGGCGTGCCCGTCCTCCTGGAGTCCCAGCCGTGAGTCTGCACATCACCGTCGCCCCCAGCGGTTTCAAGGAGTCCCTCTCCGCGCCGGAAGCCGCGCGAGCCATCGCCGAGGGACTGCGCCGGGTCCGGCCGGACGCCGTGATCGACCGCATACCCCTGGTCGACGGCGGGGAGGGAACCGCCAGGGCGCTGGCCGCCGCGACCGGCGGCAGCCTGCTGTCCCGGATCGCCACCGGCCCCCTGGGCCGCCCCGTCCCGACCCACTTCGCCCTGCTCGGCCGCTCCTCGGCGGTCGTCGAGATGGCCGCCGTCGCGGGCCTCTCCCTGGTCCCCGCCGACCGGCGCGACCCGGGCGCCACCACCACGTACGGGGTGGGCGAACTGATCCGCTCCGCCCTCGACGCCGGAGTGAGCCGCGTCCTGGTCGGCTGCGGCGACTCCGGCACCTCGGACGGCGGGGCGGGAGCCCTCCAGGCCCTCGGCGCCCGGCTCCTGGACGTCCACGGCGCCGAACTCCCGCTCGGCGGCGCCGCCCTGACGCGGCTGCACCGGATCGACCCGACGGGCCTCGACCCCCGGCTCGCCCGCACCGAACTGCTGGTGGCCTGCAACCCGTACAACGTGCTGTGCGGCGAGCGGGGCGTGGCCCGGGTGTTCGGCCCGCAGAAGGGCGCCGGGCCCGAGCAGGTCGAGGAGCTGTCGACGGCGCTCGACCGCTGGGCCGCGCTCCTGGTCAGGGACCTGGGCGCGCCCGCCGCCATCGGTACGGCCCCGGGGTCGGGGGCCTCGGGCGGGCTCGGCGCGGGACTCGCCGCGCTGGGGGCCCGGCTGCTCCCCCGCTTCGACGTGCTGCTCGACCACGTGGACCTGGACGCCCGGCTGGCCCGCGCCGATCTGGTGATCACCGCGGAGGGCGCGCTGGACGGGCAGACCGTACGGGGCAAGATCCCGGCGGAGGTGGCGCGCCGGGCCAAGGCCCACGGGGTGCCGGTGCTGGTGCTGGCGGGGACGCTCGGCCGGGGCGCCCACGAGGTGCGGGCGGTCGGGGTCGACGCGTACGGCTCGATCCTGCCCGCGCCGATGGCCCTGCCGGAGGCGCTGGACCGGGGCGCCGAGTTCCTGGCGGACGCGGCCGAGCGGGCCCTGCGGATGGTCCTGGTGGGGACCCGGCTGGCGGCCTGAGGCCCCGGCCGGGCCCGGGTGCTTCCGGCCGGGCCGGAGTACGGAGGTAACGACCCGGCCCCGGCCTGGACCGGCCCCGTGCGGGTGGGTCAGCCGCGGTCCGGGACGCAGCGGCCGTCCTCGGTGCGGTACTTCCACTGGGCGCCGTCGCGGACGAGCTGCTTCACCGCGCCGACGAACCGCTCGACGTGCTCGTCCGGCGTACCGGCGCCGAAGCTCACCCGGATGGCGTTGAGGGAGCGCTCGCCGGGCGCGGCCTCGGGGGCGCCGCACTCCCCCGGGTCCTGCGGGTCGCTGCCGAGCAGCGTGCGGACCAGCGGGTGGGCGCAGAACAGGCCGTCGCGGACGCCGATGCCGTACTCGGCGGAAAGCGCGGCAGCGAAGTGGGAGCTGTTCCAGCCCTCGACGACGAAGGAGATGACGCCGACCCGGGGCGCGTCGTCACCGAAGAGCGAGAGCACCCGCACCTCGGGGACCTCGGCGAGACCGGTGCGGACGGTGTCGATCAGGTGCCGCTCGCGGGCGACGAGGGAGTCGAAGCCCGCCTCGGTGAGCGCCTTGCAGGCGGAGGCGATGGAGTAGACGCCGATGACGTTCGGGGAGCCGGCCTCGTGCCGGGCGGCGGTGGTGTGCCACTCGACGTCCACGCCGCCGTCGGCGCGGCGGGCCACCTTGCGGGAGGCGCCGCCGCCCGCGAGGTAGGGCTCGGCGGTCTGGAGCCAGTCGGCGCGTCCGGCGAGGACGCCGGAGCCGAAGGGCGCGTACAGCTTGTGTCCGGAGAAGGCGATCCAGTCCACGTCGAGGTCGCGGACGGAGACCGGGTGGTGGGGCGCGAGCTGGGCGGCGTCGAGGACGATCCGGGCACCGTGCGCGTGGGCGGCGGCGGCCAGTTCCCGCACCGGCCACAGCTCGCCGGTGACGTTGGAGGCGCCGGTGACGCAGACCAGAGCGGGGCCGTGGGGGTCGCGGTCGGCGAGCGCGCGCTCCAGGGTCTCGACGGCCTGGGCGGGGGTGCGGGGGGCGCTCAGGTAGGTGACGTGGGCGTCGCTCCAGGGCAGCAGCGAGGCGTGGTGCTCGGTCTCGAAGACGAAGACCTGGCAGTCCGCGGGGAGCACGGCGGCGAGCAGGTTCAGCGAGTCGGTGGTGGAGCGGGTGAAGACGACCTGGTCGTCGGCGCGGCAGTCGAGGAACTCGGCGACGGTGACGCGGCTGTTCTCGAAGAGGTCGGTGGAGAGCTGGGAGAGGTAGCCCGCGCCCCGGTGGACGCTGCCGTAGTAGGGGGCGTAGGCGGCGACGTCGTCCCAGACCCGCTGGAGGGCGGGGGCGCTGGCCGCGTAGTCGAGGGCCGCGTAGGTCACCTCGCCGCCGGTGACGAGCGGGACGGTGACGTCCCGGCCGAGGACCGGCAGCGGGGCGGCGCAGCAGGGGTCGGCGGACTCGGCGGCCGTCGCGGCGACGGCCGTAGCGGCGGACTCGGCGGCGAAGGTCTCGACGGTGGCGACGGCGTCAGGGCGTGCGGACATGGCGGTATCTCCCGGCGGGCGGTGCTGAATGGCTTCGGTGGTCCCGTACGCGGCCACGACGGCGGCGGGGTACGGGTGTACGCCTCGGACGGCAGGGTGCGCGTGGGTACGCGGAAGTGACCCGGTCCGGGGTGAAGTGGGGGCGGAGTCGCCCTATCGCATTCGCTTGCTCACGGAAAACGCTCCTCGAGAGACCAGGACCCCTGGTGTTCGAGGGGTCCGCGCTTGCCGTAGACCTCGCTGCCTACGGCCTGGTCATCACCCGGGGCACCCCGCCACGGACGGAGGGTTGCCGGACAGCAAGCCGGGGCCAAAACGCTGTCACTCGTGACCTGAGAAGCATCCTGCCACATGATCGACGAAGCGCAAGACCCCGGTCCGCATGGTGGACCGGGGCCGTACGACGGGAGGGGCCGGGAGGGACAGAAGGGGCGGGAGGCCGCTCCTACGCGTTGCTGACGGTGATCCAGCGTTCCAGGGCCCGGCGGGCGGCGCCGGAGTCGATGGCCTCGGCGGCCCTCGCCATCCCCGCCGTGATCTGCTCCGCCAGGGTGCCGCCGCCCGGCTCCAGGGCGGTCAGCGCCGCCGCCGAGTTGAGCAGCACGGCGTCCCGCACCGGTCCCGTCTCCCCCGCGAGCAGCCTGCGGGCCACGTCCGCGTTGTACGAGGCGTCGGCGCCGCGCAGTGCCTCCACGGGGACCAGGTCGATGCCGACGTCCCGGGGGTCGAAGGACTCCTCGCGGACCGAGCCGTCCCGGACCACCCAGACCCGCGAGGTGGCGGTGGTGGTCAGTTCGTCGAGTCCGTCGTCGCCGCGGAAGACCAGCGCGGAGGAGCCGCGCTCGGCGAGCACCCCGGCGATGATCGGGGCCATCCGGGCGTCGGCCACGCCGGTGGCCTGGGCCCCGACGCGGGCCGGGTTGGTGAGCGGGCCGAGGAAGTTGAAGACGGTCCGTACGCCGAGCTGGCCCCGGGCGGTGGCGACGTGCCGCAGCGAGGGGTGGAACTTCACCGCGAAGCAGAAGGTGATGCCCGCCTCCTCGGCGACCTCGCTCACCCGGCGCGGGGTCAGCTCCAGGTTGACGCCGAGCTTCTCCAGGACGTCGGAGGCGCCGGAGGCGGAGGAGGCCGCCCGGTTGCCGTGCTTGACGACCTTGGCGCCGGTGCCCGCGACCACGATCGCCGACATGGTGGAGATGTTGACGGTCTTCGCGCCGTCGCCGCCGGTGCCGACGATGTCCACGGTGCGGCCGGGCACCTCGATGGTGTTGGCGTGCGCGTACATCGTGCGGACGAGGCCGGTGATCTCCTCGACGGTCTCGCCCTTGGCGCGCAGCGCGACCGCGAAGCCCGCGATCTGCACGTCGGTGGCCTCGCCGCTCATGATGCGGTCCATGGCCCAGGCGGAGTCCTCGGTGCTGAGGTCGCCGCCGTCGAGCAGGGTGTTCAGCACGGCCGGCCAGGAGCGGCCCGCCGACGTAGGTCCTCCAGCGGGGGTCGCAGCGCTCATGGCAGCTCCTGGTCAGTACGTCGCGGATACGGGTGCGGGACACCCGTGCGGGATACGGAGTCACCCTATCGAGCCCGGGGGACGGCGAAGAGCCCCGTCCATCGAATGGACGGGGCTCTCACCGTGGCGACCTTCACATGGTCAGGTGTTCAGGTGATCAGTGGTGGCCGTGGCCGCTCTGGATCTCCTTGTACTCCTCGGCCGTGGGCTTGGCGATCTGGCTGTCGTCGCCGTAGTAGCCCTTGCTGAGCTTGACCCGGAGCTTCTCCAGACCGCTGACCTTGCGCGCGACGCCGTTCTCGTCGACGGCCGGCGGCAGCTCGGCGGCCTCGTACTGCTCGTGCGCCGTGAGGCGGTACAGCTCGCCCTGGCTGAGCGGCTCGTGGACCTCGACGAACTCACCGTGCGGCAGGCGCTTGATGATGCCGGACTCGCGGCCGTGCAGCACCTTGTCCTTGTCCCGGCGCTGGAGGCCGAGGCAGATCCGCTTGGTGACGATGAACGCAATAACCGGACCGGCGAAGAAGAAGATCCGCACGAACCAGGTGATGGCGTTGATCGACAGGTGGAAGTGGGTCGCCCAGATGTCGTTTCCACCACCCACGAGCATGATCATGTACGCGGTGATCCAGGCGACACCGAAGGCGGTGCGCGTCGGAGCGTTGCGCGGGCGCTGCGCGATGTGGTGCTCGCGCTTGTCGCCCGTGATCCAGGACTCGATGAACGGGTAGACCGCGATGGCCGCGAGGACCGCCGGGAAGATCGCCAGCGGGATCATCACACCGAGGACCAGCGTGTGGCCCCAGAGGTTGATCTCCCAGCCCGGCATGACACGGATCAGACCCTCGGCGAAGCCCATGTACCAGTCGGGCTGCGCTCCGGTGCCGACCTGGTCGGGCCGGTACGGGCCGATGGCCCAGATCGGGTTGATCGAGGCGACGGCCGCGATGACCGAGATGACACCGAAGACCAGGAAGAAGAAGCCTCCGGCCTTGGCCATGTAGACCGGCAGCAGCGGCATGCCCACGACGTTGTTGTTCGTACGGCCGGGGCCGGCGAACTGCGTGTGCTTGTGGAAGAACACCAGGATGAGGTGGGCCACCATCAGGCCGAGCATGATGCCGGGCAGCAGCAGGACGTGGGCCGAGTAGAACCGGGCCACGAAGTCGCCGCCGGGGAACTCGCCGCCGAACAGGAACATCGACAGGTACGTGCCGACGATCGGCACGGACAGGATCGCGCCCTGCATGAAGCGGACACCGGTGCCGGAGAGCAGGTCGTCCGGGAGCGAGTAACCGGTGAAACCGGTGAACATGCCCAGGAAGAACAGCAGGAAGCCGAACAGCCAGTTGATCTCACGCGGCTTGCGGAACGAGCCCGTGAAGAAGACGCGCATCATGTGCACGAACATGCCGGCGAGGAAGATCAGCGCCGCCCAGTGGTGGATCTGCCGGATCAGCAGACCACCGCGCACCTCGAACGAGATGTGCATGGTCGAGTTGAACGCCTCGGACATCAGCTGTCCCTGGAGCGGGACGTACGGTCCGACGTACTCCACCTCGTTCATCGACGGGTGGAAGAACATCGTCAGATAGACGCCCGTCAGGATGATGATGAGGAAGCTGTAGAGGCAGATCTCGCCCAGCATGAAGGACCAGTGGTCCGGGAAGATCTTCCGCATGTTGGCCTTGGCCAGCGTGTAGATCCCCAGGCGGCCGTCGGCCCAGTCGGCGACCCGCTCACCGGCGGGCGCCTTCTTCGTCGTATCGGTCACGGTGCTCATCCGCGCTCCCAGAAGGCAGGACCGACGGGCTCGTCGAAGTCGCCGAGCGCCTCGAGGAAGCCCTTGTCGTTCACGCCGATCCGCAGCTGCGGAAGGGCGTGCCCGGCCGGGCCGAAGATGACGCGGGCGCCGTCGGAGAGGTCGAAGGTGGACTGGTGGCACGGGCAGAGGACGTGGTGCGTCTGCTGCTCGTACAGGGAGATCGGGCAGCCCACGTGGGTGCAGATCTTCGAGAAGGCGACGATGCCCTCGTGCGACCACTCGAGCTCGCGCTTGTCCTTGATGTCCTGCGGTTCGATCCGCACGATCATCACGGCGGCCTTGGTGATCTCGGTGAGGAAGTCCTCGTCGTGCTCCGACAGGCCTTCCGGCATCACGAAGGTCAGCGAGCCGACCGTGACGTCCTCGGGACGCAGCGGCTCGTGGGTGTTCATGTTGATGAGCTGAAGCCCCTTGGCCCAACGGGTGGTCCGGAGCTTCTTCTCGGGGAGCGGGCCCATGTCACGCAGCAGCACGATGCCGGAGAGCGGTACGAGCGACAGCGCGCCGAACATCGTGTTGCGGATGAGCTTGCGGCGGCCCATGCCGGACTCGGCGGCACCGGCCGCGAAGTCCGCCATGACCTTCGCCTTGGTCTCGGCGTCGGCCTGGATCGGGTGCCGCTCGTCCGCGATCTCCACATCGGACATCAGGGTGCGGGCCCAGTGGACCGCGCCCGCTCCGATGAAGAAGAGGGCGAGGCCGAGGGTCCAGCCGAGCGCGAAGTTGAGCGCGGACACCCGGCCGAAGGGCCAGATGTACACGATCTTGTCGACCGGGAAGATCACGTACGAGGCGATGAAGCCGACGGTGGCCAGCATCGACAGCGTGAACATGAAGGCGACCGCGCGCTCGGACCGGCGGGCGGCCCGCTCGTCGATGTCCTGGATGCGGGGCTTGTGGGGCGGGAGCCCCGGGTCGGCGAACGGGTCGTCGGCGACCTTCACCGCGCCGTGCGCGGTGTCCTGCACTGCCGGCAGGGTCTCTTCTGGAATCTCTTGGCTACTCATGACTTCTTGGCCTTAGCGGTGTGGGCCGCGACCCAGATGGCAACTGCGATCAGCGCGCCCAGGCCGAAGACCCAGGCGAACAGACCCTCGGCGACGGGGCCGAGACTACCGAGCCTCAGACCGCCCGGGTTGTCCGACTTCTCGCCACTGACGGACTCGACGTACGCGATGATGTCCTTCTTCTGCTTCTCCGGCATGACCGAGTCGGGGAAGGAGGGCATGTTCTGCGGGCCGGTCTGCATGGCCTCGTAGAGGTGCTTCGGGCTGACGCCTTCGAGGCTCGGGGCGAACTTGCCGTGGGTCAGCGCGCCACCGGCACCGGTGAAGTTGTGGCACTGGGCACAGTTCGTGCGGAACAGTTCGCCACCCTTCGCCGCGTCGGCGCCGGCGGGGTCGTACTGGCTCTGGGCCGGCGTGATCGGGCCGGCCCCGAGAGAGGCCACGTACGCCGCGAGCTGATCGATCTCAGCCTGCGAGTAGATGACCTTCTTCTTCGGGACCTGGGCGCCCGGCTGCTGGGCCGGCATCCGGCCCGTGCCGACCTGGAAGTCGACGGCGGCGGAGCCGACGCCGACGAGGGACGGGCCGTCGGTGGTGCCCTGGCCCCCGGTTCCGTGGCAGCTGGCGCAGCCGACGGAGTAGAGCTTCTTGCCCTCCTCGATGGCGAGGGACTGGGCGGTTTCATCGGCCTTCGCGGTGCCTGCGGGCGCGAACGCGGCGTACAGCCCCCCGGTGGCCGCCAGCGCGAGAAGTAGGACGACGACCGCCGCCAGCGGATGGCGTCGTCGTGCGGAGAGCTTTTTCACGGATTACCCCGGTGTCAGGATCTTCTGCGTCGATGCTTGCTGGATGTCTCGGTCCGCCGGGTCGGCGGCGCCGATTACTTGATCATGTAGATCGTGGCGAAGAGGCCGATCCAGACGACATCGACGAAGTGCCAGTAGTAGGACACGACGATGGCGGCGGTTGCCTGTTCGTGAGTGAACCTCTTGGCGGCGTACGTCCGGCCCAGGACCAGCAGGAAGGCGATGAGTCCGCCTGTCACGTGCAGTCCGTGGAAGCCGGTGGTCAGGTAGAACACCGAGCCGTACGGGTCGGAGGACAGCGAGAGGCCGTACTCCTTGACGAGCTCGGTGTACTCGAAGACCTGTCCGCCGACGAAGATCGAACCCATCACGAACGTGATGATGAACCACGTCCTGAGCTTCTTCACGTCACCCCGCTCGGCGGCGAAGACGCCGAGCTGGCAGGTGAGGGAGGAGAGCACCAGGATCGTGGTGTTGGTCGCCGAGAACGGGAAGTTCAAGGCCGAAGCCTTTTCCGCCCAGAACTCGGCACCCGTCACCGATCGCAGGGTGAAGTACATCGCGAAGAGGGCCGCGAAGAACATCAGCTCGGAGCTCAACCAGATGATGGTTCCGACGCTGGTGAGGTTCGGTCGATTGACCGACGGGTGCGCGTGCCCTGTTTCTACTGTCGTTACTGTCGCCACGACCGACATTATGTCGGTCGCTTATCCCGCCCTCACTCCGGGGGGTGCCGTTCGGAGTGTCCGAGGGGTGTGTCCAGCCCGAACGGCCCAGTGCGAGGGCCTCCCGGCACCCTTCGAACAGGTGCTGGACGGGTGTTGACGGGGTGTGGACCGGAGTAGCATCCCGCGCATCGGTCGACGACGACCGCCCGCCTTCCCAGCCGGAGGAACGATGCAGTCGAGTGCCACGGTCCTGGTCTACAGCGACGACGCGAACACCCGCGAGCAGGTACGGCTGGCGGCAGGGCGCAGGCCCGCGTCGGACGTCCCCCCGGTGGAGTTCGTGGAGTGCGCGACGCTGCCGGCGGTGCTGAAGCGCCTGGACGAGGGCGGCGTCGACGTGTGCGTCCTGGACGGCGAGGCGGTGCCCGCGGGAGGCATGGGCGTCTGCCGTCAGATCAAGGACGAGGTGTACGGGTGCCCGCCGGTGCTGCTGCTCATCGGGCGCCCTCAGGACGCCTGGCTGGCCACCTGGAGCCGCGCGGACGCCGCGGTCACCCTCCCGGTGGAACCGGTCGAGTTCGCGGCGTCCCTGGCGGCCCTGCTGCGCTCACGCCTGTCCATCGACGCGTGAGCCGGTCGGACTGATCAGATCGAGGGCCGGAGGCGGGCCTTCTCGGTGGCGGGGGTCGGGTCGCCGCTCGGCTCGACCAGCGCGCTGCCCTTGCGCCAGTCGGCCCAGGGCATGTTCCAGTCGCCGAAGCCGTTGCCGAAGGTGTCCATCTCCTCGCCCCAGCTGTTGACGGTCTTGACGATGTCGCCGGGGCGGACGGTCTCGTAGAACCAGGCCGCGTTCCCCGTCGACATGCCGACGCAGCCGTGGCTCACGTTCTCGACGCCCTGGGAGCCGACGGACCACGGGGCGGCGTGCACGTACTCGCCGCTCCAGGTGACCCGGGTCGCGTAGTAGACGGGCAGATCGTACGAGTCGGAGCTGCCCGTGGAGATGCCGATGCTGGTGCCGCGCATCCGGACGAAGTACTCCTTGCCCAGCACCACCTTGATGCCGTTCCGGGTGGAATAGCCCGCTTTGCCGGTGGTCACCGGGATGCCGTTGATCACTTCTCCGTTGCGCAGCACGGTCATGTAGTGCGCCCCGGCGTCCGTGATCGCCTCGATCCGGTCGCCGATGGTGAGCTTCAGCGGCGCGGAGGCGCCGCCGTAGAGCTTGTCGCCGATCTTGAGGCCGTCCAGGTTGCCGGTGACCGTGACGAGCGCCCCGGCGGGCCAGTACTCCTTCGGGCGGAAGTGCATCGTCTTCTCGTCCACCCAGTACCAGGAGCCCTCGACGGAGGGGGTCGAGCGGACCCTGAGGGCCCGCTCGACGATCCCGCGGGCCTTGCGGTCCTTGACCGGGACGCTGAGCTCGGCCGTGATGGGCTGCCCGACGCCGTACGTGCCCGCCTCCGGGCCGAAGGTCACCGTGAGGGCCCGCTTGGCCGGAGCCGTCTCGAACGTGAACGTACGGGCCCCTGGAGCGCCTTCCTCGTCCTCGGTGGCCACCCGGACCGTGTAGCGGGCTCCGGCCGCCAGGGAGGCCGTGGAGCGCCACCGGCGCCCGTCCGCGGTGAGTTCGCCCGCCAGGTGGTGGCCCGCGGAGTCGACGGCGCTGACGTCGGTGATCCGCCCCTCCTCGCCCTTGGCGGTGACCTCCAGGGGCTTCTCGGGATCCGCCTTGGCACCCTTGGCGGGGGCGCTGACCACGAGCTGTCCGGCCGCGTCGTAGGCCCTCGCCGACAGCGGGTGGCCGTCGGAGCCCCCGCACGCCGTGGCGGTCGCGGTGACGGTGACGGCCAGCAGGGTGCAGCTCACAACAGTCCGGATACGCGGCGTGTCGTTCATGCACTCACCGTAAGAACAATCACGTGGGACAGCGCGCCGAGTGCTGCAAAAGAGGGGCCCGGACACTTCGTGACGAAGTGTCCGGGCCCCTCGGGTGCTCCGTGCGGAGCGGGTACCGCTACTGGTTCTGGTTCTCACCGCGGTAGAACTCGAAGACCCAGCCGAAGAGGCCGATCAGGAGCAGCGGGGCGGAGAAGTAGAGGATCCACCAGCCCATGGCGACGGCGAGGAAGGCGAGCGCGCCACCCACGGACAGCGCCAGCGGCTGCCAGCTGTGGGGGGCGAAGAAGCCCACCTCACCGGCCTCGTCCGCGACGTCGGCCTCCTTGTCGTCCTGCGCCATCGCGTCGACCCGCTTGGCCGTGAAGGCCAGGTAGTAGCCGATCATGATGGACAGGCCGAAGGCCAGGAAGAGCGCCGTCGTGCCGACCGGCTCCTTGGACCAGACGCCGTACAGGACCGCCATGGCAAGGATGAAGACGCTCAGCCAGATGAACATCTTGCCCTGGATCTTCACTTGCCGGCCTCCTTGCTGCCCGTCAGGGCCGCGGCCTCGTGCGGCTTGTTCTCGAGCTGGTCGACAGCCGTGATCTCAGGGTGGTGCAGGTCGAACGCGGGCGATTCCGACCGGATGCGCGGCAGCGTGAGGAAGTTGTGCCGCGGCGGCGGGCAGGACGTCGCCCATTCGAGCGAACGGCCGTAGCCCCACGGGTCGTCGACCTCGACCTTCTTGCCGTACTTGGCGGTCTTCCAGACGTTGTAGAAGAACGGCAGGATCGACAGGCCGAGCAGGAAGGAGGAGATCGTCGAGATCGTGTTCAGCGCGGTGAAGCCGTCGGCGTCCAGGTAGTCCGCGTAGCGACGCGGCATGCCCTCGGCACCGAGCCAGTGCTGCACCAGGAAGGTGCCGTGGAAGCCGATGAACAGCGTCCAGAACGTCATCTTGCCGAGCCGCTCGTCCAGCATCTTGCCCGTGAACTTCGGCCACCAGAAGTGGAAGCCCGCGAACATCGCGAAGACCACGGTGCCGAAGACGACGTAGTGGAAGTGCGCGACGACGAAGTACGAGTCGGAGACGTGGAAGTCCATCGGCGGCGAGGCCAGGATGACGCCGGTCAGACCACCGAAGGTGAAGGTGATCAGGAAGCCGATCGTCCAGAGCATCGGTGTCTCGAAGGACAGTGAGCCCTTCCACATCGTTCCGATCCAGTTGAAGAACTTCACGCCGGTCGGTACGGCGATGAGGAACGTCATGAAGGAGAAGAACGGTAGGAGCACGCCACCGGTGACGTACATGTGGTGCGCCCACACGGTCACGGACAGACCCGCGATCGCGATGGTCGCGGCCACCAGGCCGATGTAGCCGAACATCGGCTTGCGGCTGAAGACCGGGATGACTTCCGAGACGATGCCGAAGAACGGCAGCGCGATGATGTACACCTCTGGATGGCCGAAGAACCAGAAGAGGTGTTGCCACAGCAACGCGCCGCCGTTGGCCGCGTCGAAGATGTGCGCACCGAACTTGCGGTCCGCCTCCAGGGCGAACAGCGCCGCCGCCAGCACCGGGAAGGCGAGCAGGACCAGGACACCGGTCAGCAGCACGTTCCAGGTGAAGATCGGCATGCGGAACATCGTCATGCCGGGGGCGCGCATGCAGATGATCGTGGTGATGAAGTTGACCGAACCGAGGATCGTGCCGAAGCCGGAGAAGGCCAGGCCCATGATCCACATGTCGGCGCCGACACCCGGCGAGCGGACCGCGTCCGACAGCGGGGAGTAGGCGAACCAGCCGAAGTCGGCCGCACCCTGCGGGGTGAGGAAGCCGGCCACCGCGATGATCGAGCCGAACAGGTAGAGCCAGTAGGCGAACATGTTCAGCCGCGGGAACGCCACGTCGGGCGCGCCGATCTGCAGCGGCATGATCCAGTTCGCGAATCCGGCGAACAGCGGCGTCGCGAACATCAGCAGCATGATCGTGCCGTGCATCGTGAACGCCTGGTTGAACTGCTCGTTCGACATGATCTGCGTACCCGGACGGGCCAGCTCGGCGCGCATGAAGAGCGCCATGAGTCCGCCGATGCAGAAGAAGACGAACGACGTGACCAGGTAGAGCGTGCCGATCGTCTTGTGGTCCGTGGTGGTCAGCCACTTGATCACGACATTGCCGGGCTGCTTGCGCCGTACGGGCAACTCGTTCTCGTACGAGTCCTCAGCTGCGGCGGCACCCTGGGTTTCGTTGGGGATGCTCACAGTTGGTTCTTCTCCGCATTCCTGGCCGGGTCCGTCAGCTCGATGCCAGACGGGATGTAGCCGGTCTGCCCCTTCTCGGCCAGCTCCTTCAGGTGCTGCTGGTAGCGCTCCGGGGAGACCACCTTGACGTTGAAGAGCATCCGGGAGTGGTCGACACCGCACAGCTCGGCGCACTTGCCGAGGAAGGTGCCCTCACGCGTCGGGGTCACCTCGAAGGAGTTGGTGTGACCCGGGATGACGTCCTGCTTCATCAGGAAGGGGACGACCCAGAAGGAGTGGATGACATCACGGGAGGTCAGGACGAACCGGACCTTCTCGCCCTTGGGCAGCCACAGGGTCGGGCCCGGGTTGCCGGTCTGGGGGTTGCGGTCACCCGGGATACCGGCGTCGTAGACACCGCCCGCGTTCTCCGGGAAGTCCTCGAGGAACTTGTTGGGGATCGAGGCGAGGTTCTTGTCCGTCTTGGCGTCACCCTTCACACCGGGCACGTTCTCGACGTAGTTGAAGCCCCAGCTCCACTGGTAGCCGACCACGTTGACCGTGTGGGCGGGCTTGTCGGAGAGTTCGAGGAGCTTGGACTCGTCGCGCGCGGTGAAGTAGAAGAGCACCGAGACGATGATCAGCGGAGTGACCGTGTACAGCGCCTCGATGGGCATGTTGTAACGGGTCTGCGGAGGTACTTCGATCTTGGTCCGGCTACGCCGGTGGAAGATGACGGACCAGAGGATCAGGCCCCACACCAGGACGCCGGTAATGAGGGCGGCGGCCCACGAGCCCTGCCACAGGGAGAGGATCCGAGGCGCCTCTTCCGTGACGGGGGTGGGCATTCCGAGGCGGGGGAAGTCTTCCCAGTTGTACGAGCAGCCGGTGGCTGTCGCCAGGATCAGGCCCGCAGTCAGCACCTGCGGCAGCTTCCGCCGCATCGGGCGCCGCGACGTGGGGGTACCACCCGCGCCTTGGCTGCGGGGGAGGTCGGAGCCGTTGGGACTCACGTAGCGCCTTCCCGAGAGTCTCGGCCCGCGTTGGTCGGCCACGGTCGTCCGTCTCGCTGGTCGGTCGCCGCCCCGTGCCGCGGGCAGGGGTTTGGATGTTTATGCGGACCAAACCCTACTGGACGCTATTTGGGGTCGCGCGGGGAGGGTGCCCAACGCGCCGTCCGAGTCCCCGAAGGGGTGGACTCCGGGGTTCCGCAGGGGGTCCCGAGGCGTCCGTTCGGGTGTCTCACGGCGCGCCGCGCCCCCCTTCTGACGTGGTCTCACCCCCGTCCGACGGGTCCGGGGCGCCCGGCCGTACGAGGGTTCCCCGCAGGCCCTACCGTGGGCGGATGCCGTACTTCGACGCCGCGTCCGCCGCCCCGCTGCACCCCGTCGCCCGCCAGGCGCTGCTCGCCTCCCTGGACGAGGGCTGGGCCGACCCCGCCCGGCTGTACCGGGAGGGACGGCGGGCCCGGCTGCTGCTCGACGCGGCGCGGGAGGCGGCGGCGGAGGCCGTGGGCTGCCGCCCGGACGAGCTCGTGTTCACTCCTTCGGGGACGCGCGCGGTTCACACCGGGGTCTCCGGGGCGCTGGCGGGGCGGCGGCGGGTCGGCGACCGGCTCGTGGTCTCGGCCGTCGAGCACTCCTCCGTGCTGCACGCGGCGGAGGCGCACGCGGCGGCGGGCGGGACCGTGACCGAGGTGCCGGTGGGCCGGTCCGGCGCGGTGGACGCGGACGGGTTCGCGTCGGCGCTCGGCGCCGGGACGGCCCTGGCGTGTCTCCAGTCGGCCAACCACGAGGTGGGGACCGAGCAGCCGGTGGCGGAGGTCGCCGAGGCGTGCCGGGCGGCGGGCGTGCCGCTGCTCGTGGACGCGGCCCAGTCGCTGGGCTGGGGGCCGGTGGAGGGCGGCTGGTCGCTGCTCGCGGCGAGCGCGCACAAGTGGGGCGGTCCCGCGGGGGTGGGGCTGCTGGCCGTGCGGAAGGGGGTCAGGTTCGCTCCGCAAGGCCCGGCGGACGAGCGGGAGTCGGGCCGGGCGCCGGGCTTCGAGAACCTGCCCGGGATCGTGGCGGCGGCGGCCTCGCTGCGGGCCGTACGGGCGGAGGCGGCGACCGAGGGGGCGCGGCTGCGGGCCCTGGTGGACCGGCTCAGGGTCCGGGTGGCGGAGCTGGTGCCGGACGTGGAGGTGGTGGGCGACCCGGTGCGGCGGCTCCCCCATCTGGTGACGTTCTCCTGTCTCTACGTCGACGGGGAGACGCTGCTGCACGAGCTGGACCGGGAGGGTTTCTCCGTTTCGTCCGGTTCGTCGTGCACGAGTTCGACGCTGACGCCCAGCCATGTGCTGCGCGCGATGGGCGTACTGAGCGAGGGGAACGTCCGGGTGTCCCTGCCGGCCGGTACGGCGGCCGGGGACGTGGACCGGTTCCTCGACGTGCTGCCCGGAGTGGTGGCGGGGGCGCGGGAACGCCTCGGTGCCCCGGCCGGCCGGGCGGCGGCCCCGGCGGCGGGCGCGGGCCCGCTGGGGGTGGACGGGGGGACGCCGGGGGTGGACGCGGGCCCGCTGGTGGTGGACGCGCTCGGCAAGCGCTGCCCGATCCCGGTGATCGAGCTGGCGAAGGTGATCGGCGACGTTCCGCCGGGCGGCACGGTGACCGTCCTGGCGGACGACTCGGCGGCCCGTCTCGACATCCCCGCCTGGTGCGAGATGCGCGGCCAGGAGTACGTGGGCGAGGAGCCGTCGGCGCGGGGCGGGGTCGCGTACGTGGTGCGCCGGGTGGCCTGAGAGCGGGAGGGCCCCGGGACCCGGGGCGGCTCGGGACCGGGGCCGGGCGGCTCGGGCCGGGGCGGTCCTGCGCGGGCCGGTCCCGTGCGGGGCGGGCCGGGGTCGGCCGGGTGCGGTACGGGCCCCGGGCCCCCGTAGGAGGGGTCCCGGGGCCCGGGGGGTTCCGCGGCCTGGGGTGCCCCGGTCCGCGCGGGACCGGGGCGGGTGGTCAGACCAGGTGAGTGCGGACCTCGGCGGCGGCGTCCTCGCCGTACGCCTTGGTGAAGCGCTCCATGAAGTTGGCTCGGGCCAGGGTGTACTCCTGGGTGCCGAGGGTCTCGATGACCAGGGTGGCCAGCATGCAGCCGACCTGGGCGGCGCGCTCCAGGCCGACGCCCCAGGACAGACCGGTGAGGAATCCGGCGCGGAAGGCATCGCCGACGCCGGTCGGGTCGACCTTGGCGGTCTCCTCGGCACAGCCGACCTCGATCGGGGTGTCGCCGACGCGCTCGATGCGCACTCCGCGCGAGCCGAGGGTGGTGACCCGGTGGCCGACGCGGGCCAGGATCTCCTCCTCGGTCCAGCCGGTCTTCGACTCGATGAGGCCCTTCTCGTACTCGTTGGAGAAGAGGTAGGTGGCGCCTTCGAGGAGGGTGCGGATCTCCTCGCCGTCCATGCGGGCGATCTGCTGCGAGAAGTCGGCGGCGAAGGGGATGCACCGCGTCTTGCACTCCTCGGTGTGCCGGAGCATCGCCTCGGGGTCGTCGGCGCCGATCAGGACCAGGTCGAGCCCGCCGACGCGGTCGGCGACGGCCTTCAGCTCGATCAGCCGGGCCTCGCTCATGGCTCCGGTGTAGAAGGAGCCGATCTGGTTGTGGTCCTTGTCCGTGGTGCAGACGAAGCGGGCGGTGTGCAGGACTTCGGAGATCCGTACCGAGCCGGTGTCGACGCCGTGCCGGTCGAGCCAGGCACGGTACTCGTCGAAGTCGTACCCGGCCGCGCCCACCAGGATCGGGGCGCCGCCGAGCTGGCCCATGCCGAAGCAGATGTTGGGGCCGACGCCGCCGCGGCGGACGTCGAGGTTGTCGACGAGGAAGGAGAGGGACACCGTGTGGAGCTGGTCGGCCACCAATTGGTCGGCGAACCGGCCGGGGAAGGTCATGAGGTGGTCGGTGGCGATGGAGCCGGTGACTGCGATACGCACGGCTGGGTGCTCCTGCGGGACGTGGGAAAGGACAGTTCACGCTACCCGCTGGGGCGCGCGCTGCCGAACAGTGGAAACTACCCCAGAGTAGGCCTTTTCCCCAGAGGCGTGTGGTGCGTACGGTGCGCCCATGACCACGTACCCCGCTCCTCGCGAGCGACACGAGTCCGAGTTCAGCCTCGCCGAGCTGCGGGGCGCGGGCGCGCGGATGGCCCCGCACTGGGTCACCCCGGTCTCTCCGGCGCCCGCCCCCGTCTCCCCCGCCGCGATCCACGGCGTGGTCGTCTCCCCGGCCTCGGCCCGGCTGATCGCGGCCACCGCCGAGTACGGCGGCTGACGGACGGAACCGTCCGCCCGTCCGCTCCGTCCCACCGGCGTCCGTTGTCGAGACGAGGGAGCGTTGCGGTGAGCGATACGGAGAACGGGCGGAGGCGCCGGAACGTACTGGCCGTCTCGGCGGTGGCGGGGGTGCTGCTCGCCGGGGGCGGCTATCTGGCCTACTCCGCCACGGCACCTGGCGTCGCCGTCCCTGACGTCGGTACGGGGCCGACGGTCGGCCCGGCGGCCTCGGCAGAGGGCGGCACCGGCTCCGGTGACGCCCGGAGCGGTCGCGGGATCGCACCCGGCGAGCCCGATCCCGGCGGCGGTCCCGGCGGGACCGTCTACACAGCCAAGGGCCCACTCCCCCAAGGGCCCTCCTCGGCCGCGGTCCACCGGCCCGAGGGCCTGGTCACCTCGGCCGAGGTGACCAGGCTGGCCGCGGCGCTCGGCCTCGCCGGGAGCCCGGCCCTGGTCGGGGACGTCTGGACGATCCGCCCCGAGAAGGACGGTTCCGGTCCGCGGCTCGACGTGGCCCGGAAGGCGCCGGGGAACTGGTCGTACTCCTGGTTCGACGGCGGCCCGATCGGTGACGCCTGCCTGAAGGGCCCCGCCTGCCCCCCGCCGGGCGAGGGCAAGCCCTCCACGGGTGGCGCCCCGCCGAGCGAGGCGGCGGCGCGGGCGGCGGCGGCGCCCGTCCTGAAGGCGCTCGGCCAGGACGACGCGAAGATCACCGCGAACCGGGTGGTGGACGGCTCGCTGCGGCTGGTGAACGCCGACCCGGTGGTGGACGGGCTGCCGACCCACGGCTGGTCGACGGGGCTGCACATCGGACGGGACGGCCGGCCGGTCTCCGGGAGCGGGACGCTCAAGGAACCGGCGAAGGACGGCGTGTACCCGGTGATCGCGGCGGAGAAGGCGCTGGCCGCGCTGAACGAGGACGCCAGGACCTCGGGCCCGGTCGGCACGGACCCCTGCCCGGCGGGCGCCCCGCGGGGAGTGGACGGCGCGGGGAAGCCGGGCGGGCCCGGCGGGGTGGACGGTGCCGGGGAGCCCGGGGGCGGTGACCGGGTGGACGGCAACGGGAAGCCCGGCGTCGGCGGCACGACCGGCGGGGGTGGCGGGATCACGCCGGAGCCCCCGTGCCGGAAGGTCGCGGGCACGACACCGCCGCAGCGGGTGCCGGTGACGGGCGCGGTGTTCGCGCTGGCCGCGCGGGACGTGGCCGGTGAGCGGCTGCTCGTACCGTCGTGGCTGTTCACGGCGGACCCGGTGGACGGGCCGCCCTACACGGTGGTGCGGGAGGCGGTCGCCCCGGAGCTGCTCGCCCGGTCGGCGAAGCCCTCGGCCTCGCCGACGGTGCCGCCCTCGGACGGTACGGCTCCGGCCCGGCAGGTCCAGTCGTACCGCGCGGAGGACGGTGGCCGGAAGCTGACGGTCTCGTTCTGGGGCGGGGTGTGCAGTACATACACCGTGACGGCGGAGGAGCGCCCGGAGCGGGTGGCGGTGCGGATCGTCGAGAAGGCGACGGAGCCGGGGAAGGTGTGCGTCGCGCTCGCCCAGGAGTTCACGCGGACGGTGACGCTGGACGCCCCGCTGGGCTCCCGGCCGGTGGTGGACGCCGCGAGCGGTGAGACGGTGCCCCGGCGCTGAGCCCCGGCGGAAGGGACGCACGTCGAGGACCGGGCGCACCCGAGGACGGGTACGCGTACGCGTGAGGGCGGCGGGCCGGGAAGGTCTCCCGGGCCGCCGCCCTCACAGCCGTACCGCTCGGTACGGCTTAGCTGAACGAGTCGCCGCAGGCGCAGGAGCCCGTGGCGTTCGGGTTGTCGATGGTGAAGCCCTGCTTCTCGATGGTGTCGACGAAGTCGATCGAGGCGCCGCCCAGGTAGGGGGCGCTCATCCGGTCGGTGACGACCTTGACGCCGTCGAAGTCCTTCAGGACGTCGCCGTCGAGCGAACGCTCGTCGAAGAACAGCTGGTAACGCAGGCCGGAGCAGCCACCGGGCTGAACGGCGACGCGCAGGGCCAGGTCCTCGCGGCCTTCCTGGTCGAGGAGGGCCTTGACCTTGGCCGCGGCGGCGTCGGACAGGAGGATGCCGTCGCTGACAGTGGTCTTCTCGTCCGATACGGACATCTGCTTCTCTCCCGATGGTGTACGGAGACTGCTTGCCGACGTTGCAACCGTCGGTGCCCCGGATTCATTCCGGGTCGAGTGGGTCCTCGCTCCTTTCATGCTCGCACACCCTGTCCAGCGGCGGAGACGGTGCGGGCGGGGGGAGGGCGGCCGATGGGGCGGGCGGAGCCGGACGGCGAATTCGTCACATCGACACTATGGACATCGTCAGCGTGACGTGAAGGCGTTATGATAGATAGCGTCATTTCGACGAAAAGGTTCCCCGAAGACCCGAAGAAAGGGTGCGTGACGTGACCACGGCCCAGCCCCGTACTGAGCTCGACGTGCAGCCCTCGCCGCTCGCCCTGCTCCTCCTCGGCCGCGAGGCCGACCCGAAGAGCGAGCGGGGTGTGGAGTGCCCCGGCGATCTGCCGTCGCCCTCCGACCCGGACCTGGTGGAGCGCGCCCGCGCGGCCAAGGAGAAGCTCGGGGACAAGGTCTTCGTGCTCGGCCACCACTACCAGCGCGACGAGGTCATCCAGTTCGCCGACGTCACCGGCGACT
This sequence comes from Streptomyces sp. NPDC101490, assembly GCF_044767145.1. Lineage (NCBI taxonomy): Bacteria > Bacillati > Actinomycetota > Actinomycetes > Kitasatosporales > Streptomycetaceae > Streptomyces > Streptomyces sp. NPDC101490. Next base: position 420,032 of record NZ_JBIWNI010000003.1, read on the forward strand.
CGTTCAAGCTCGCGCGCGACGCGGCCGCCCGGCCCGCCGCCGAGTACATCGTCTTCTGCGGTGTGCACTTCATGGCCGAGTCGGCCGACATCCTCACCGGCGACGACCAGAAGGTCGTCCTGCCGGACCTCGCCGCGGGCTGCTCGATGGCCGACATGGCCACCGCCGAGCAGGTCGCCGAGTGCTGGGACGTGCTGACCGACGCGGGCATAGCCGACCGGGTCGTGCCCGTCTCGTACATGAACTCCTCGGCCGACATCAAGGCCTTCACCGGCAGGCACGGGGGCACGATCTGCACCTCGTCCAACGCCGAGCGGGCCCTGAAGTGGGCCTTCGAGCAGGGCGAGCAGGTGCTCTTCCTGCCGGACCAGCACCTGGGCCGCAACACGGCCGTCCGCGACATGGGCATGTCCCTGGACGACTGCGTGGTCTACAACCCGCACAAGCCGGGCGGCGGGCTGACCGCCGAGGAGCTGCGCGCCGCGAAGATGATCCTGTGGCGGGGTCACTGCTCGGTGCACGGGCGTTTCTCGCTGGAGTCGGTGAACGACGTCCGCGCGCGCATCCCCGGGGTGAACGTGCTGGTCCACCCGGAGTGCAGGAACGAGGTGGTGGCCGCCGCCGACCACGTCGGCTCGACCGAGTACATCATCAACACCCTGGAGGCGGCCCCGGCCGGTTCCAGCTGGGCCATCGGCACCGAGCTGAACCTCGTCCGGCGGCTGGCGAACCGTTACGCCGACCAGGGCAAGGAGATCGTCTTCCTCGACAAGACGGTCTGCTTCTGCTCGACGATGAACCGCATCGACCTGCCGCACCTGGTGTGGACGCTGGAGTCGCTGGCCGAGGGCACCCTGGTCAACCAGATCCAGGTCGACAAGGAGACGGAGGGCTTCGCGAAGCTCGCCCTGGAGCGGATGCTCGCCCTGCCGTAACAATTCCCCGGACACGGCCGGACGACGGGCAGGACCGGCCCCCGGACCCGCCCGCCGCGCCACCGGCCCGGCCGGCCCCCGTACACGGCGGAAGGGGCGCCCCGCGATCACGCGGGGCGCCCCTTCCTCATGTCCCGGTCAGAGATCGACCGCGTCCACCAGCAGCGCGTCGGCGGGCGTGTCCGTGCCCTGCGCGGGGACGTCGGTGCCGTCCTTCGCCTTCCGCGCCGCCTTCTTCTTCGCGCGGCGCTCCTTGCGGAGCTCGACCATCGCGTAGAGCGTCGGCACGAGGAGGAGGGTCAGCAGCGTCGAGGTGATCAGACCGCCGATCACCACCACGGCCAGCGGCTGGGCGATGAAGCCGCCCTCACCGGTGATGCCGAGTGCCATCGGCAGCAGGGCGAAGACCGTCGCCAGGGCGGTCATCAGGATCGGACGGAGCCGGTGCCTGCCGCCCTCGATCACCGCTTCGACGACTCCGAGGCCCTGGGCCCGGTACTGGTTGATCAGGTCGATCAGGACGATGGCGTTGGTGACGACGATGCCGATGAGCATCAGCATGCCGATCATCGCCGGGACGCCCATGGCGGTGTCGGTGACCACCAGGAGACCGATCGCGCCGGTCGCCGCGAACGGGATCGAGACCAGCAGGATCAGCGGCTGGATCAGCGACCGGAAGGTCGCCACCAGCAGCATGAAGACGATCGCGACGGCGGCGAGCATCGCCAGGAACAGCTTGAGGAAGGCCTCGGACTGGTCCTCGGAGACACCGCCGATGCTGGCGGTGGCGCCCTCGGGCAGGTCCAGGGTGCTGATCTTCGACTGGAGGGCGCTGCTGACCGCGCCGGTGTTGTCGCCGAGCGGCTTGGCCGTGACGGTCGCGGCGCGGGCGCCGTCGATCCGGGTCATGGACACCGGGCCGGGGACCAGTTCGACGGTGGCGACGTCGCCCAGCTTCACCGGGCCGAGCGGCAGGGCCCTGAGCCCGTCGAGGGTGCCGACCGGCCGGGCGGTGGTGATGAGGACGTCCCGCTCGGTGTCGTCGAGGACCGCCTTGGCGGCCGGGGTGCCCCGGACGGCCTGGGCCACGATCATGCCGAGCGAGGTGGAGTCGAAGCCCGCGTCGGCCGCCCTGGTGTTCGGCCGGACGGAGATCCGGGGCACGGACTGCGAGAGGTCGCTCTGCACGTCCGTGACGTCCTTGAGCCCGGCGACCGCCGCGCGGACCTGCTCGGACGCCTTCTTCAGGACCTCCGCGTCGGAGGCCTTGACCACCACGCTCAGGCCCTGGCTGCCGAAGCTCTCGCCGGCCGACAGCCGGGTGTCGCCGACGCCGTCGAGGGCGGCGAGGCCCTTCTCCAGGGCGTCCTTGGTCTTCTCGTACGCGCCGGAGTCCGCCAGGCTGACCTTGAAGGTGGCCTGGTTGGTGCCGGTGCCGCCGCCGAAGGCCGCCATGAAGCCGGAGGAGCCGATGTTGACCTGGTAGTCCTTGACGCCCTCGGTGTCCGCGAGGAGCTTCTCGACCTTCTTCGCGGCGGCGTCGGAGGCGTCGAGGGCGGTGCCCGGCGCCAGCTCCTGCTGGATGGTGAGGACGTCCTGCTCGCCCTGGTCGAAGAAGTTGGTCTTCAGGAGCGGGGCCATGCCGAAGGTGGCCACGAGGACGACCAGCGCGATGGCCAGGCTCATCGTCCGGCGCCGGGTGGCGAACCGCAGGACCGGCACGTACAGGCGCTGGAGACGGCTCTTCTCCTCCTTCTCCTCGGCGAGCCTGCGGGCCTCCGCGAGGTCCTCGGGGGTGCCCTTGGGGGCGCGCAGGAACCAGTACGAGAGGACGGGGACCACGGTCAGGGAGACGAGCAGCGAGGCCAGCAGGGCCGCCGTGACCGTCAGCGAGAACGAGCCGAACAGCTCGCCGATCATGCCGCCGGCCAGGCCGATCGGCAGGAAGACGGCGACGGTGGTGAGGGTCGAGGAGGTGACGGCGCCCGCGACCTCGCGGACCGCCGTGAGGATCGCGCCCTGCCGTTCCTCGCCGTAGCCCAGGTGCCGCTTGATGTTCTCCAGGACCACGATCGAGTCGTCGACGACCCGGCCGATGGCGATGGTGAGCGCGCCCAGCGTCAGCATGTTGAGCGAGAGGTCGCGGGTCCACAGCACGATCAGGGCGAGGACCACCGAGAGCGGGATGGAGACCGCGGTGACCAGGGTGGAGCGGATCGACGCCAGGAAGACCAGGATCACCAGGACGGCCATGACGAGGCCGAGGGCGCCCTCGGTGGTGAGACCGGAGACGGCCTTGGCGACGGCCGGGCCCTGGTCGGAGACCACGGTCAGCTCGGCGCCCGCGCCGAGGTCGCGGCGCAGGTCGGGCAGTGCCTTCTCGACGGCGTCGGAGATGGCGACGGCGCTGCCGTCCTTGTCCATGGTGGCCATGACGGCGAGGCTGGGCCTGCCGTTGGTGCGGGTGAGGGAGACGCGCGGCGACTCCTCCTGGCGGACGGTGGCCACGTCGCCGAGGCGGACCGCCTCGCCCTTGCCGGGCACGGCGGCGGGGATGCGGAGGTCCTCGATCTGGCGCAGCGAGGTGTAGCCGCCGCCGACCTGGACCGTGCGGTTCCTGCCCGCCTCGGAGAAGGCGCCGGCCGGGAGGGTCGCGCCGCCGGAGCGCAGTGCCTCGGCGAGCCTCATGGAGCTGAGCCCGGCCCCGGCGAGCTTCGCCTCGTCGGGGGTGACGGAGACCTGGAGGTCCTGGACGCCGCTGACGGCGACCTGGGCGACGCCGTCGATGCCTTCGAGGGCGGGCACGACGGTCCGCTCCAGGAGGGCGGCGAGGGCCTGCTGGTCCTTGCCGGAGGAAGCGGCGAGGACGACGGTCGGGATGTCGTCCGTCGAACCGGCCACGACCTGCGGGTCGACCGTGTCGGGCAGTTGGGCGCGGGCCCGGTTGACGGCCTGCTGGACGTCCGCGACGAGCTGCTTGGTGGACTCGTCGCCGTAGTCGAAGGAGGCCATGACGACGGCCATGCCCTCGGAGGCGGTGGAGGTGAACGACTTCAGGCCGTCGACGGCCTTCAGGTTGCTCTCCAGGGGCTCCACGACCTGCTTCTCGACCACATCGGGAGAGGCGCCCGGGTAGGGAGCGAGGACCGAGACCATCGGCAGCTCGATCGAGGGGAACAGCTGCTGCTTGAGCTGCGGTATCGCGATCGCCCCGAACACCAGGGCGACGATGGAGATCAGACCTATCAGGGCCCGTTGCGCGAGGCTGAATCTGGACAGCCAGGACATGGGGTCTCTCTTCTGTGGCGTACTCGTCGGCGGGCGGGAGCGGCCAAGGCCCCGGCCCGGACCCGCTGGATCCGCCGGAGGTGCCCCCCTCCCCTACGATCTGCCATCGGACGCCGGAAGTCCTCGCCCCCCGGGTCCACTTCCTTATGCCGGGCATACCGCGTCCGCAGTACGCCGGGGCCCGTGGTCAGTCCACCCTCGGACGTACCAGTCCCGATTCGTACGCCGTGACCACCAGTTGGGCCCGGTCGCGGGCGCCGAGTTTGGCCATGGCGCGGTTGACGTGGGTCTTCACGGTGAGCGGGCTGACGTCGAGCCGGTCCGCGATCTCGTCGTTGGAGAGACCGCCCGCGACCAGGACGAGGACCTCGCGCTCCCGGGCGGTGAGGGCGCCGAGACGTCCGGCGCGGGCGCCGCCGGCCGGGTCGGCGGGGTCGGTGCCGGTGCCCTGCGCGAGGAACGAGGCGATGAGGCCCTTGGTGGCCACCGGGGAGAGCAGTGCCTCGCCCGCGTGCGCGATCCGGATCGCGCCGAGGAGTTCCTCGGGCTCGGCCCCCTTGCCCAGGAAGCCGGAGGCCCCGGCGCGCAGCGACTGCACGACGTACTCGTCGACCTCGAAGGTCGTCAGCATGACGATCCTCACGTGGGAGAGGGCGGGGTCGGCGGTGATCGCGCGGGTGGCGGCGAGGCCGTCGGTGCCGGGCATCCGGATGTCCATCAGGACGACGTCGGCGCGCTCGGAGCGGGCGAGGGCGACCGCCTGGGCGCCGTCCGCCGCCTCGCCGACGACCTCCATGTCGGGTTCGGAGTTCACCAGGACCTTGAAGGCGCTGCGGAGCAGGGCCTGGTCGTCGGCGAGCACTACCCGGATCGTCATGTGTCCTCCCCCGTGCGGGACGTCACGGGAAGTATCGCCTGCACCCGGAATCCGCCGCCGTACCGGGGGGCCGCGGTGAGGGTGCCGCCGAGCGCGCCGACCCGTTCGCGCATCCCGAGCAGTCCGTGGCCGCCGCCGGGGGCGGGGTCCTGGACGGCGGGGGGCGTGCCGTTGTCGAGGACGGTGATCTCGACCGTACGGCCCACCCGCACGACGCTGACCTCGGCCTCGGCGGCCGGTCCCGCGTGCTTGCGGACGTTGGTCAGGGCCTCCTGCACGATCCGGTACGCGGCCAGGTCGACGGTCGCGGGCAGCGGGGCGCCGTCGTCGGCGCGGGCCAGGCCGACGGGGAGCCCGGCCTTGCGGAAGCTGTCGAGGAGCCCGTCGAGGACGGCGAGGCCGGGGGCCGGTTCGGTGGGGGCCTCGGGGTCGCCGGACTGGCGCAGCAGGCCGACGGTGGCGCGCAGTTCGTCGAGGGCGGAGCGGCTGGCCTCGCGGACGTGCGCGAGCGCCTCCTTCGCCTGGTCGGGGCGCCGGTCCATGACGTGGGCGGCGACGCCCGCCTGGACGTTGACCAGGGCGATGTGGTGGGCGACGACGTCGTGGAGGTCGCGGGCGATCCGCAGCCGTTCCTCGGCGACCCGGCGGCCCGCCTCCTCCTCCCGGGTCCTCTCGGCCCGTTCGGCGCGTTCCCTGATGGCGTCGACGAAGGCCCGGCGGCTGCGGACGGCGTCCCCGGCCGCCGCGGCCATGCCCGTCCAGGCGAAGACGCCGAGGTTCTCCTGCACGTACCAGTGGGTGGGGCCGAAGGCCATGGCCCCGACGGTGAGCACCGCCATGGTGAGGAGCCCGACCCGCCAGGTGGTGGGCCGGTCGGTGCGGGCGGCGACCGTGAAGAGGGCGACGACGGCGCTCATCGTGACGGGGGCGGGGCGACTGTCGCCGATCAGTTCCACGAGGGTGACGGCGACGGTGAAGGCGAGGACCCGGAGCGGGAAGCGGCGGCGCAGCACGAGCGCGACGGCCCCGGCGACCATGATCAGCACGCTGGTCGCGCCGGGCACCTGGCGGCCGAACGTCGGGCCGCCCGGCTCACCGTGCGGCCCGGTCAGCGACCCGGCGATCATGCAGATGAGCACGCCGAACGCCAGCGACGCGTCGAAGGCGAGCGGATGCCCGCGGAACCAGCCGCGGAGCCGGACGAGAAGGGTGCCGTTGGAGGTCACGGGGAAACGGTACGGGCCGGGCGCCCCCGGGCGGGCCGGACGGCGGACGCGCGGACCGGCAGGGGGCCGGAACGAGGCAGGAACGGCGGGGCGGGTACGGAACGGGGGCTCGGCGGGTCCGGCGGCGGACGGACGGACCGGGCGTCCCGGACCGGAGCGTCGCGGATCGGGTCCGGCGGTGGACGGACGGGGTACGGCGGGGCGGAGAGCGGGACGGCCGAGGGCGGCCGGAAGCCCGGCGGGGCCGGGTCCGACGCCACGGCGTCACGCCGGAACGCGGCCCGTCCGGGGCGGTCGTGGGTGGAGAGGGTGGCCCGGCTCCCCGGCCCGGAGGGTGCCGGGAGCCCGGCAAAACGCGGGGACGCGGTACGGAACGGGGCCCGGCACCTCGGAAGGTGGCGGGCCCCGGTGGGTCGCGGTGTTCGGCGGACGCGATCCGTCCGGCCCTGATTACGTCCCGGCCGGATTTACGTCCCGGCCCGGATCGCGTCAGCCCGGGATGAGGCCGCCGTCCGAGAGCATCTCCCTGACCTCGTCCAGGGACGCGTCAGGGGCGGGGAGGATCAGCTCCGAGGGCTGGAGCACGTCGTCGGCGAGTGGCTCGCCAAGGCGGCGCACCGCGTCCAGGAGACCGCCCAGCGTGCGCCGGAACCCGGTCTCGTCCCCCGACTCCATCTCCGCGAGCAGCTCGTCGTCGAGCGCGTTCAGCTCGGCGAGGTGGCTGTCGGCCAGCTTCCACTGGCCCTCCCCCATGATCCGTACGATCATGACGCGTCCTGTTCTGCCGTAGATCCGCCGTAGCGCGGTCGGCTACTTCTCGAAGCGCGGGCGGGACTGCTGCGGGCTGTCCTGCGGCGCGGCCGTGCCGCCGCCCTCGATCGCCTGCTGCTGCGCCGACGGACCGCCCGCCAGCTCCGCCTTCATCCGCTGGAGCTCCAGCTCGACGTCCGTACCGCCGGAGAGCCGGTCCAGTTCCGCCTGGATGTCGTCCTTGCCGAGCCCGGACTGGTCGTCGAGCGCGCCGGAGGCGAGCAGCTCGTCGATCGCGCCCGCGCGGGCCTGGAGCTGGGCGGTCTTGTCCTCGGCCCGCTGGATCGCGAGGCCGACGTCGCTCATCTCCTCCGAGATGCCGGAGAAGGACTCGGCGATCCGGGTCTGCGCCTGGGCCGCCGTGTAGGTCGCCTTGATGGTCTCCTTCTTGGTGCGGAAGGCGTCCACCTTGGCCTGGAGCCGCTGGGCGGCGAGGGTGAGCTTCTCCTCCTCGCCCTGCAGCGTCTGGTGCTGCACCTCCAGGTCGCTGACCTGCTGCTGGAGCGCGGCGCGCCGGGACAGCGCCTCGCGCGCCAGGTCCTCGCGGCCGAGCGCGAGCGCCTTGCGGCCCTGGTCCTCCAGCTTGGCGGACTGGCCCTGCAGCTGGTTCAGCTGGAGTTCGAGCCGCTTGCGGGAGGTGGCGACGTCGGCGACGCCGCGCCGTACCTTCTGGAGCAGCTCCAGCTGCTTCTGGTACGAGTAGTCGAGTGTCTCGCGCGGGTCCTCGGCCCGGTCCAGGGCCTTGTTCGCCTTCGCGCGGAAGATCATCCCCATACGCTTCATCACACCGCTCATGGGCTTCGCGCGCCCCCTTCTGACGGACTACGGGTCCAGCTCTTCGACAGGTTCCACAGTACGGTCCCTGGCTCCATTACCGCACTGTTCGGAGGCGGATGCGCTCCTCCCCAAGGACGACTGCGTCCCCGGACGCCTCCCGCGCAAGGAGTAGACGGATCTAGGGGAAGACCAGGTCCGGCCTCCGTACGTACTGTCGAGGACGCACTCCGTTAGCGGATCGTTCCCGCCCGGCATGGGGTTCATGCCCACCACCCCGTACCCTTGGGTTTTGTGTTCCGTAGCCGTTCGAAGGATGAGAAGGCCCCCACCGACAAGGTGACGGCGGACCTCTCCACCAGCCAGCCCCGCGACCCCGAGGCCCCCAAGGGCCGCCCGACGCCGAAGCGGAGTGAGGCGCAGAGCCAGCGCCGACGCGCCGCGACGGTGCCGACCGACCGCAAGGAGGCCGCCAAGCGCCAGCGCGAGGCCCGCCGCTCGGACCTGGCCCGTCAGCGCGACGCGCTGGCGAGCGGCGACGAGCGTTACCTGCCCGCCCGCGACAAGGGGCCGGTCCGCCGCTTCGTGCGTGACTTCGTCGACTCGCGGTTCGCGATCGCCGAGTACTTCCTGCCGATGGCCGTGGTGATCCTGGTGCTGTCGCTGTTCGGCAACGCCAACCGTGGCCTGCAGAACATCTCGCTGCTGCTGTGGCTCGGTGTGATCATCCTGATCGTCATCGACTCGGTCGGCATCTGGATCCGGCTGCGCAAGCAGCTGGCCGTGCGCTTCCCGGACCAGCCGAAGCGCGGCGCGGTGGCCTACGGTCTGATGCGTACGCTCCAGATGCGCCGACTGCGGCTGCCGAAGCCGCAGGTCAAGCGCGGAGAGCGGCCCTGAGCGCCGACAGTACGGAGTCCGGCGTGCCCGCCTTCGGCGCGGCCACGTCGGAGAGCGGCGCGCCCGTGCTGCCCGTCGTGGCGCACTGGCCCGTCGGGACCGGCGGGCTGCGCGACACCATCCGGCAGGAGATCGTCGCCCGCCAGGTGGACGAGCAGATATCCGGCCGCTACCCGGTGGGGCAGCGGCTGCGGGTCCTCGACGCGGGCATGGGCCAGGGCGCGCAGGCGCTGCGGCTGGCCCGCGCGGGCCACACCGTCACCGGCCTCGAAGCCGATCCCGGTCTGCTGAAGGCGGCCCGCGACTCGCTGGCGACCGAGCCCGCCGGGATCCGTGAGCGGGTCAAGCTGATCGAGGGCGACGGACGCGAGACCGGGGTGCACTTCCTCCCCGGCAGCTTCGACGTGGTCCTCTGTCACGGTGTGCTGATGTACGCGGACGAGCCCGACGCGCTGCTCGCGGGGCTGGCCCGGATGCTGGCCCCCGGGGGCCTCCTCTCCCTGGTCGTACGGAACGCGGAGGCCCTGGCCATGCGGCCGGGGCTCGCCGGCGACTGGTCCGGGGCGCTCGCGGGCTTCGACTCGGACGTCTACACGGACGACAACGGCGTGAAGGTGCGGGCCGACCGGCTCGACGCGCTGATGGCGACGCTGGCGGGGATCGCCGCGCCGCTGCACGCCTGGTACGGGGTGCGGGTCTTCACGGACGGCGTCCCGGCCGAGGCGGGCCTGCCCGCCGCCGAGGAGCTCGACCGGCTGCTCGCCGCCGAGGACCGGGCGGGCCGCACGGACCCGTACCGGCGGATGGCGTCCCTGCTGCACCTGTGCGGGGTCCGGGGCTGAACCCCGGCCGGGCTCCGGTCCGGCACCCTGATACGGCGGCCGCTTCCCCGCCTCCGAGCCGACGGCCCGCACCCCGCCCCTGAACCCGGGGCGTCGGGCCCGGCGCCCCGGGTCGGCGCACCCGCACCGGGTCTCCCGTCTCCCGGTCGGCCGTCCGTGGGCCGTCGCCCGGTCCGAAGTCCTTCTCCGGGTCCCGGTCGGACGTGCTCGGGCCCGTTCCCCCTGATCGGATGCGCTCGCCGGGCCGGGTGGCGGAGCGGAACGGATACTCCGGACATGGACGTATCCCGTGCCCACGCCCGTGCTCCTCGCCGTCTCCTCCCCCTGACCGCCGCTGCCTGCGCCGCCGCGCTCGTCGGCGGCTGCTCCTCCGGCGAGCGGGCGAGCGCGCCCGAGCGCGCCACGCAGGCGGCGGCGCCGCTCGTCGCCAACGACCTCCAGTCCGACTACGAGGCGGTCATCAGGAACGTCCTGCCGTCGGTGGTGCAGATCGACGCCTCCGACAGCCTCGGTTCGGGTGTCGTCTACGACGACAAGGGGCACATCGTCACCAACGCGCACGTGATCGGCCAGGAGAAGACCTTCAAGGTCACCGCCGCCACCGGCGGGCAGGCGATCAGTGCCCGGCTGGTCTCCTCGTACCCCGAGCAGGACCTCGCGGTGATCAAGCTGGACACGCTGCCGCAGGGCCTGAAGGCGGCGAAGTTCGGCAATTCGGCCGCCGTCGACATGGGGCAGATCGTCCTGGCGATGGGCTCCCCGCTGGGGCTGTCCGGCAGTGTGACCCAGGGCATCGTCTCGGCGACCGGCCGCACGGTCAGCGAGGGGCGGACCGGCGGCGGCACCGGCGCGACCATCCCGAACATGGTGCAGACGTCCGCGGCGATCAACCCCGGCAACAGCGGGGGCGCCCTGGTGAACCTGGACAGCGAGGTCATCGGCATCCCGACGCTCGCGGCGACCGATCCGGAGCTGGGCGGTGGTTCGGCGCCCGGCATCGGCTTCGCGATCCCCGCGTCGATGGTGCGGACGGTGGCGGACCAGATCATCAAGGACGGCCGGGTGACGGACTCCGGCCGGGCGGCCCTGGACATCACCGGCCGCACGGTGGTGAACGACAGCTACGAACCCGCGGGGGTCGCCGTGGTCGAGGCTCCGGCCGACGGCGCGGCGGGCAAGGCGGGACTGAAGCCGGGCGATGTGATCACCCGGCTCGGGGACACCGACATCACCACGATCACCTCCCTGTCGGAGGCGCTGGCCTCGATGAAGCCGGGCGACAAGGTGTCCGTGACGTACGTCCGGGGGACGCAGACGCTCAAGACCGAGGTGACGCTCGGGGAGATGTAGCGGGGCGGGCGGGCCCGGGGCGCGTGGGGATGCCCGGCCCGCGCCCGGGGCGGGTGGAGTCCGCCGGGCGGGTGTGGCCCGGGAGGCCGCCGCGCTCGTGCTCGTACCTCCGGGGTCACCGGGCGGGCGCCCCTGTCCCCGTACCTCGGAAGGCCCTACGGGCTCGTGCCCGTGATTCCGTGCCCCTCGGGGGCCTCCCGGTGCGGGGCCTCCCTCTTTCGGCCGCCCCCGGGAGTCCCGGGGGCGGCCGCGTTCCAGCGGGGTCGCCGGTGCCGCCCGGGGCGGGGGCTCCGGTCTCGCCCTAGCCCTCGGCGTCCAGCGGCATCGGGCCGTAGATCTTGGTGCCGTCCTCCGACAGGATCACCTGGTCGGCGCCGCCGCCCAGCAGGTCACGCCAGTGTTCCCCGATCCAGCTCTCCGCGTCGCCCTGGGTGGGGAACTCCTCGGGGGTCACCACCGGCTCGACCTCGGTGCCGTCGGTCTTCTCGAACCGCCACGTCCATGCCATGTACGCCTCCTGGCGCTCACCGGATGATCGGTTTCCTGCCCGCAGCGTAGCCGGGCGCGCACCGCTCGCGGTGGCGCGGGAGGATCTGAGGGTGGAACTGACTCTGCTCGGCACCGGCGCCCCGCTCGGACTCCCCCGTCCCGGCTGTCCCTGCGCCGTGTGCGCGCTCTCCCGGGGCCCCCGGGTCCGCGCGGCGACGTCGCTGCTCGTGGACGGGGCCCTGCTGCTCGACCTGACCCCGGGGGCCGCGCTCGCGGCGGCCCGCGCGGGTCACTCGCTCGTGGGGGTGCGGCAGGTGCTGTTGACGCATCCGCACGACGGGCCCGCCGTGGAGGTGCCCGCCGGGCTGCCCGTCGCGGGACGGGTGCCGGACGGGCGGGAGCTGACCCTGATCTCCGGCCACCGGGTGCGGGCGGTCGCGATGGACTCCCCCGGCACCGGGTACGAGGTGGTGTCGGCGGACGGCGAGCGGCTGCTGTACCTGCCGCCCGGCGGCGCCCCGGCCGGTCTCCCGGACGGGCACCGGACGCCGTACGACATGGTCGTCGCCGATGTGACGGGCCGCCCGGACGCGCTGGCCCGGCTGCGGGCGACCGGCGCGGTGGGCGCGGCGACCGAGGTGATCGCGGTGCACCTGGACCACGACGGGCCGACCGGTCCCGAGCTGGACCGGCGGCTCGCCTCGGCGGGCGCGCGGGCCGTGCCGGACGGGACGACGCTGTACGTGGGCGACTACCACGAGGTGCCGGACGTGCCGCGCCGGACCCTGGTGACGGGCGGGGCGCGGTCGGGGAAGTCCGTGGAGGCCGAGCGGCGGCTGGAGACCTTCCCCGAGGTGCTGTACGTGGCGACGGGCGGCGGCCGGGAGGGCGACCGGGAGTGGGCGGAGCGGGTGGGTCTGCACCGGGAGCGGCGGCCCGCGTCCTGGCGGACCGCCGAGACCTGCGACCTGGTGCCGCTGCTCGGAGGGGAGGGTCCCGCGCTGCTCGTGGACTGTCTGTCGCTGTGGCTGACGGACGCCATGGACCGGGTGGGCGCCTGGGACGACACGGCGTGGGAGTCCGGCGGGCGCGAGGCGCTGCGGGAGCGGACGGCAGAGCTGGTGGCGGCGGTGCGGGCGACCCGCAGGACGGTGGTGGCGGTGACGAACGAGGTCGGCTCGGGGGTGGTGCCCGCGACGGCGGCCGGGCGCCGGTTCCGGGACGAGCTGGGGCGGCTGAACGCGGCTTTCGCGGACGAGTGCGAGGAGGTGCTGCTCGTGGTCGCCGGTCAGCCGTTCGTGCTGCGCGGGTAGGGTGCGAGCACCGATGCCCCGGCCGACAGTCACAAGGCGGAACCCGTGAATCTGGACGACTTCTCCGATCTGATCGAGCGCGCCGACGGCGGCGTCCGGCGCGACGCCGAGGAGCGGCGCCAGCGTCTTGCCGTGCCGCCGGGGGCGCTCGGGCGGCTCGACGAGCTCGGGGAGTGGCTGTCGGCCGCGCAGTCCTCGGTCAAGGTGCGGGCGGTCGAGCAGCCGAAGGTGGTGCTGTTCGCGGGCGACCACGGGATCGCCTCGCTCGGTGTGTCGGGCCGGGCGGCGGGCACCGCCCATGAGCTGGTGCGGGCCGTCCTGGACGGGGAGAGCCCGGTCGCGGTGCTCGCCCGGGTCTCGGGCGTGCCGGTGCGGGTGGTGGACGCCGCTCTGGACTGCGATCCGGCGCTGCTTCCCGCCGAGGTCACCCGGCACCGGGTGCGGCGCGGCAGCGGCCGGATCGACGTGGAGGACGCGCTGACGGTCGAGGAGACCGAGGCGGCCGTCCGGCTCGGTGTCGCGGTCGCCGACGAGGAGGCGGACTCGGGCACCGATCTGGTGGTGCTCGGTGATCTGAGCGTCGGCGGGACGACTCCGGCGGCCACCCTGATCGCCGCCCTGTGCGGGACGGACGCGTCCGTGGTGACGGGCCGGGGCGGCGCGGGCATCGACGACCTGGCGTGGATGCGCAAGTGCGCGGCGGTCCGGGACTCGCTGCGGCGGGCCCGGCCGGTCCTGGGCGACCAGCTGGAGCTGCTCACGGCGGTCGGCGGGGCGGACCTGGCGGCGATGACCGGTTTCCTGCTGCAGGCCTCGGTGCGGCGGATGCCGGTGATCCTGGACGGTGTGGTCGGGGCGGCCTGTGCGCTGGTGGCGCAGCGGGCGGCGTTCCGGGCGCCGGACTGGTGGCTGGCGGGCCAGGTGAGCGGGGAGCCCGCGCAGGCGAAGGCGCTGGACCGGATGGCGCTCAACCCTCTGCTGGACCACGGCGTCCAGGTGGGTGAGGGAACCGGGGCTCTGCTCGCGCTTCCCCTCGTCAGGGCCGCGGCGGCACTCGCCGCGGAGCTGCCCGAGCGTCCGGACCCGACCGTTCCGGACGACGCGGACGGTGCCGGGGACGACTCCGGCGGCTGACGGGGAGCGGTGGACGGACGGCACCGGGGAGGGGCGCGCCCCCCCCCCGCCCCCCCCCCCCCCGCGCCCCCCCCCCCCCCCCCCCCCCCAAAAAACCGATTTTTTTGTTTTGTTCCGGTTTTCGCCCCCCGCCGCCCCCCCCGCCCCCCCCAGGAACGCGGGCGGCACCCGCACGACCGGTCCGAGGCGTGCCCTCCCGGGGCCGGACGTGGTGCGGCGGGGGGGGGGCCGGGGGGGGGGGGGGGGGGGGGGGGGGGGCCGGGGGGGGGGGGGGGGGGCCGCCCCCCCCGCGCCCCCCCGTCTCCGGCGTCGCCGCATGACCAGCGGCGCCCCATATGATCGCTTTTTATGGGAGAGGTCCGTTTGTCCGCCGAAGGAGCGCCCAGGGGCACCACCGCCCGGTCGCGGCGCGCTGCCGCGTTCGCCGTCTGGTACCTGCGCGCCGTCACGTTCGTCAATTTCCTGAGCGCCGTCTGGGTGTCGTTCGGACAGGACCTGCGCCGTCACAACGAGGCCGACTTCTTCACCCCGTACATGCTCACGGCGGGATTCGCCTCGGGGGTCTTCACGCTCTTCCTGGCGATCACCATGCGGCGCCGCAAGCGGGCCGCGTGGATCCTCAACCTCGTGCTGAGCGGCCTGTTCCTGCTGCTGTTCGCGCTGGTGATGTTCCTCCCGGAGATCCGGCAGCACACCCAGAACTGGATCTCGCTGGTCCTGACCGCCGCCTTCGTGCTCGCGCTGCTCCTCGGCCGCAGGGAGTTCTACGCGAAGGGCGACCGTTCCAACCCGCTCCTCGCGGCGGCCGTCGCGGTCGGCGGGCTGCTCGTCACCTCGCTGGCCGCCGCCTTCCTCGTCACCGTCACCAACACCTCCGCCACCCATCCCGGCTTCCTGGAGCGCTGGCGGTACGGCGTGATGCGCCTCGTCACCCTGGCCTCCTCGGGCGACGCCCGCTTCCCCGACATCCACACCCCCGGCTGGGTGGACGTCACCATCAACGTGCTGTCCACGCTGCTGCTCTTCGCGGTGCTGTTCGCCGCCTTCCGCTCCCGCCGGGCCGTCGACCCGCTGACCGAGGCGGACGAGGAGCGGCTGCGGGCCCTGCTCGACAAGTACGGGGAGCGGGACTCCCTCGGCTACTTCGCGCTGCGCCGCGAGAAGAGCGTGGTGTGGTCGCCGAGCGAGAAGGCCGCCGTCACCTACCGGGTGGTCGGCGGGGTGTCGCTGGCCTCCGGCGATCCGATCGGCGACCCCGAGGCCTGGCCCGGGGCCATCGAGCCCTGGCTCGCCGAGGCCAGGGAGCACGGCTGGATCCCCGCGGTGATGGGGGCGAGCGAGGAGGCCGGCACGATCTACGCCCGGCACGGCCTCGACGCCCTGGAGCTGGGTGACGAGGCGATCGTGGAGACCGACGAGTTCACCCTGGACGGGCGGGCCATGCGGACCGTGCGGCAGGCGTACAACCGGGTGAAGCGGGCCGGGTACGAGGTCCGGGTCCGGCGCCACGAGGACATCCCGGACGACGAGATGGCCGAGCTGCTGCGGAAGGCCGACGACTGGCGGGACGGCGCCACCGAGCGCGGCTTCTCGATGGCTCTGGGCCGCCTCGGCGACCCCCACGACGGCCGCTGCGTGATGCTGGAGTGCCGGGACGCCGGGGTCGGCGGCACCGGGGAGGACGCTGCCGAAGGCGAACTGCGGGCCGTGCTGTCCTTCGTGCCGTGGGGCCCGGAGGGGCTCTCCCTCGACCTGATGCGCCGCGACCGCGACTCCGAGAACGGCCTGATGGAGTTCATGGTCATCGAGCTGCTCCAGCGCGCGAAGGAGATCGGGATCACTCAGGTCTCACTGAACTTCGCGATGTTCCGTTCCGTCTTCGAACGCGGCTCGAAGCTCGGAGCGGGACCCGTGCTGCGCATGTGGCGTTCCCTGCTCAGTTTCTTCTCCCGTTGGTGGCAGATCGAGTCGCTGTACCGCGCCAACGCCAAGTACCGACCGATCTGGGAGCCCCGATTCATGCTCTTCGAGAAGAGTGCGGACCTGCTGCGCATCGGCCTCGCGGCCGGTCGCGCGGAAGGATTCCTGGAGGCCCCGGGGCTTCCGAAGTGGCTGCACCGCAGACATCTGGAGAGCGGCCGTTGAGCCGGTCCGGCGTCCGGGGCTTCGCCCGCCGCGAGTGGGGCCCGCTGTTCGGCACGGTACGGACGGCGCTGGCCACCCGTCGGTGGCGGGCGGTGCCGATGACCCTGATCGCCGTCTGTCTGACCGCTCTCTTCCAGCTCGTGCAGAACCAGGACTGGGGCTATCAGCCGGTCCAGGCCATCGGCTCCGTACGGGCCGAGGACCCGCTGTGGCTCTCGCTGCTGCGGACCCCGTTCTCGCTCTTCGTCCCGGCGCTCGACCTGCCGGTGTGGGGCGCCCTCGCCCAGATCCTGCTGGTCTTCGGGATCGCCGAGATCTGCCTCGGCCGGTGGCGGACGCTGGCCGTCGCCTATCTGGCGACCCTCGCCGGGACGCTGTACGCGCGCCTGGGCATCGCCCTGGGCCCCGACGGGCCGCTCGGGCTGCCCGCCTCGGACGCGCGGGTCGTGGACACCGGCCCCTCGGCGGCGGTGGTGGGTCTCGCGGTGTACGTCTGCTGGCGGCTGCGGGCCCGCTGGACGGGCGCGCTGGTGGTGCTCGCGATGGTCGTGGAAGTGATCGTCAAGCCGAACCTGGCGGGCAAGGAGCATCTGGCGGCCATCGCCGCCGTCCTGGTCCTGATCGTCGTCCTGCGCGGCTGGGACCGCCGTCGGGGCGGGCCGGGTCAGGAGGACGAGGAGCCCCGCCCGGGGACCCGTTCCTGGAAGCCGCCGATCACGTCCTGAAAGCGGCGCCGGACCTTGGTCCAGCGCTTGTCGTGGCGGTACGCGCGGACGAGGGAGCGGGCGCGCGCCCGGTGGCGGCGGGGGTAGAGGCGACGGGCCCACCAGGAGCCGGGGCGGGCGAGCCGGACGGCCCCGATGATCGCGACGAACGGGACCAGGGTCCCGATCAGGGCCATCCGGAACTTCCCCTTCACCAGGGTGACCAGGACGAAGAGGAAGTTGATCGTCAGGGTCAGGACGAAGGTGGTCCGGTCGGTGCGCTCCTCGGCGGTCATGTCGTCGACGCCGAGCGGCGAGAAGCCGCTGAGGGCCAGCAGCACCAGGGCGGCGGTGAGCACCACGACCTCGACGCTCTGGCGGCCCTCCTCGCTCCAGTAGACGTCGTCGAGGTGCAGGATCAGCGCGAACTCGTCCAGGACGAGACCCGCGCCGATCCCGAAGACCACGGCGAAGACGGCGGCGCCGGGACCGTGCCGGTCGCTGCCCACGGCGCCGAACCCGCCGAGGACGGTGAGCACCACGCCGGGCACGACGTGATGGATGTGGAGCCCTCCAGAAGAAACGTTTCGGAAAGGTCCCTTGCCCGCCCGGATGAGCCGGGTGACCGCCCGCGTGACCAGGAAGGTCACAACGAACGAGGTCAGCGCCAGGAGCGTCGGGAGTTTCCCGGGCTCGACGATGTTGCGGGCGAACCAGTGACCCATGCCACCCCGATCCGAAATGAGCCGTATGCGCAATCTACCGTCCGGGTCCGACGATTACCCTGCCCGGATGGACGGCCTGCGTTTCGCCTTCGGCACCCTCACGGTGTTCCCCGCCCGCATCACCCGCTGGGACCGGGACGCGGCACGCGCCGGGATGCTCTGCGCCCCCGTCGCCGGGCTCGCCGTCGGGGTCTGCGCCGCCACCCTCGGCAGCGCCTTCCTGCTGCTGGGCTCCGGTCCGCTGCTCGCCGCCGTCGTCACCACCGCCGTACCCGCCGCCCTCACCCGCGGCCTCCACCTCGACGGGCTCGCCGACACCGCCGACGGCCTCGGCAGCGCCAAGCCCGCCGAGGACGCGCTGCGCATCATGAAGCAGTCCGACATCGGCCCGTTCGGGGTCGTCGCCCTGGCCCTCGTGCTCCTCGCCCAGGTCGCCGCGCTCTTCGAGCTGTACGGGGAGGGCTGGGCGCAGGGCGCCGCCGGAACGGTCCTCGCCGCGGTCGTCGCCCGGCTCACCCTCACCCACGCCTCCCGGCACGGCGTCCCCGCGGCCCGCCCGGAGGGCCTCGGCGCGATCGTCGCCGCCACGGTCCCGGTCCGCTCCGTGACCCTCACGACCGCGCTGGTCCTGGTCCTCTGCGCGGCGACGGGCCTGCTGTTCTCCTCGTACGACGCCGTCCACCAGGTCCTGGCGGCGGGAGCCGCGATGGGCGCGGCGGCGCTGCTGCTCCGCCGGTGCGTGCGCCGCTTCGGCGGGGTCACGGGGGACGTGTTCGGCGCCCTCGAGGAGACGGCGGCGACGGTGGCCCTGGTGGCGCTGACCCTGGGCTGAGGCCGGGCGGGCCGTGTTTCCGGGCCCGCGCTCCGGGCGGGCCCGGCCGGTCCGGGACCACGCCCCGTCGCCGCCTCGAAGGCCGGGGATCCGGCCAGGTGATCCGAAGGGGTCCGCCCTCCCGGCGGCGGTGGCACCCGCCGTGATGCCGCCGGGGCCGCCGGACCGGCCGCCCTCGCCGGTGCGGCCGCCCTCGCCGGTGCGGCCGCCCTCGCCGGTGCGGTCGAGCCCGACGCCGGGGTGCGCCCGGGTACGGGGTGCGCCGGGTCCGGGGCGCGCCGGTCCGGGCGTCGACCTACGGAATCCCGAAGGTCCTTTCGGGCGCCCGGACGGCACGGTGGCGGCGCGTACGGCCGCCGTGGTGGCGAGCGCGG
The DNA here is from genome assembly GCF_044767145.1 of Streptomyces sp. NPDC101490. Classification (NCBI taxonomy): domain Bacteria; kingdom Bacillati; phylum Actinomycetota; class Actinomycetes; order Kitasatosporales; family Streptomycetaceae; genus Streptomyces; species Streptomyces sp. NPDC101490. The sequence goes on from NZ_JBIWNI010000003.1 coordinate 438,750, forward strand.
CCGGTCCGGGCCGTACGTGCGACGCGGGAGCCCCGGCGGTCGCGGAGCCCGCTCCCGGGCGTACGGATTCGGCCGGAGTGCGTCGGGGCAGGCCCCTCCCCGGCGGGACCTCCCGCGTCCGGTACGGAAGCGAAGGGCCCCTGGAGACATCGCAGATGGTGCGCAGACACGAGTGGCGCCACCCCGTGATCGAGGTGAGTGCGGAGGAGCGCTCCGGGCCCGGACCGCACACCTGAAAGAGACATCACCGAGGAGTGGACCAACGCCGCCGTGAGCGAACCGGGTGCGCGAGCGTAGGCTCGTTCTCGGCGCTCTTCGGGCCGAAATACGATGCGGCGGGCACGGTCGGCCCATCCCTCGACCGCCACAGAACTCAATGGAAGCGAGATTTCACCACCGTGACTGCTCTCACTCTCAGCACTGCCGGTGCGGCGACGCTGCGTGCCGACGTCCTCGTCGTCGGCATCGCGAAGTCCGGGAAGGCGCTGGTCGTCGCCCCGGGCGCCGAGGCCGTCGACAAGGCCTTCGAAGGCCGGCTCGCCGACGTCCTGGAGACCCTGGGCGCCTCGGGTGCCGAGGGAGAGGCGACGAAGCTGCCCGCCCCCGCCGGCCTCAAGGCTCCCGTCGTCCTCGCCGTCGGTCTGGGCTCCGCCCCCGAGGACGGCGAGTCCTACGGCACCGAGGTCCTCCGCCGCGCGGCGGGCACCGCCGCCCGCGTCCTGACCGGCACGAAGAAGGCCGCGTTCGCGCTGCCGATCGCCGCCGCCGAGGACGCCGGCGCCGTCGCCGAGGGCGCCCTGCTGGGCGCGTACGCCTACACCGCGTACCAGGAGACCGCCAAGAAGCCGCTGGGCGAGGTGGCCCTGCTCGGTGCCAAGCCGCGCGACAAGGCCCACAAGGCCGCCGCCGAGCGCGCCCAGGCCGTGGCCGAGGAGATCAACCGCGCCCGCGACCTGATCAACATGCCGCCGAACGACCTGACCCCGGCCGCGTTCGCCGCCGCCGCCCAGGCCGCGGGCAAGGAGCACGGCCTGAAGGTCCAGGTCCTCGACGAGAAGGCGCTCGCCAAGGGCGGCTACGGCGGCATCCTGGGCGTCGGCAAGGGCTCCGAGAACCCGCCGCGCCTGGTCCGCGTCGCCTACACCCACCCGAAGGCGGAGAAGACCCTGGCCCTGGTCGGCAAGGGCATCACCTACGACTCGGGCGGCATCTCCCTGAAGCCGGCCGGGCACAACGAGACGATGAAGTGCGACATGAGCGGCGCCGCCGCCGTGTTCTCCTCCGTCGTCGCGGCCGCCCGCCTCGGCCTGGAGGTCAACGTCACCGGCTGGCTCGCCCTCGCCGAGAACATGCCGTCCGGCTCCGCCACCCGCCCGGGTGACGTGCTGCGCATGTACAGCGGCAAGACCGTCGAGGTCCTGAACACCGACGCCGAGGGCCGCCTCGTCCTCGCCGACGCGCTGACCAAGGCGTCCGAGGAGAACCCGGACGCGATCGTCGACGTGGCGACCCTGACCGGCGCCATGGTCCTGGCGCTCGGCAACCGCACCTTCGGCATCATGTCCAACGACGACGACTACCGCACCGCGATCCACGAGATCGCGGGCGAGGTCGGCGAGGCGTCCTGGCCGATGCCGCTCCCCGCGGACCTGCGCAAGGGCCTGGACTCCCCCACCGCCGACATGGCGAACATCGGCGAGCGGATGGGCGGCGGCATGGTCGCCGGTATCTTCCTCCAGGAGTTCGTGGGCGAGGGCATCACCTGGGCGCACCTGGACATCGCGGGCCCGGCCTTCCACGAGGGCGCGCCGTACGGCTACACCCCGAAGGGCGGTACCGGCTCCTCGGTGCGCACCCTGGTGAAGCTGGCCGAGCGCACGGCGGCCGGCGAGGTCTGAGCGACCGCGATGAACCGCTGACGGTACGGCCCCGGGGACGGCGTCCCCGGGGCCGTACCGTTCGCCCACGACGAAATCCGCACATTCGTACCAGCTGACAACCCCCGCGTACGGACGAGAGGCCGGTCTCACACACCGGCCCCGCGTCCCGTCCGCCGTCAACAAGTGCGAAGATGGGTTCTCGGCAGGACAGGGCCCCCACCACAGGGCCGAAAATAAGCGGCCGCACACCAGCCGCCGCCTGGTCATCGAGGACCGGCGACGAGCGCACATGCATGGAGGACGTGACGTGGCGAACGACGCCAGCACCGTTTTCGACCTAGTGATCCTCGGCGGCGGTAGCGGCGGTTACGCCGCGGCGCTGCGCGGAGCTCAGCTGGGCCTGGACGTCGCACTGATCGAGAAGAACAAGCTCGGCGGCACCTGCCTGCACAACGGCTGCATCCCCACGAAGGCCCTGCTCCACGCCGGTGAGGTCGCCGACCAGACCCGCGAGGCGGAGCAGTTCGGTGTCAAGGCCTCCTTCGAGGGCATCGACATCAAGGCCGTGCACAAGTACAAGGACGACGTGATCTCGGGCCTGTACAAGGGTCTGCAAGGTCTCGTGGCCTCCCGCAAGGTGACCTACATCGAGGGCACGGGTCACCTGTCCTCGCCGACCTCCGTGGACGTCGACGGGCGTCGCGTCGAGGGCCGTCACGTCCTGCTCGCCACGGGTTCCGTGCCGAAGTCGCTGCCGGGTCTGGAGATCGACGGCAACCGGATCATCACCTCGGACCACGCGCTGACGCTGGACCGGGTGCCGGAGTCCGCGATCATCCTCGGCGGCGGTGTCATCGGCGTCGAGTTCGCCTCCGCGTGGAAGTCCTTCGGCACCGACGTGACGGTGATCGAGGGCATGAAGCACCTCGTCCCGGTCGAGGACGAGAACAGCTCGAAGCTTCTTGAGCGCGCGTTCCGCAAGCGCGGCATCAAGTTCAACCTCGGCACCTTCTTCCAGTCCGCCGAGTACACCGACAGCGGCGTCAAGGTCACCCTGGCCGACGGCAAGACCTTCGAGGCCGAGGTGCTCCTGGTCGCCATCGGCCGCGGCCCGGTCTCCGCCGGTCTCGGTTACGAGGAGCAGGGCGTCGCCATGGACCGCGGCTACGTCCTGGCCGACGAGTACATGCGCACCAACGTGCCGACGATCTCGGCCGTGGGCGACCTCGTCCCGACGCTCCAGCTCGCGCACGTCGGCTTCGCCGAGGGCATCCTCGTCGCGGAGCGGCTGGCCGGTCTGAAGACCGTCCCGATCGACTACGACGGTGTGCCCCGGGTGACGTACTGCCACCCCGAGGTCGCCTCCGTCGGCATCACCGAGGCCAAGGCCAAGGAGATCTACGGCGCGGACAAGGTCGTGGCCCTGAAGTACAACCTCGCGGGCAACGGCAAGAGCAAGATCCTCAAGACCGCGGGCGAGATCAAGCTCGTCCAGGTCAAGGACGGCGCCGTGGTCGGCGTCCACATGGTCGGTGACCGCATGGGCGAGCAGGTCGGCGAAGCGCAGCTGATCTACAACTGGGAGGCGCTGCCGGCCGAGGTCGCGCAGCTCATCCACGCCCACCCGACGCAGAACGAGGCGCTCGGCGAGGCCCACCTGGCCCTGGCCGGCAAGCCTCTGCACTCCCACGACTGACGCTCACGTCATCACAGGGCGCGACGACCACTTCCCGCAATTCGTTAGGAGCAACTGAAACCATGTCGGTTTCCGTAACCCTGCCGGCGCTCGGCGAGAGCGTCACCGAGGGCACCGTCACCCGCTGGCTCAAGGCCGAGGGCGAGCGCGTCGAGGCCGACGAGCCGTTGCTCGAGGTCTCGACCGACAAGGTCGACACCGAGATCCCCGCCCCCGCCTCGGGCATCCTGGCCTCCATCAAGGTCGCCGAGGACGAGACCGTCGAGGTCGGCGCCGAGCTGGCGATCATCGACGACGGTACGGGTGCCCCGGCCGCCGAGCCCGTGGCGGCTCCGGCCGCTCCGGCGCCGGTCGCCGAGGCCCCCGCCGCCCCGGCCCCGGCCCCGGTGGCCGAGGCTCCGGCCGCTCCGGCGGGCGGTGCCACCGGCACCGACGTCGTGCTGCCCGCGCTGGGCGAGTCCGTGACCGAGGGCACCGTGACCCGCTGGCTGAAGTCGGTCGGCGAGACCGTCGAGGCCGACGAGCCGCTCCTGGAGGTCTCCACGGACAAGGTCGACACCGAGATCCCGGCGCCCGCCTCCGGCGTGCTCCTGGAGATCGTCGTCGCCGAGGACGAGACCGCCGAGGTCGGCGCCAAGCTCGCCGTCATCGGTGCCGCGGGCGCTGCTCCGGCCGCCGCCCCGGCCCCGGCCCCGGCCGCTCCGGCCCCCGCCGCCGCTCCGGCCCCGGCTCCGGCCCCGGTCGCCGCTCCGGCCCCGGCCCCCGTGGCCGCCCCTGCCCCGGTCGCCGCCCCGGCTCCCGTCGCCGCCCCGGCTCCGGCCGCCCCGGCCCCGTCCATCGCCCCGGCGCTGGTCACCCCGGTCCCGGCCGCTCCGGCCGAGGACGGCGCCTACGTGACCCCGCTGGTCCGCAAGCTCGCCACCGAGAACGGTGTCGACCTGGGGTCCGTCAAGGGTTCGGGCGTCGGCGGTCGCATCCGCAAGCAGGACGTCCTCTCGGCCGCCGAGGCCAAGAAGGCCGCCCAGGCCCCCGCCGCCGCTCCGGCCGCCGCCGCGCCGAAGGCCCCCGCCCTGGAGGTCTCCCCGCTGCGTGGCCAGACGGTCAAGATGACCCGCATGCGCAAGGTCATCGGCGACAACATGATGAAGGCGCTGCACGGCCAGGCCCAGCTGACCTCGGTCGTCGAGGTCGACATCACCAAGCTGATGAAGCTGCGCACCCGTGCCAAGGACGCGTTCGCCGCCCGTGAGGGCGTCAAGCTCTCCCCGATGCCGTTCTTCGTGAAGGCGGCGGCCCAGGCGCTGAAGGCCCACCCGGTCATCAACGCCCGGATCAACGAGGGCGAAGGCACGATCACCTACTTCGACACCGAGAACATCGGTATCGCGGTGGACTCCGAGAAGGGTCTGATGACCCCGGTCATCAAGGGTGCGGGCGACCTGAACATCGCCGGCATCTCCAAGAAGACCGCGGAGCTCGCCGGTGCGGTGCGCGCCAGCAAGATCACCCCGGACGACCTGGCCGGTGCGACCTTCACCATCTCCAACACCGGCTCGCGCGGCGCGCTCTTCGACACGATCATCGTGCCGCCGAACCAGGTCGCCATCCTGGGCATCGGCGCCACCGTGCGCCGTCCGGTCGTCATCAACCACCCGGACCTGGGTGAGACGATCGCGATCCGCGACATGACGTACGTCGCGCTGTCCTACGACCACCGTCTGGTGGACGGCGCCGACGCCGCCCGCTACCTGACCTCGGTCAAGGCGATCCTGGAGGCCGGTGAGTTCGAGGTCGACCTCGGGCTGTAACCACGTGCGCCGGAAGGCAACGTAACGAGCCTCACCTGCGGCGCCCCCGTCCGGAAGTGTTTCCGGACGGGGGCGCCGCCGTATTGTCTTGAGAGTCAACACTCCCCGAGGAGCCGCGTCATGACCGTCCCCGTCGTCCACTCGCTGCGCGAGCAGATCCGCGAGCACATCGTGGAGGGGATCGTCAGCGGCCGCTGGAAGCCGGGCGAGCGCATCGTGGAGCGCAGGATCGCGACCGAGCTGGAGGTCTCCCAGACCCCCGTCCGGGAGGCGCTGCGCGAGCTGGAGTCGCTGCGGCTGATCGAGTCGGCGCCGAACAAGGGCGTCCGGGTCCGCAACCTGACCGCCGCCGACCTGGAGGAGAGCTATCCCGTCCGGGCCGGTCTCGAACAGATCGCGGCCGAGCTGGCGGCGGGGCGCCTGTCGGCGGACTGCTCGGCCCTGGAGCCGCACGTGGCGGCCCTCTACGAGGCGGACGCCACCTCCGACGGAACGGCGCAGGTGCGGCACACGGTGGCCTTCCACCGGGAGCTGGTGAAGGCGGCGGGGAACAGCGTGCTGCTGCACACCTGGGAGACGCTCGGCATCGAGGTCTTCACGGCGCTGTCGATCCGCTGGCTGGGAACCGTCCAGAAGTCGTACGCGGAGGAGCACCAGGAGCTGGTGGAGGCCTTCCGCAGGGGTGATCCGCAGATCGGCGCGCTGGTGAAGGCGCACGTCCTGGGATGCGCGCCGCGCGCCTGAACTTCTGGAACTTCCTGGTGGCCCCGCACTGACGGGGCTTCGCTCATTTGTGCGAGGTTCTTCTCAGAAAGCGCCCCTCACCTGCGAAAACCAGGCACCCGGTGCCCCATTTCGCGGCACCCTGTGCCGACTTTCTCGATTCGAAGAGATTTTCCCCTTCAATCTTTGATCGATCATCGATCGTCGGTTTAGAGTCTTCGGCGGGCCCACCCGGCCCTTCGCCCTGTCCTGCCAGACACGGCCCCCATCTCCACCCCACCTGTCCGGAAGGCGGCGATCATGACCGATCCCGTAGGCAAGATTCCGAGCGAGCTCGACCAGCTCCCGGACCGTGACACCGAGGAGACCGCCGAATGGGCGGCCTCCCTCGACGCCGTCACCAAGGCCGCCGGCCCCCATCGGGCCGCCTACCTGATGCGCCGCACGCTCCAGCACGCCGAAGGCGCGGGCCTCGCCCTGCCGAAGCTCCTGGAGACGGACTACGTCAACACCATCCCGACCTCCGCCGAGCCGACGGGCGCCGGTTTCGACGGCGACGAGGCCATGGAGCGCCGGATCACCGCCTGGAACCGCTGGAACGCGGCCGCGATGGTCACCCGCGGCTCGAAGTACGGCGTCGGCGGTCACATCGCCACGTTCGCGTCGGCCGCCTGGCTGTACGAGACCGGCTTCAACCACTTCTTCAAGGGCAAGGAAGCCGACGGTTCCGGCGACCAGCTCTACATCCAGGGCCACGCCTCCCCCGGCATCTACGCCCGCGCGTTCCTGGACGGGCGTCTGAACGAGGCCCACCTCGACAACTTCCGGCAGGAGTCCGGCGGCAACGGCCTGCCCTCCTACCCGCACCCGCGCCGGCTGCCCTGGCTGTGGGAGTTCCCCACCGTCTCCATGGGTCTGGGCCCGCTCTCCGCGATCTACCAGGCGCGCTTCAACCGCTATCTGACCAACCGCGCCATCAAGGACGTCTCCGCCTCGCACGTGTGGGCGTTCCTCGGTGACGGCGAGATGGACGAGCCCGAGTCGACCGCCGCCCTGGCGCTCGCCGCCCGCGAGGGTCTGGACAACCTGACCTTCGTCATCAACTGCAACCTCCAGCGCCTCGACGGCCCGGTCCGCGCCAACTTCAAGATCGTGCAGGAGCTGGAGGCCCAGTTCCGCGGCGCCGGCTGGAACGTCGTCAAGTCGCTGTGGGGCAACGCCTGGGACGAGCTGTTCGCGCTCGACACCACCGGCGCCCTGGTCCGCCGTCTGCGCGAGGTGCCGGACGCCCAGGTCCAGACGTACCAGACGCGTGACGCCGCCTACATCCGCCAGGACTTCTTCGGCAAGGACCCGGCGCTCGTCGAGATGGCGAAGCTGCTCTCCGACGACAAGATCCTGGAGTGCTTCCACCTGTCGCGCGGTGGCCACGAGCCCCGCAAGGTGTATGCCGCGTACAAGGCGGCCGTGGAGTTCAAGGGCGCGCCGACGGTCATCCTCGCGCAGACCGTCAAGGGCCACACCCTGGGTGCGGGCTTCGCGTCGAAGAACGCGAACCACCAGATGAAGAAGCTGTCCACGGACGAGTTCAAGAGCATGCGGGACCTGCTCGAACTCCCCATCCCGGACGACCGGTTCATCGACGGCCAGGTGCCGTACGGCCACCCCGGCGCCGACTCCCCCGAGGTCCGCTACCTCCAGGAGCGCCGCGCCGCCCTCGGCGGTCCGGCCCCGGCCCGCCGCACCCACGCGCTGGCCCCGCTGCCCGCCCCCGCCGAGAAGGCCTTCGCCGCCTTCGACAAGGGATCCGGCACGCAGTCGATGGCCACGACGATGGCGTTCGTCCGGCTGGTCAAGGACCTCATCCGCGACAAGGAGACCGGCAGGCGCTGGGTCCCGATCGTCCCGGACGAGGCCCGCACCTTCGGCATGGAGTCGCTGTTCCCGTCGCTCGGCATCTACTCGCCGAAGGGGCAGACGTACGAGCCGGTCGACCGCGACCAGCTGATGTACTACAAGGAGGCCAAGGACGGCCAGATCCTCAACGAGGGGATCACCGAGGCCGGTTCGATGGCCGACTTCATCGCCGCGTCCACCGCGTACTCCACGCACGGTGAGGCGATGATCCCGTTCTACATCTTCTACTCGATGTTCGGCTGGCAGCGGACCGCCGACCAGATGTGGCAGCTCGGCGACCAGCTCGGCCGGGGCTTCCTCGTCGGCGCGACCGCGGGCCGTACGACGCTGACGGGCGAGGGCCTCCAGCACGCCGACGGGCACTCGCCGGTGATCGCGGCGACCAACCCGGCCGCCCTGTCGTACGACCCGGCGTTCGCCTACGAGGTCGCGGCCATCGTCAAGGAGGGTCTGCGCCGGATGTACGGCGAGGCCGCCGAGGGCGAGGACCAGGACGTCTTCTACTACCTGACGGTCTACAACGAGCCGATGCCGCAGCCCGCCAAGCCGGCCGGGATCGACGAGGGCATCGTCAAGGGCCTCTACCGCTTCAACACGGCGGAGTCGGCCGGTCTCGACCTGCCCGCGAACGCCTCGCGCATCCAGCTGCTCTCCTCCGGCACCGCGATCCACTGGGCCCTGGAGGCGCAGCGGCTGCTGGCCGCCGAGTGGGGCGTGGGCGCCGACGTGTGGTCCGCGACCTCCTGGACGGAGCTGCGGCGCGACGCCCTGGAGGCGGACGCGGCGCTGCTGCGCGGCGAGGAGCGGGTGCCGTACCTCCGCAAGGCCCTTGAGGGCGTCGACTCCCCGGTGCTCGCCGTCTCGGACTACATGCGCCAGGTCCCGGACCAGATCGCGCAGTGGGTCGAGCAGGACTGGTCCTCGCTGGGCGCGGACGGCTTCGGTCTGTCGGACACCCGGGACGCGGCCCGTCGTCACTTCGGCGTCGACCCGCAGTCGATCGTCGTCGCGGCCCTCGCGCAGCTGGCCCGCCGGGGCGAGGTACCGGCCACGGCGGTCAAGGAGGCGCGCGAGCGCTACGGCCTGTAGGCCGTCGGCCTGACGGGTCCGAGGGGCCGTGTCCGTACCTCCGGGTACGGACACGGCCCCTCGTCGTCCGTACGGGCACGCCCCTCGTCGTCCGGTACGGACGCGGCCCCTCGTCGTGCGGGTGGACGGTTTCGGGGCGGCCCTGCCCGTGTTCCCGCCGGGCTCGGCGTCCGGGGCTCCGGCGCGGATGGCAGGGTGGGGTCATGCGTGCCGCCCGGCTGATCAAGATGGTCCTTCTGCTGCAGTCCCGTCCCTCGATGACGGCGGCCGAACTCGCCGCCGAGCTGGAGGTGTCGGAGCGGACCGTCACCCGGGACGCGCTCGCCCTCTCGGAGGCCGGGGTTCCGGTGTACGCGGACCGGGGCAGGACCGGCGGGTACCGGCTCGTCGGCGGGTACCGCACCCGGCTGACGGGGCTGGAGCGCGGTGAGGCGGAGGCGCTGTTCCTGTCCGGTCTGCCGGGCGCGCTGCGGGACATGGGGCTCGCGGACGCGGCCTCCTCTGCGCGGCTGAAGGTGAGCGCGGCCCTGCTGCCCTCGCTGCGGGACGCGCCCGCCGCGGCGGCCCGGCGGTTCCATCTGGACGCCCCGGGCTGGTACCGGGAGCCGGAGACGCCGGAGTGGCTGGCGCCGCTCGCGGAGGCCGTCTGGGCCGACCGGTCGGTGCGGGCCCGGTACCGGCGCGGGGAGGCCGAGGTGGAGCGGGCCCTCGATCCGTACGGGCTCGTCCTGAAGGCGGGCGTCTGGTACGTGTGCGCCAGGGCCGGTTCCTCGTTCCGCACGTACCGGGTGGACCGGTTCACCTCGGTGGAGGTCGGCGGGGAGCCGTTCGTACGGGAGGAGGACTTCGACCTGTCCGCCTTCTGGGCGGAGCGGTCGGCCGGGTTCGCCCGGTCGATCCTGCGGGCCGAGGTGGTGCTGCGGCTCACCGAGGAGGGCGCGCGGCGGCTGCCGCACGTGACGGACCGGGCGGCGGCCGGGGAGGCGCTGGCGGCGGGGAGCGCCGGGGACGGCCGGGTGACGGTGACGCTGCGGGTGGAGAGCGAGGAGGTGGCCTTCGCCCAGCTCTTCGGGCTCGGCCCCGAGGTGGAGGTGGTGTCGCCCGGCTCCCTGCGCGAGCGGTGCGCCGAGGCGGCCCGGAGGACGGCCGAGCTGTACGGGTAGCGGGGCGCGCCTCCGGTGCGGCGCGGGGCGGTCGGCAGGACGCGGCCGGTGGCTCGGGTAGCGCCCCGGAGCCTCCCCGCGCGGGTACGGCCCCCGCTGTCGGCGGGCACCCCCGGTGGGCGGCGCGGGTGTGCCCGCCCCGTCGGCCGCGCCGGGTGCCGTGGCCCCTACCGGTAGTCGTCCACGTCCGGTTCGCCCGTCTCGCCCGCCACGATGAAGGCCCAGGCGTCGGGCTGTGAGCCGTCCGCGTCGGTGAGGCCGTACTCCTTCGCCAGGGCGCCGCTGGAGGTGGAGCGGCCGTTCCAGCGGGCCCGGTCGGGGTCGGCGGCGAGGGCGGCGAGGGCCCGGCCCACGTAGACGGGGGACTCGGAGACCGCGAAGCCGGGGACCTTCCCGACGGCGTCCCGCCAGTTCTCCTCGGTGACGCCGAAGCCCGCGAGCATCTGCTCGGAGCGGAGCCAGCCGGGGGTGACGCAGACGGCGGTGCCGCCGTGGTCCGCCAGTTCCTCGCCGAGGCCGAAGGCCATCCGGACCGGGGCGTTCTTGGCGAGGTCGTAGAAGAGGTTCTCGCGGAAGCGGGTGCCGTTGTAGTCGGCGGTGCCGTCGGTGACCTCGACGAGGAGTCCGCCGGGGTGGCGGATCAGCAGGGGGACCGCGAGGTGGGAGGTGATGACGTGGGAGCGGACGCCGAGTTCCAGCATCCGCAGGCCGTCGGCGAGGTCGATCTCCCAGGTCCTGCTGCCGAAGGCCCCGCCGATGAGGTGCTCGCCGCCCCAGATGTCGTTGACGAGGACGTCGAGGCGGCCCCGTTCCCGGTCGATCCGTTCGACCAGCGTCCTGACCTGTGCGGGGTCGAGGTGGTCGGTGGGGACGGCGATGCCCTCGCCGCCCGCGGCCGTCACCAGTTCGGCGGTCTCCTCGATGGTCTCGGTGGTCCGGCCGACCTCGCTGGCCCTCTCCCGGGTGGTGCGCCCGGTGACGTACACGGTGGCTCCGGCTGCTCCCAGCTGGACGGCGATGGCCCGGCCCGCGCCCCGGGTGGCCCCGGCGACCAGGCAGATCCGCCCGTGCAGCGGCGTGGTTTCCGTCGTCTTCGTTTCCATGGGGTCAGAGTGGCAGGAATGCACGACACCTTCTGTCCGGATTCCTCGGGGCTTTCCGGGTGCGTCGCGTGCGGCGAGCCGTGATGCTGGTCCCGTGATGGACGAGACCGAGTTCTGGGAGATCATCGACGCCGGCCGCGAGGCCGCCGAGGGCGACCCCGAGGAGCAGGCGGACCTGCTCGTGGAGCGGCTGACCGGGCTGGATCCGGACTCGGTGCTCGACTACGCGCGTCATTTCGAGGCCCGGTTCAACCGCGCGTTCCTCTGGGACCTGTGGGGCGCGGCGGCGGTCCTGTTCGACGGGGCGGGCGACGAGGCGTTCGACTCGTTCCGCTGCTGGCTCATCGGCCAGGGCCGGGAGGTGTACGAGGGCGCGGTGCACGATCCGGACGCGCTGGCGGAGCTGCTCGGCGACTTCGACGCGGAGATCGACGGGGACGGCGAGGAGATCGGTTTCGCGGCGGACGAGGCGTACGAGCGGCTGACCGGGGCGGAGACCCCGGACCTGGGGCTGCCGACGCCGGGCGCGGAGCCCTCGGGCACCCCGTTCGACCTGGCGGACGACGAGGTGCTCGCGGCCCGGTTCCCCCGCCTGTGGGAGCGTTTCGGGACGGCGTAGGACGGTCCGGGACGGTGCGGGAGGAGGTCCCCGTACGGGACTCGGGGAGGTACGGGCCCGGGCGCCGTCCCGCGCCGGGCCCGTACCGGTCGGGGGTCAGCCCTGCGGCAGCCGGGGGTTCTCCTGGCGCAGGATCATGTCCGTGCGGGGCTGGAGCGCCGGGAAGAGCTGCTCGGGCTGGGGGATCGCCCAGTACTTCCCCTCGGCGACCCTCTCGAAGACGCGCTCGGCGTGCTCCTCGGCGGTGAGTCCGTGCTCGTCGGCGAGGGTCTGGAGGTGTTCGTTGAAGGCGGTGACCTCGGGCGGGAGGCTCTCGCCGGGGCGGGCGGCCCGGAAGATCTCGCTCTTGACGGAGCCGGGGGTGACCACGGAGACCTGGATGGGGGCGCCCTTCATCAGCATCTCGTGGTGGAGCGACTCGGTGAGCGCGAGGGTGCCGAACTTGGTGACGCTGTACGGGGCCATGAGCGGGCTGGGGAGCATCCCGCCGACGGAGGACACGTTCACCACCCAGGCCTTCTCGCCGCGTTCCAGCATCCTCGGCACGAAGGCGCGGATGCCGTTGACGTAGCCGCCGATGTTGATCCGGAGCATGGCGTCCCAGCGTTCGGCGGGGATCTCCCAGGACCAGCCCATGGACATGATCCCGGCGTTGTTGACCAGCAGGTCGACGACGCCGAAGCGCTCGTACGCGCGGTCCGCGAGGGCCGTCACGGAGGCGGGGTCGGCGACGTCGGTCACCACCGGCTCCACCTCGGCGCCGGTCGCCCGCAGTTCCTCGGCGAAAGCGGTGAGCCGGTCGGCGGCGATGTCGGCGAGGACCAGTCGCATGCCGAGCGCGGCGGCGTGCCGGGCGAGTCCGGCGCCGATCCCGGAGGAGGCGCCGGTGATGACGGCCGTACGGCCGTGGAAGACCTCGGAGGCGCTCATCAGAAGTGGGTCCCGCCGTCGACGCGGACCTCGGTGCCGGTGATGAAGCGGCCGTCGTCGGAGGCGAGCATGGCGACGACTCCGGCGACGGTCTCGGGGCCCGCGAAGCCCTGGCCGAGGGCGGGGGCCAGCTTCACGAAGAGCGACATGTCGGCGTCGGCGGGCAGGCCGGGGCCCGCGGACCGGCGGCTGGCGCCGGAGCCGTCGGTCATGCCGGAGGAGATGGAGCCGGGCTGGACGGCGGTGAAGCGGATGCCCTGCTTGGCGTACTCGGCGGCGAGGGCGTGGGTCATGGACTGGATGCCGCCCTTGCTGGCCGCGTAGGCCGCCATGTAGGGGTGGGCGAACATCGCGGAGGTGGAGGAGAAGTTCACGACGGCGGAGCCGTTGCCCGCGAGGAGCGCGGGGACCGCCTCGCGGATCATGAGGAAGGTGCCGGTGAGGTTGATTCGGAGCACCTGCTCGAAGGCGTCGAGGCTGGTCTCGTGGGTGTGCGAGGAGCGCAGCACCCCGGCGGCGTTGACCAGGACGTCCAGGCCGCCGAGGGCCTCGACGGCGGTGGCGACGCCCGCGCGTACGGAGTCCTCGTCGGCGACGTCCACGACGACGGTGGTGAGGCGGTCCGCGGTGTCGCCCGCCTTGGCGACGGTGTCCTTGAGGCCGTCCTCGCTGATGTCGGCGGCCACGACCCGGCCGCCCTCGGCGAGCACCCGCAGGACGGTGGCCTGGCCGATGCCGGAGCCGCCGCCGGTGATGAGGGCGCGGCGCCCTTCGTAACGGGTCAGCTGGTTCATGACGAAACCTCTCGATATCAAGATTCCGGGGAACGACTTTCCGGGGAATGCGGCCACCGTACGCCCAAGTGGCACGTTTTGCCAGAGATGCACGACATGCACGCTCAGCAGTCGTGGGCGTACTCTTCGTACGGTGAGCACCAAGCCCGCGGGCGCCACGCCCCCCACCAGGACGCTGACGGAACGCCGCAAGGCCGCCACCCAGCTGGACATCGCGCGCGCCGCCGCCGAACTCTTCACCGAGCGCGGACCCGACGGCACCACCGCCGAGGACATCGCGCTGCGGGCGGGCGTGGCCCTGCGCACCTTCTACCGCTACTTCCGCTCCAAGCAGGACGCCGTCGCCCCGCTCCTCGCGGGCGGCGCCGACCGCTGGCGCGCGCTGCTCGCCGCCGCCGAGCCCGGCGTGGACCTCCCCGGCGCCCTGGAGAGCGCCGCCGTCGCCTCGCTCACGGCCGAGGGCGACGAGGCGGCGGAGGGGCTCCGGTGGACCCGTGGACTGCTGCGCGCCGCCGCCGAGGACCCCGCGCTGCGGGCCGTCTGGTACCGGGTCAACCAGGAGTCGGAGGAGCGGCTGCGCGAGGTCGTCGCCGGGCTCGCGGGCCCGGACGCCGACCCGCTGGAGGTACGGCTCACGGCGGCGGCGGCCACCGGCGCCATCCGGATCGCCCTGGAGACCTGGGCCGAGGGCGACGCCCCCACCCGTGGCGAGGGCTCCCCCGCCGCGCTCGCCGTCCGCTGTCTGCGCGAACTCATGGGCGGGCTGCCGCTGCCGGCCCCGGGCGGGGAGCTCAGGAACCGGTGAGCGACCGTCCCATCAGGACGTCGTCCACGTACGCCCCGCCGACGAACAGCTCGCCCGGCAGGACCCCCTCGACCGCGAAGCCCTCGGAGGCGTAGAGCGCGCGGGCCGGGGCGTTGTGCCCGAGCACCCGGAGCGTCATCCGGACGGCGCCGTCGGCCCGCGCCCTGTCCATCGCCGCCCGCAGCAGCGCCCGCGCGACCCCCTGCCCCCGGGTGGACCCGGCGACGACGAGGCCCTGGATCTGGCGCACGTGCGCCGTCGCCGCGAGCGGGGTCGGCGGCACCGCCCGGACGTACCCGACCACGACACCCGCGCGCTCCGCGACCAGATAGTCCTGCGGCCGGTGCCGCTCGTCGAAGAACGGCCCGTACGGCGGGACGGGCTCGGGCAGCACCGCGTGCAGCGGCGACCAGGTCACCCGGTCGAGCTCGGCGAGGGCGTCGTCGTCCTCGGGGGCGGCGGCCCGTATCAGCGTCTCCGGCACGATCATGACGGCCACTGTGCCACGCGCCCCGGGGAAGGGCGGGTCGGGAGGCGCCCCGGCCGGAAGGAAATGACCGACGACGACTCGCTCGACCGGTCCCCGACAGCCGGGGGCCGGGGGCCGGGGGCCGGGGGCCGGACGAAGACGGCGGACCGCGGACCGCGGACGGCAGACGGCAGACGGCAGACGGCAGACGGCAGACCCGACCACCGACGGGACGCCCCTCCTCCCGGGGAGGCAGGATGGCCCCATGCAGCGTTCCGCCTCCCGCAAGCGCGTCGCCGTCACCGGCGCCTCCGGTCTCATCGGCTCCGCCCTGGTCCGCTCCCTGCGCGCCGACGGCCACGACGTCCTCCGCCTCGTGCGCCGCCCGGCCCGTACCGCCGACGAGGTCGAATGGGACCCGAAACGGCTGTACGTCGACGCCGCCGGACTTGTCGGCGTCGACTCCGTCGTGCACCTCGCGGGCGCGGGCGTCGGCGAACGCCGCTGGAACGAGGCGTACAAGCGGGAGATCCGGGACAGCCGGGTCCTCGGCACCACCGCGATCGCCCAGGCCCTCGCCTCCCTCGCCGAACCGCCGGAGTCCCTGGTGTGCGGCACCGCGCTCGGCTGGTACGGCGACACCGGCGACCGGCCCGTCGACGAGAGCGCCCCCGCCGGGACCGGCTTCCTGCCCTCCGTCTGCGTCGAGTGGGAGGCCGCCGCCGCCCCCGCCGAGGAGGCCGGCATCCGTGTCACCTACGCCCGCACCGGCCTGGTCGTCGCCCCCGAGGGCGGCGCCTGGGGACGCCTCTTCCCCGTCTTCCGTGCCGGGCTCGGCGGCCGGATGGGCGACGGCCGCCAGTACTGGTCGTTCATCTCCCTGCACGACGAGGTGGCCGCCCTGCGCCACCTCATGGACACCCCCGGCCTCTCCGGCCCGGTGAACCTCACCGCCCCCGACCCCGTCACCAACCGCGAGGTCACCGCCGCGATGGGCCGGGTGCTGCACCGCCCCACCCTGTTCACCGTCCCCGCGCCCGCCCTCCGACTGGTGCTCGGCGACTTCGCGCAGGACGTGCTGGGCAGTCAGCGGGTGCTGCCGGGGCGCCTCCTGGAGACCGGGTTCACGTTCGCGTTCCCCACCATCGACGAGGCGATCCGGGCCGCCGCCCACTGACCGGGGCACGCCCTCCCCCTCCTCCGGCGCCCCTGCGCTCCCCCGTGCCGCATGTACCCCGCCGCGCGCGGATGGCACCCGTGGGAGCGCTGCCTACGCTCGACGAGAACGGCGTACTCGGGCATTCCGACGGCCCGTTGGGGGCATAGGCCCCCCACTGGCCGGGCCGACCTGGGGAGGGGCACGTGCTCAACAGCGCAGACAGCGCGCACAGCGCAAGGACCGCACAGCGTACGGACGTCGACGTCGTCATCGTGGGAGCCGGAGTCGCGGGGCTCGCCGCCGCGCACCGGCTCACCCGCGCCGGGCTCACCGTCGCCGTCCTGGAGGCGGAACCCCGGATCGGGGGCCGGATGGCGACCGAGACCGTCGACGGCTTCCGGCTCGACCGGGTCGGCCCCCTGCTGACCCAGTCGTACGAGGAACTCCGGGCAGTCCCCGGGCTCGACGGCCTCGCGCTGCGCCCCTTCACCCCGGGGGTGCTCGTGCACAGCGACGGCCGGTACGCACGGTGGGGCGCCCCGCACCCGCGCCGGTCGGCGGCCGGGCCCCGGGGCCCGGGCCACCGGAGCGTGGGGGGAGCGCTCAGCGTGGCACGCGCCCTCGCGAGCGCCCCCCGGCATCCGGCGGCCTCGCTCGACCAGGCGCGCCTCGGCGCCTCGCTCGTCCGGCTCGCGGCGACCCCGACCGCCCGGATCCTCGCCCGCCCCGAGCGGACGGCGCGCGAGGCGCTGACCGCCCGGCTGCCCGCCAGGACCGTGCAGGGGGTGCTGCGTCCGCTGCTCGCCGCGCTCCTCGGCGACCCGGACCTCGGGGTGTCGAGCCGCCGGGCGGACCTGGCGCTGCGGGCCTTCGCCCGGGGCAGGCTGGCCGTCCCCGAGGGCGGTTCGGCGGCGCTGCCCGAACGGCTGGCGGCGGCGCTCCCGGCGGACACCGTACGGACCGGTGTCCGGGTCACGGAGGCGTCGGTCTCGCGGGTCAGGACGGCGGAGCACGGGGTGTTCCGGTGCCGGGCGGTGGTGATCGCCACCGGGGCGCGGACGGCCGCGAGGCTGCTGCCGGGACTGCGGACCCCGGACTTCCACGGGGTGACGGTGCTCCACCACACGGCCCCCGCGGCGCCCACGGGTGACCCGACGCTGTTCCTGGAGTCCGACCCCGGCGGGCCGGTGTCCCACACCGCCGTGATGAGCGCGGTGGACCCGAGCCGGGCGCCGGAGGGCCGGGCACTGATCACCTCGACGGTCCTCGGGACGGCCCCGGACGACACGGAGCGGCGGGTCCGCAAGCACCTGGCGACGCTCTACGGCACCTCGACCGACGAGTGGGAGCTGCTGGCGCTGCACCACACGGCGGACGCGGTCCCCGCGATGGCGCCGCCGCACGACCCCCGCCGCCCGGTCAGGCTCCTCGCGGGCCTGTACGCCTGCGGCGACCACCGGGCCACGAGCACCCCCCGGGGCGCCCTCGCCTCCGGCCACCGCGCCGCCGAAGCCCTCCTGGCGGACCTGGGCCTCCCCCCGGGAGAACCCCTGCGGGAGGAGGAGACGGCCGCCTGAGACAGCCGGGACGGCTGCCCGGGCCGTACGGGACGGGTGCTCGCGGGGCCCCTTGAGGGCCAGAGCCCCCCACCCTCGTACGGCCCGGCGGCCGGACGAGGGGGTGGGCACCCGGATCCGGGGGATGGACCGGGCCTGAGCACCCGGCCCCGGACGCGGACGACCGGCCCGGACGCCCCGGCCCGGACGACCGAGCCGGGCGGGGTGACCAGGCCGCGGTGACCGACCAGGGGCAGCCCGGTCACCCCGCCCGGGGCGGGCCCTGACGACCGGGCCAGGGCCCGGTGCGGACAGGGTCCCCGCCCCCTAGGGCGTGTTTCGAAAGTCCCGCCTGCCTGGCGACGCCTGGCACGCACGCTCGCCGCGTTGTCGGGATCACCCCGATACATCCAGTATCGGGGCGACCCTCCGCCTTACGATCGCACGCACCAGACGCCGCCAGGCCTGCCCTCCGGGCAGACGGCGCCACTTTCGAAACACGCCCTCGGCGCCCCTGTGGCGCCCGCGTCAGCCGATCGCCGCGACCCGGTCGCGGTACGTGCGGGCCGCCGCCGCGTCCCGGTAGGGCTCCAGGCGGCGCTCGAAGTCGCGGACGTACTCGACCGCGCGGGCCGAGCGCATCTCGGAGGCCTGCTGGGCGGCCTCCGCGCCGAGCGCGCACGCCTGGTCGAGTTCCCCGAGGGCCAGCCGGGAGGTGGCCAGGACCACCCGGCAGAAGAGCCGGCTGCGGGCGAAGCCGGGGGCCCGGAGCTGGAGCGAGCGCTCGGCGTGCTGGGCGGCCGGGCGGTACTGCTGGAGGTCCCGGTGGCAGTGCCCCAGCTCGTCGGCGAGGTGGGCCTCGTCGAACGTCCGGGCCCAGTGCGGCACCTCGTCGCCCGGCCGCGCCGCGTCGAGGGCCCGCTCGGCCCGCACCAGGGAGGCGCTGCACGTGCGGGCCTCGCCGAGGACCGCGTGGCCGCGCGCCTCGACGGCGTGCAGCATCGCCTGGACGACGGGCGGCGCGGCGGGCCCGACGCCCTGCTGGGCGACCCGGGCCAGCTGCACGGCCTCGCGCCCGTGGCCGAGGTAGACGGCCTGGCAGCTCATGGTGAGGAGCACGTACGAGCCGTAGGCCCGGTCCCCGGCGGCCTGCGCGAGGCGCAGCGCCTGTACGAAGTAGCGCTGGGCGAGACCGTGGGCGGCGATGTCGTACGAGGTCCACCCGGCGAGCCGGGTGAGGTCCGCGACGGCGCCGAACAGCCTGCGGCCGGTGGACTCCCCGTACGTGCCGCGCAGCATCGGCTCGGCCTCGTGCTCCAGATAGCGGACGAGGGCCTGCCGGGCGTGGCCGCCGCCGTAGGCGTGGTCGAGGGTGCGGAAGAGTTCGCCGACCGAGCGGAGGGCGGCGATGTCCCCGCCGGAGACCCGCTGACCGGGGCCCCGGTCCGTGCCGCGCTGCCGGGGCACCGAGAAACGGCCCTGCTGGGGCACCCGGGGGTCCTGCGGGGCGCGTACCTCGTGGCCCGCGCGACCGGGGTCGTACGGTGTCGCCCGGCCCTCGTGGGACTGCCGTCCGTCCTGCGGGGCGCGGCCGTCGGCGGTCCTGAGGTCGTGTCCGGCGCGCCCGTCGTGCGGGGCGCGGGGGTCCGACGGGAACCGGGGGTCGTACGGGAGGCGGGTGTCGTGTCCGGCGCGGACCGCCCCGGCGCCCGTGCGGACCGCGGCGGGCTGCGGCTCGCCGCGGGCGACCCGGTCGTCGGCGCGGCCGATGAGCCAGTCGCGGCTGGGCACGACCAGGCCCGCCGGAGTGAAGGCGATCTTGCGCAGTTCGGCGTGGCTGCCGGAGTCCTTGCGCCAGAGCCCGCTGACGATGTCGACGGCCTCCTCGGGGGTGGCGGCGAACTCCAGGCCCGCGTACACCGGGGCGCAGGCGTCGAGGCCGAGGTCCTGGGCGGAGAGGCGGCGGCCGAGGCGACGGGTGAAGACCTCCGCGATGAGCGCGGGTGTGGTGCCGCGCGGCTGCTGGCCGCGCAGCCAGCGGGTCACGGACGTCTTGTCGTACCGCAGATCGAGGCCGTGCTCCAGACCGAGCTGGTCCACCCGTCTCGCGAGCCCGGCGTGGGAGAACCCGGCTTCGGCGATGAGCGCGGCGAGCTGGCGGTTCGGGATGCGCTGCGGGGGTCGTTCCGTCATCAGCTGTGCGGTCTCCTGCCTTCCGGGTCCTGGCGGCAGACCCGTCGGACCCTCATGGAACGGCGCGAATTTAGCGGTCCTCACGGCCCGTACTGCCAGCTTCGCCCCACATTCATCCGATCGTGTGAGGATTGGGGGCATCGCTGACGCGATGCCCCCGTCCACCTGCCGGACGGGTGTTCCCGCCGCCGCCGTACAGTGGCAGGGGCGCGAACGACGCAGGGTGTCGCACCGGTCCGGGACGATCCCCGGCCCCCGGTCCGCGGCGCCCCAGGAGGAGGCATGGCCGTGAGTGAGCTGCGATTCGTCCGCCTGGGATTCGGCGGGGAAGCCGTCGAGTACCAGGAGGCCTGGGACAAGCAGCGCGAGGTGCACGCCGCACGGTTCGCCGACGAGATCGACGACACCTGTCTGCTCCTCGAACACCCCCCGGTCTACACCGCCGGGCGGCGCACCACGCAGGGCGAGCGGCCCCTCGACGGAACGCCCGTGGTGGACGTGGACCGCGGCGGCAAGATCACCTGGCACGGCCCCGGCCAGCTGGTCGGCTACCCGATCATGAAGCTGCCCCGGCCGGTGGACGTGGTCGCGCACGTGCGCCGTCTGGAGGAGGCGCTGATCCGCACCGCCGCCGAGTTCGGCCTGGAGACGAGCCGGATCGAGGGGCGCAGCGGGGTCTGGGTGCTCGGCGACCCGGTCGAGCTGCGCCCGGCGCCGGGCGGTCTGTCGCTGGACTTCGACCCGCGGCTGACCGACGAGGAGTTCGACCCCCGGCTGAACGGCCCGGAGTACGCCCCGTCCAACGCGGGCCAGCGCCGCGAGGACCGCAAGCTGGCCGCGATCGGCATCCGGGTCGCCAAGGGCGTCACGATGCACGGCTTCGCGCTCAACGTGAATCCGGACAACACCTGGTTCGACCGGATCATCCCGTGCGGCATCCGGGACGCGGGCGTGGCCTCGCTGGCGAACGAGCTGGGCCGGGACGTGCCGATCGCGGAGGTCCTGCCGGTGGTGGAGAGGCACCTGCGGGAGGTCCTGGGGGGTGCGGAGCCGAAGCCGCGCGCGATCGAGCGCCCGGCGGGGACGGTCGCTGCGGCGGCCCCGGCTCCCGCCGGGGAGCCCGCTCGGGAGCCGGCCCCGGCCTCCGCTCCGGTCCCGGTCACGGCCCAGGTCCCGGCCTGAGGAATGCGTGGCCCTGGCCAGAGGTTGGCCAGACGTAGTAAGGCATGGGAAGCAACGGCGTACCCTGGTGTGCGCCGAAGAATCGAAGCTACAGGAGCCGATGTGTCCGCAGTCGCACCCGACGGACGCAAGATGCTGCGCCTGGAGGTCCGGAACGCCCAGACCCCCATCGAGCGCAAGCCCGAGTGGATCAAGACCCGGGCGAAGATGGGGCCCGAGTACACGAAGATGCAGGGCCTCGTGAAGAGCGAGGGCCTGCACACGGTCTGCCAGGAGGCGGGCTGTCCCAACATCTTCGAGTGCTGGGAGGACCGCGAGGCCACCTTCCTCATCGGCGGTGACCAGTGCACCCGGCGCTGCGACTTCTGCCAGATCGACACGGGCAAGCCCGAGGCGCTGGACCGGGACGAGCCGCGCCGGGTGGGCGAGTCGGTCGTCACGATGGACCTGAACTACGCCACGATCACCGGCGTCGCCCGCGACGACCTGGAGGACGGCGGCGCCTGGCTGTACGCGGAGACCGTGCGCCAGATCCACCAGCAGACCACCGGGCGCGCCGACGGGCGCACCAAGGTCGAGCTGCTGGCCCCCGACTTCAACGCGGTGCCGGAGCTGCTGGAGCAGGTCTTCGACTCGCGCCCCGAGGTCTTCGCGCACAACGTCGAGACGGTGCCGCGGATCTTCAAGCGGATCCGTCCCGGCTTCCGCTACGAGCGTTCGCTCGACGTCATCACGCGCGCGCGTGACTACGGTCTGATCACCAAGTCGAACCTGATCCTCGGCATGGGCGAGACCCGCGAGGAGGTCAGCGAGGCGCTCCAGCAGCTGCACGACGCGGGCTGCGAGCTGATCACCATCACGCAGTACCTGCGCCCCTCGGTCCGGCACCACCCCGTGGAGCGCTGGGTGAAGCCGCAGGAGTTCGTGGAGCTGAAGGAGGAGGCCGACGAGATCGGCTTCTCGGGCGTGATGTCGGGCCCGCTCGTCCGCTCCTCGTACCGGGCCGGACGGCTGTACCTCCAGGCCATGGAGAAGCGGGCGTCCGCACAGGGCGTGTGAATCGGAGCACAAGTGGTTACCGGCCAGTAGAGCCCGGATAGGACGCGGCCTGTACGGCCCCGCAGCTCAGCGGGGACGTACGGGCCGCGCCCCTGTGCGCCCGTCCCCCGACCGGCCCCATCAACGTTTCATCAGTGTTTGACCGCCGGGTCACGCCCTGGTAACACCGATCTGTGAGCCTGGTTCCACCCCACCGCGACCATCCGCTCACGTCCCCCCGCCTCGCCTCACCCGTCATCGAGGAAGGACCCCCGACATGCCGGCCGCATCGACGCACGTACGCGTCACCGCGATCCCGTCCGTCACCGACGCCCTGAAGGCCGTGGAGGCGCTGTTCCTCGGCGCCGGACAGCGCACCGCCCGGCGGAACGCCTGGAACTCGGTCCTGGAGGACCGCCGCCGCGCCAAGGACCGGGTCGAGGCCCAGCACGTGATGGAGGCCGCGTCGGGCCGGGCTTCCCGGGCCACGTAAACTTCAGAGCATGGCGAGGAAGGCAAACACGGGCAGCGCTGACGCTGCGAACCAGGGGCGGCTCAAGCAGATCGCCCTCACGTACAAGATGACCCGGAAGGCCGACCCGAAGGTCGGACTTGTCGTCGCCGGCGTGGGCATCGTCGTACTCGGTGTCCTCCTCGGAATCGGCTTCCTCATCGGGCATCCGGTCTACCTGGGCATCCTGGGCTTCGTCCTGGCGCTCCTGGCGGCGGCCATCGTCTTCGGACGACGTGCCGAGCGCGCGGCCTTCGGGCAGATGGAGGGCCAGCCGGGCGCGGCGGCGGCGGTGCTGCAGAACGTCGGACGCGGCTGGACGACGACCCCCGCGGTCGCGATGAACCGCAGCCAGGACGTCGTCCACCGGGCCGTCGGCCGGGCGGGCATCGTCCTGGTGGCCGAGGGCAACCCCAACCGGGTCAAGACGCTCCTGGCGGCCGAGAAGAAGCGGATGAACCGCGTCGTGCTCGATGTACCGGTGCACGACCTGATCGTCGGCAACGACGAGGGCCAGGTGCCGCTGAAGAAGCTCCGCACCACCATGCTCAAGCTGCCCCGGGTACTCACCGGCCCGCAGGTGACGGCGGCCAACGACCGGCTGCGGGCGATGGGCGACCTGATGAGCAACATGCCCCTGCCGAAGGGGCCTATGCCGAAGGGCATGCGCATGCCCCGGGGCGGAAAGATGGGCTGACGCCCGCTCGACCGTGACACCCGAAGGGCCCCGGACCGTGGAGACGGTCCGGGGCCCTTCGGTATGCGCACGACCCCGCGTGCGTACGAGCCGACATGCGTACGGGTCCGCGTACGGCACACATACGGGTCCGCGTACGGCACCCGTACGACACGAGTGGCCGTGCGTACGGGTCCGTGCGCACGGACGAGCGGAGGGGCGGCGGGTCAGATGCGGACCTGGACGGCGCCGGAGAGCCGGTCGTGGAGGCCCCGCCCGTCGCGGTCCCAGATGAGCGCCGGGATCGCCAGGCAGACGAGCAGCGAGCGCAGCGCGACGCGCGGGAGGCCGAGGCGACCGCCGCGCGCCGAGACGACCCGCAGGCCGAAGAGGCGCTTGCCGGGCGTCGAGCCCACGGTGCCGACCGTCAGGACGCTCAGGACGAGCAGGATGACGAGGGCCCAGTTGCCGGTGGCCTGGTTGTAGCCGTTGGTGATCAGGCCGTATGCGATCAGCGTGCAGAGGGCCCAGTCGACGGCGAGGGCGCCGAGACGCCGCCCGGGACGGGCGATCGAACCGGGGCCCTCCTCGGGCAGCCCCAGCTGCTCACCGCGGTAGCCGAAGTCGACGCCTGCGTCCTCGGCCGCCGCGCGGGGGCCGGAGAGCCAAGATCCGAGTGCTTGCCTGTTGTCCACCCGACCACGGTACTGTGCCCGTTTTCGATCACTTGGGCCCGGGTGGGCGAAGCCCGGACCGAGCGGGCGGTACGGGGACGGCGGGCGGACCGGAGCGCGGTACGGCCCCCGGGAGACACCCACCCCGGTTAACTTCGACGAAACAATTGGGTCATGCTTGAGAAATCCCGTCTGCCTATGGTCGGGTCCAGCGTGGGCCATCGCACTGGCCGCACGACCGAGCTGCAACCCCGCCCCTCCCCGGGCCGGGAGTAGGAGGAGTTGGATGTCCGAGAAGCACGGGTTCCAGAACGCCGACGAGGTCAACAAGTTCATCAAGGACAACGACGTCAAGATGGTCGACGTCCGGTTCTGTGACCTCCCCGGCGTGATGCAGCACTTCTCGATCCCGGCCACGGCCTTCGACCCGTCGGAGGAGCTCGCGTTCGACGGCTCGTCGATCCGCGGCTTCCAGGCCATCCACGAGTCCGACATGTCGCTCCGCGCCGACCTGTCGACGGCCCGCGTGGACCCCTTCCGCCGCGACAAGACGCTCAACATCAACTTCTTCATCCACGACCCGATCACGGGCGAGCAGTACAGCCGTGACCCGCGCAACATCGCGAAGAAGGCCGAGGCGTACCTCGCCTCCACCGGCATCGCCGACACCGCGTACTTCGGCCCCGAGGCCGAGTTCTACGTCTTCGACTCGGTCCGCTTCGAGACCTCGGCGAACCAGGGCTTCTACCACATCGACTCCGAGGCCGGTGCCTGGAACACCGGTTCGGAGGAGAACAACCGCGGTTACAAGGTCCGTTACAAGGGCGGCTACTTCCCGGCCCCGCCGGTCGACCACTTCGCGGACCTGCGCGCGGAGATGTCCCTGGAGCTGGAGCGGGTCGGCCTCCAGGTCGAGCGCCAGCACCACGAGGTCGGCACCGCCGGTCAGGCCGAGATCAACTACAAGTTCAACACGCTGCTGGCCGCGGCCGACGACCTGATGCTGTTCAAGTACATCATCAAGAACGTCGCCTGGCGCAACGGCAAGACCGCGACCTTCATGCCGAAGCCGATCTTCGGCGACAACGGCTCCGGGATGCACGTCCACCAGTCGCTGTGGGCCAACGGCGACCCGCTGTTCTACGACGAGACGGGCTACGCGGGCCTCTCGGACACCGCCCGCTACTACATCGGCGGCATCCTCAAGCACGCCCCGTCGCTGCTCGCCTTCACCAACCCGACGGTGAACTCGTACCACCGCCTGGTGCCGGGCTTCGAGGCCCCGGTCAACATGGTGTACTCGCAGCGCAACCGCTCCGCCGCCATGCGCATCCCGATCACGGGCTCGAACCCGAAGGCCAAGCGCGTCGAGTTCCGCGCGCCGGACCCGTCCTCGAACCCGTACCTCGCCTTCTCGGCGCTGCTCCTCGCGGGCCTCGACGGAGTCAAGAACAAGATCGAGCCGATGGAGCCGATCGACAAGGACCTCTACGAGCTGGCTCCCGAGGAGCACGCCAACGTCCCCCAGGTCCCCACCAACCTGGAGGCCGTCCTCACCGCCCTGGAGGAGGACAACGAGTACCTCCAGGCCGGCGGCGTCTTCACCTCGGACCTGATCGAGACCTGGATCGACTACAAGCGCGTCCACGAGATCGCCCCGATCCAGCTCCGCCCGCACCCGCACGAGTTCGAGCTGTACTACGACCTGTAGAACGCTCGCGTTCCCACGAAGGCCGCCGTCCCCGCTCCGGGGCGGCGGCCTTCGCCGTGGCCCCGCCGGTACTCGGCGTCAGCGGCCGTAGCGGATCAGGGTGCGGACCATGCGGCAGGTGGTGTCGGAGGGCGGGTGGATGCCCAGGGCGGTGGCCGTGGTGCGGATCTTCGTGTTCGTCGCCTTCGACGGGATGTAGACGCCCGCGTCGAGGAGGGCGATGGCCAGGCGCATGGCCTTCAGGCGCCTGTTGTGCGACACGTACCACTCGCGGGGGCGGCCCGCCGGGAGCGGCTGTCTGCGCAGGGGCTTCCAGGGTTCGAGGGACGGTGTCCGGATCACGGCGAGAGCCATGGGCTACCTCCTGGCCGACGGCGGGGTGCGGGCCCTCCCCGGGACCCTCACCTTCACCCCCCATTTTAGTGCCCCCCACTGACAATCGCCCCTGGCCAGACAGGGTTTGGGGGGTGGTGGAGCAGGTCTTGGGGGGTACCGTACGGTCCATGGAGATCTGGATCAATCCCGCCTGTTCCAAGTGCCGCGGCGCCCTCGCGCTGCTCGACGCCGAGGGCGCCGAGTACACCGTCCGGCGCTATCTGGAGGACGTCCCCACCTCCGACGAGATCCGGGGCGTGCTGGACCGGCTCGGGCTCGAACCGTGGGACATCGCCCGGACCCAGGAGGCCGTCGCCGAGGAGCTCGGGCTGGAGGAGTGGGGGCGCGACGCCGCCCACCGCGACCGGTGGATCGACGCCCTGTCCGCCCATCCCCGGCTGATCCAGCGGCCCCTCATCACCGCCGAGGACGGCACCGCCGTCGTCGGCCGGTCCGAGGAGGCCGTCCGGGACGCCCTCTCCCGCCGACGCCCGTGACCTCCCCCGGCCCGGCCCCCGCCGGTGGGCTCGGGGTCGATCTGCACCTCGATCTGAGCGGGGCCGGGAGCCGTCGGGCCGCGCTCATCGGGGCGCTGCGCGAGGCCGTGCGGCACGGGCGGCTCGCCCCCGGCACCCCGCTGCCGCCCTACCGGACGCTCGCCGCCGATCTCGGCGTGGCCCGTAACACCGTCGCCGACGCCTACGCCGAACTGGTCGCCGAGGGCTGGCTCACCTCCCGTCAGGGCTCCGGCACCCGGGTCGCCGAGCGGGTCGCCGAGCCCTCCCCCGGGCCCGTACGGCCCGCCGCGCCGCCGCCCCTCCCGTACGACCTCGTGCAGGGCAAGCCCGACCCCGGCGCCTTCCCGCGCGCCGCCTGGCTCGCGGCCGCCCGGCGGGCGCTGACCGACGCGCCCGACGAGGCCTTCGGGATCGGCGATCCGTACGGCCGGATCGAGCTGCGGCGGGCGCTCGCCGAGTACCTCGCGCGCGTCCGGGGCGTCCGGACCTCCCCGGAGCGGATCGTGATCTGCTCGGGCGCCGCGCACGCCCTGCGGCTGCTCGCGCGGGTCCTGGGCGCGGGCCCCTGGGCCGTCGAGGCCTACGGGCTCCCCTTCCACCGGGGGCTCCTCGCCGCGGCCGGGGTCGCCACCGTGCCGGTCGCCGTCGACGCGGAGGGGGCGCGGACCGCCGACGTCCCGCGCCGCGCCCGCGCGGTGCTCCTCACCCCGGCCCACCAGTTCCCCACCGGCGGCCCCCTGCACCCCGGGCGCCGGGCCGACGTCCTGGAGTGGGCGCGGGCCTCCGGCGGGCTGGTCGTCGAGGACGACTACGACGGGGAGTTCCGGTACGACCGGCGGCCGGTGGGCGCGCTCCAGGCGCTCGATCCCGACCGCACGGTCCTCCTCGGTTCCGTCAGCAAGAGCCTCTCCCCCGCGCTGCGGATCGGCTGGATGTGCCTGCCGGGTTCCCTGGTGGAACCGGTCGTCGCCGCGAAGGGGCTGCGCGAGCCGCACACCTCCGCCACGGACCAGCTGACCCTCGCGGAGTTCCTCGTCTCCGGCGGGTACGACCAGCACGTCCGGCGGATGCGGCAGCGGCACCGGGCCCGCCGCGACCGGCTCGTGACGGTGCTCGCCGAGCGGGTGCCGGAGGTACGGGTGACCGGGATCGCCGCCGGGCTGCACGCCGTGGTGGAACTGCCGCCCGGCACGGAACAGGCGGTGCTCGCCGCCGCCGCCCGGCACGGGGTCGCCGTGGAGGGCCTCGCCCCCTATCGGCATCCCGACGCGGAGCCCGTGCCCGGAGGTCTCCCCGACGGCCTCGTCGTCGGATACGCCACCCCGCCGGAACGGTCGTACGGCCCCACCCTGGACGCCCTGTGCGCGGGCCTGCGGGAGGCCCTGGAAGAAACCCGGGCGCGCTAGGGCGTGTTTCGAAAGTTCCGCCTGCCTGGCGACGCCTGGCACGCACGCTCGCCGCGTTGTCGGGATCACCCCGATACATCCAGTATCGGGGCGACCCTCCGCCTTGCGATCGCACGCACCAGACGCCGCCAGGCCTGCCCTCCGGGCAGACGACGCTACTTTCGAAACACGCCCTAGCCTTCCGGGCCCTCGGACCCCCGGGCGGGTTCCGTCCCGGTGGCGGAGCCGTGCGCGGAGTCGGAGTCTGAGCCGAAGGCGGAGGCGGGCGCGAACCGGCTCAGCCGGTAGGTGGTCGCCCGTTCCAGGCGTCCGCAGAGGACGTCGACCCGGGTCGACGTCCAGTCGATCCGCTCCGGCCCGGCGCGCAGACGTCTGATGTGGGCGCGCCACTCCGACTCGTCCCGCGTCTCGAAGAGCACCTCCCAGCGGCCCGCTCCCGGGTCGGTGGGCCCCGCGGCCCGCTGTCGGCTCTTCCTCTTCCGCTGTCCTGGCATCCGTCCAGCATCACCGGGGCGGCACCACGAGGGCAAGATCGTTTCCAGGGGGTGCGGCCCACCCGGAGGAATCGCCGGGCGCGGCTCAGCCCGCGAGTTCCTCCGCCTTCGTCAGGATCTCCGTGAGGCGCAGGCCGAAGCGGGCGTCGCACGGGTGGGGGTCGCCCGTGCGGGCCGCTTCCGTCAGGGCGTCCACCGCCGCGCCGAACGCGTCCACCGCCCCGCCCCAGCGCGGGAGTTCGGCCCGGCCGCCGGTGCCGTACAGCGTGAGGGCCGCCTCCGCCGCCTCCGGCGGGGCGCTCAGGGTGAGGGTGGCGGTGCTGCTCGCGCCGGAGGCGTGCCGCAGCACCAGGTGGTGGCTGTCCGCCGCGCCCCGGACCGCGGTGATCCCCGTGACGTCGCCGAGCACCGGCAGCAGGACGGAGAGCAGGTGCGGGCCCACGTCCCACAGGCCGCCCTTCTCCCGGCGCCACGGCGAGGACGCGTACGCGCTGTCCGAACCGGGGCCGTAGAGCGAGCCGAGCCAGTGCCCCTCGGCCAGGAACCAGCCGTCCTCCGCAGCCCGTTCCGCGATCCAGCGGGCCGTCGGCTCCGCGAAGCGCAGGGTGCAGAACACCACGGACGCGACCCCGGCCCTCTCGACCGCGTCCGCCACCGCGCGCGCCCCCGCCGTCGTCGTGGCGACCGGCTTGTCGAGCAGGACGTGGCAGCCCGCCTCGGCCGCCCGCACGGCCAAGGGCGCCTGGACGTCCGGCGGGAGCGCGAGCGCCACGGCGTCGCTGGCGGCGAACAGGGCGTCCACGTCGTCGTACGCGCGCGTGCCCGAGGCGGTGGCGAGGTCGACCGCCGCCTCGGGGCGTCTGCCCCACACCCCGCTGAACTCGATCCCCGGATGCCCGGCCAGCGCGGGCGCGTGCGTGTGTCCGGCCCAGGGGCCGGTGCCGAGGAGTCCGATACGGGGCTTCCCGCCCAGGTGCTTCACCATGGGCCCAGTCTGCCGGTCGCCACCGACAACCGAGGACCGGGCCGCTCCACGGGCGCTCCCGGACCCCGGTGTCCCCGGACCGCAGGTCCGGGACCGGCCCCGCCCGGACCGTCCGACGCCCTGTCCTGCCCTACCCCCGCCCTTACCGGTCCGGTCCGTCGTCCGGCGCACCTCCCGCATCTCCCGCATCTCCCGCACCGGCCGTGACCGCTCCGCGTCCCCACCCCGCGTCCCCGCCCCGTCGGGCCCGGAAACCCGCTCGCGCCCCACCCCCCTCCAGGTGTTAGCGTCGTCCCGCCGGCCGCGGGACTCCGGTGCGACTTCCGGAACCTGCCTCTGAAGCAACGTCTTCGCTGTTCGTGCCCTCATTCCCCGGCCGGCGTCCAAGCCGGGGGAAGTACCGAGGGGGAGCCTTGTCCGAGCTCGTGGCCGCCGAGGACGTGCTCCTCTTCGTCAATGCCGCCGTGACCGCCACCGGGCAGCGCGAGTTCCGCTCCTCGGCCGCCGCCCAGCGTTTCTCGCTGGCGTTCGTCCACGAGTACGTGCGGGTCAACTACCGCCCCGTGTACGCCGCTTCCCTGGCGCTCGACATCAACCACCACAACGCCGCCCTCGTCGTCGAGGGGCTGCTGCGCACCTCCGACGAGGCCGGTGGCCCCGAGGAGAAGCGGGCCGAGGGGCGGCTGATCGCGGCGCGGCTCGCGCTGCTGCCGCCGCAGCGGGTCTACCGGCTGTTCCGCGCGCTGCGGGCGGCCGGGGTCAACAACCGGCGTACGCGTGCGATCGTCCGCGGCTGGCTCGCGACCCGCCGCGATCCCGCGCACGACGCGGTGAAGTACCGGTCCGGTCTCAAGGCGACCCTGCGCCATGTGCACGGGCGGCTGCCCGACGCCGAGACCGGGGACTTCCTGTTCGCGCCGCGCCGCCGGGTCCGGTACGAGAACCCGACGCTCGACGCGTTCCGCCGGGCCAGGTACGAGCAGGGGGCCCTGTACGAGCTGCCGTTCACGGTCGCGGAGGGCTTCGCCGCCAAGCACGGGGTGCCCCGGGCGGTGTTCCTGGAACGGATCGCACCCCGGATGACCCGCCTGGAGCGGCTGCGGACGGCACGGGCGGCCGATCTGTCCGTCATGCCGCTGACCCGGCTCGCCGTGTACGTGCTGTCGCTGCCGTTCGGCGAGCGGGTGGCGCGGCGGGCCGAGCTGACGGGGGCGCTGCGGGCGGCGGCGCGTCGGGCCGCGGGTCCGTACGCCGGGACGTGGGGCAGGGTCGCCGGGGTCCTCGACGACAGCTTCTCCTCGTCGGGTTCGGCGGTGAAGCGGCGCCGTCCGCTGGCGGTCGCGCTGGGCTGCCACTTCCTCCTGGAGGCCCTCGCGGCTCCGGGGGCGTACGTCCCGCTGTGGACGTCGGGCGGTGACGACGCGCTGCTCGTCCGGCCGTACGGGCCGACTCCGCTGGGCTCCCGCGTCCTGGACGCGCTGGAGACCGGTCCCGACCGGCTGGTGATCGTGTCGGACGGCTGGGACAACGCCCCGCCGGGACTCGCGGGCGAGGTGCTGCGGGTGTGGCGGACGCGGCTCGACCCGGAGCGGCGGACCGGCGTGGTGCATCTGAACCCCGTGTACGACGCGGAGGGTTTCGACGTGCGCGCCCTGGCCCCGGGCGTGCCCGTGGCGGGCATCCGGGACGCGGAGGACCTGGCGGCGCTGGTGGAGATCGCGCAGTTCGCGGAGGGCCGGACGGGCTTCGGGGAACTGCGGGCGTATCTGGACCGGCGGGTGGAGCTGTTCCTCACGGCGGCGGACGCGGGGGCGGGGGCGGCGGACGGACCGGGGAGCCGGCTGGGGAACCAGCGCGGCGGCGCCCCGGAAGGCGGGGCGGGGAACAGGTCGGCGGACCGGCCGGAGGGTCGCGTCGGCGGCGGGGTGGAGGAGCGGGCGTGACCAGGATCGATCTGACGGGGCTCGACGTGCGGCCCGCGCAGGTGTGGGGCGGGGTGCGGCTGGTGCCGTTGGTGCGGGCCGAACCCGTCGCCGGGCTGCGGCTGCGCCGGGAGCTGTACGGGGGCCTGGGCTCGGTGGAGCTGCCCGGCAGGACCACCTACACCTCGTACGTCCCGCACGGTTTCGTCGCCGACTGGTCAGGGACCGGGCGGGGCGCCGAGGCCGCCGCGTACGGGACGCTCCTCGGCGGAGAGGTGGAGGGCCGGGACCGGGCGGGGGACGGCGGTGCCGGGCTGTCGTCCTGTGTGCCGGTGCGCCGCATCCACCGGATGGCGAAGCGGCGGCGCGACAGGGACGGCCGGGTGGAGCGGCGGCTCCGCTTCCTGCCGCTGCACCTGGCCCTGGAGGGGTATCTCGCGCTGCACTTCGGCGGGCCGTCGATCGTCTGGGACGAGTGGTCGCGGGAGGCGCTGCGGCACGGTCTTTCGCCGCGCGCGGAGGCGGCGTACGCGGGGTGGGCGGTGCCGGGGCTCGCGGAGGCGCTGCGGGTCTTCGAGGTGCATCCGGGCCAGTGCGGGCTGCTGTTGTACGTGGCCGACTCGCTGGCCGCGGCCTTCGTGGTGCCGCACCCGGACGACTACCGGCTGCTGCACCCGACGCTGGTGGAGGACCTGTACGGGGAGCTGGTGCACCAGTACGCGTACTACGGCGGCGCGGTGCCCGAGTTCACCGCGCGGATCAGGGACGGGGCCGGGGGCATCCGTACCCTGGCCGACCTGCGGGCGGCGGCCCGGGAGCAGGAGCGGGCGTGGACCGTGGCGCACGACGGGCTGATGGCGCGGGACCTCCTGGAGACCCCGTACGCCTTCGAGCGGGTGCACCGGGCCGGGCCGTTCGGTCTGTACCGGTTCCTACCGCCGTTCGAACGGGGCGGGCGCGAGCAGCACATCGGTGAGGTGATCACCGACCGGAAGGGACGGACGGCCTATCTGAAGAGCTTCCGATTGTCGGAGAAGCAGATTCGCAAGGGGTATCTGCTCCGGCGGCTCGCGGACTGCGACTGGCACCTGGGGCGGACGGCCGAGGCGCTGGGCACCTCGTACGCGGAGCTGGTGCGACGGGTGCGGGCGGCGGGACTGGGGCCGTTCCTGGACGCCGGGGTGGTCGAGCGGAGGCTGAAGGAGCTGTCGGAGGAGTGCGCGGACCCGCCTCACCGCCCGGTGTGACGCCACTCACCTCCCCGCACGGGGCCGCTCACCGCCCCGTGCCCGGCCCCTCGCCTCGGGGCCATGCGTGTAACACGGGGTTCACACGAGGGTCACGGACGGGAAATCCCGTGTTGCGAAGCTGCGACAGCGAAACCGAACACCGCAGCAGCACGCAGCGCCGCGAGCC
This sequence comes from Streptomyces sp. NPDC101490, assembly GCF_044767145.1. Lineage (NCBI taxonomy): Bacteria > Bacillati > Actinomycetota > Actinomycetes > Kitasatosporales > Streptomycetaceae > Streptomyces > Streptomyces sp. NPDC101490. The sequence goes on from NZ_JBIWNI010000003.1 coordinate 471,562, forward strand.
GCCGTGAACCCGCAGCAGCACGCCCAAAGGATGAGACCCGTGACCTTCAAGGCTGAGTACATCTGGATCGACGGCACCGCGCCGACCGCGAAGCTCCGTTCCAAGACGAAGATCATCGCGGGTGACGTCCTCCCCCTCGACGAACTGCCGCTCTGGGGCTTCGACGGCTCCAGCACGAACCAGGCCAAGGGCCACGCCTCGGACCGCGTGCTGCGCCCGGTGTTCTCCTGCCCGGACCCGATCCGCGGCGGCGACAACGACATCCTGGTGCTGTGCGAGGTCCTCAACACGGACATGACGCCGCACGAGTCGAACACCCGCGCCGCGCTCGCGGAGGTCTCCGGCCGGTACGCCGCCCAGGAGTCGATCTTCGGCATCGAGCAGGAGTACACCTTCTTCGAGGGCACCCGTCCGCTGGGCTTCCCGGCCAACGGCTTCCCCGCCCCGCAGGGCGGCTACTACTGCGGTGTCGGCGCGGACGAGATCCACGGCCGCCCGATCGTCGAGGCGCACCTGGACAACTGCCTCGCGGCCGGTCTCGGCATCTCCGGCATCAACGCCGAGGTCATGCCCGGCCAGTGGGAGTTCCAGGTCGGCCCGCTGGCCCCGCTGGAGGTCTCGGACCAGCTGTGGATCGCCCGCTGGCTGCTGTACCGCACGGCCGAGGACTTCGACGTCACGGCGACGCTGGACCCGAAGCCGGTGAAGGGCGACTGGAACGGCGCGGGCGCGCACACCAACTTCTCCACCCGGGCGATGCGCGAGGGCTACGACGCGATCATCACCGCCTGCGAGTCCCTCGGTGAGGGCTCGAAGCCGCTGGACCACGTCAAGAACTACGGCGCGGGCATCGACGAGCGCCTGACGGGTCTGCACGAGACGGCCCCGTGGGACGAGTACTCCTACGGCGTCTCGGACCGCGGCGCCTCGGTCCGCATCCCGTGGCAGGTCGAGCAGGACCGGAAGGGCTACATCGAGGACCGGCGTCCGAACGCGAACGTCGACCCGTACGTGGTGACCCGGCTCATCGTGGACACCTGCTGCGAGGCCCTGGAGAAGGCCGGCCAGGTCTGATCCGCGCCGCTCCGAAGGCTTTCCCACGGGAGGCGTCCACCGTTCGCGGTGGGCGCCTCCCGGCGTGCCGGGGGCCGGTTCCGCGTCCCCCCGCGCGGCGGGGTCCCTCCCGGCATGTGGGAAGGACTACACGGGGTTTGGCCGGTCCGGGGCTCGTCGGGGCCATTCCCTTCTGCTTCAATAGGGATATGGCCATCACAGAGAACGACACCACGAAGGGTCGTCACGACCTGGAGCCGTTCTGGCCTTCCCGGCAGCACCACGACTTCGACCGGGTGTGTTGCCGCGCGAGGAACGCGTCGGCCCTCTAAAGCCCCGATCGGCACGGTCCGGTCCCCGGCCTTCGGCCCACGCGCACGACGTACGACTCCTGTCCGTCCGTTTCTCCGCGCGAAAGAGCTGACTTCCATGGCGCATCCCCAGGTCCACTCCCCGAGTGCCTCCCTCACCGCCGTCCGTCCCGGACGGCACCGGCTCCGCGCCGTCGACCCCAACGAGGTCGTGGACCTCGCCCAGGTCGCGGACTTCCTGCCGCCCGGCGCGACCCTGCTGCCCGCCCCGCCGCACACCCTGCCGACGCTGCCGGGCCGCCCGCCGATGGTCGGGTACCTCGTCCTCGTACCGGCCGACCAGCAGGCGCGGCCGTCCGTCGCCGCCCCCGCACCCGCCCCCGCGCCGGTGTCCGCACCGGCGGAGGAGCAGGGTCCGGTGACGATCGACGGGGTGCGGCGGCTCGCCGTCGTCGACGGACAGGCCCTCGACCTGACGTACTTGGAGTTCGAACTCCTCGCCCATCTGGTGGCGCACCCCCACCGGGTCCACACCCGCGACCAGTTGGTCACCACGGTGTGGGGCTACGGGCACGTCGGCGACGGGCGCACGGTCGACGTGCACGTGGCCCGGCTGCGCCGCAAGCTGGGCGCCGAGCACCGCCACACGATCCAGACCGTGCGGCGGGTCGGCTACAAGTACACCCCCTGATCAGCCCGTTCGGGTGGGCCTCGCCCTGATCCTGGCGACCAGGGCCAGGGCGAGGTCCACCGCCAGGAACAGCAGCAGGCTCAGGCCGAGCAGCGGGACGAACCACGCCACCAGGGCCGTACCCGCGAGCAGCGGGAGCAGCAGCTGCGCCGGGATCCTCCGCCACGCCCCGCGCGCCGCCGGGCGGCCCGGACGGCGCAGCCACCACATGCGGTAGCCCCAGAGGATCAGCAGGACCAGGGCGAGGGCCAGGGCGGCCAGGGCCAGTTGGTTGAACAGGCCGAGGAACACGCCGCTGTGCGCGTCGATGCCGATCCGGGTCAGCTTGGCGAGCAGCGGATAGTCGGCGAAGGCCAGCCGGTCGAGGACCGTGCCGTCCGCCGGGTCCACCGCCACCGAGTCCAGCTGGAGCGGGAACTGGGTGTCGGTCTCCTTGATCACGTATCCCTTGCCGTCGGCGGGCGGCGCCACCGACAGGCGGGGGCTGTCGATGCCCGCCGCGCGGGCCGCTTCGAGGGCCCGGTCGATGCCGATGTCCGGGCCCTGGGCGGTGGGGGCGGTGCCGGTGTGGCCGCCGCCGTGGCCCTCGTGCTCCGAGGAGCCGCCGGGCGCGCCGCCGAGGGTCGCGGTGAGGGTGGGGGTCGCGCCGCCGAGACCGTCCTGGACGACGCCGATGTTCTCGCCCGCGTACCGGGACCAGGTCAGTCCGGTCGCGGACAGCAGGACGAGTCCGGTCACCGCCCACAGGCCGACCGAGCCGTGCCAGGACAGGGTGCGGCGGCGGGAGGCGGGGCCGCCCTCGGGGAGGAACAGGGCGCGGCGGGAGCGGCGGCGCCTGCCGAGCCAGAGGAGCAGCCCGCCGAGTGCGACGACCCACAGCCAGCTCGCGGCGAGTTCGCTGTAGTTGCGGCCGAACTCGCCGAGGTGCAGGTCGCGGTGGAGTCCGTCGGTCCAGGTGCGCAGCGGGAGGGCGCCGGAGCTGCCGTAGCTGGGCAGCTGACCGCGTACGTCACCGGTGTACGGGTCGACGAAGACGGCGAGCGAGGTGCCTTCGGGGACGTCGGGGTCGGCCATCAGGACGCGGGTGGTCGCCCCGGGCTCGGCGCCGGGCCAGACGGCGGTGACGGTGCCGTTCGGGTTGACCTTGCGGGCGATGTGGACCTGCTGGGAGAGGGGCAGGACGGTGTCGCCGACCGGGACCTCCAGTTCGTGCGCGTACACGATCTTCTCCGCCGGGAAGGAGAGCGCGTACAGCAGACCGCTGAGGGCGGCGACGAGGAGGAACGGGGCGACGAGGACGCCCGCGTAGAAGTGGACACGGAGGACCAGGGGGCGCAGCGCGCTCCAGGTGCCGGGCCGGGTGGGCGGCCCGGCGGGGGCGGGGGCGGGGTCGGTCGCTGTGGCGGACGCGGCCGTGGGGTCGGTGACGGTCGCCGTGGGGTCGGTCGTGGCGGGCTGTCGGGTCTTCGACGGTGGCGCCTCGGGGGTTTCCGGGCGTGCGGGATCGTCGATGGTCATGGGTGTCCTCGGGGACGGTACGGGCAGGGGGAAGGGACCCCCGGGTCAGACGTGTGCTCCGAGGGTCGTGGCGCGGGGTGCGGGCGGCCGGGGCGGGCCGCGCCGGGAGAGGCTGTGGGCGAGGACGACGGCGACCGGCGGGCGGGCGTCGCGGCGGGCCCGCCGGGGGGTGCGGCACGGGGGGCCGGGGACCCGTACGCGGGCGAGGGCCAGCCGGACCGGGGTGAAGGCGTACGCGAGGGCGGTGCGGGCCAGGGTGAGGAACGCGGCCTCGCCGTGGGCCAGCCAGAGCCCGCAGAGGAGCGCGGCGAGGAGGTGGGCGGCGGCCATGCCGAGACCGCCGGTGGAGACCAGGTCGGTGGCGGCGCCCATGGCCGTGTCCGCGCCGACGCCCAGGTCCATCGGGTCGGCGGGGGGCATGAGGGGGTGACCGGTCATGCCGTCGGCACCGTGGGCGCCGTGCGCGGTGGGGCCGGGGGCCGCCGTCGCCGGGTGACCGGTGTGCCCCGTGTGGGCGCCCGCGGTCGAGAACATCAGGTGGAGCGCGCCCTGGAGCACGCCCATCGCGGCGGCGACCGTCGGGGCGCTCCGGCGGCGGCCCGCCGCGGCCCAGGCGAGGGCCGCCGTCGCGGCGAACGCGGCGAACAGGGTGACGGCCGGGAGCCGGTGCGCAGACATGGACGAATGCCCCACGGCAGCCAAGGCCACGCAGACCACCGCGAACAAGGCGGCTCTCAAGGCGCGCAGGGGCGACCGGGCATCCGTCATCGCCGGACATCGTGTCACCCGAACGGGTGTGGCACGAGCCCCCCTCCGCTTCTGGCGGCGGTGTTCACGCGCCCGTGACGTCCGCCGGGCGTCCGGCGCCTCTCCCCGGGCGCCGCGTTCGTTCCGCTTCGCCCGTTCCTCCCGTGGCGGAATCCTCCCCGAGCGGAACCCTCTGGCCTCCGGCCGGGCGGCGCGACAGGCTCGGCCCATGAGACTGCTGATGCTCGGAGGTACGGAGTTCGTGGGCCGCGCGGTCGTCGAGACCGCGCTCGCCCGGGGCTGGGACGTGACCGTCTTCCACCGCGGGCGGCACGAGCCCCCCGCCGGGGTGACCACCCTGCTCGGCGACCGCACGACCGGCCCGGAGGGGCTGGCCGCGCTGGCCGACGGGACCTGGGACGCCGTCGTGGACACCTGGTCGGCCGCCCCCTCGGCGGTGCGGGACGCGGCCCGGCTGCTCGCCGACCGGGCGGACCGGTACGCGTACGTGTCGAGCCGGTCCGTGTACGCGGGGCCGGAGCCCGCCGGGCTGGCCGAGGGGGACCCGGTCGTGGACGGCTCCCCGGACGCCGGGGACGTGCCGTACGCGGCGGCCAAGCGGGGCGGCGAGCTGGCGGCCGAGGGGGCGTTCGGCGCGGACCGGACGTTGTCCGTCCGGGCGGGGCTCGTCCTCGGTCCGTACGAGAACGTGGGCCGTCTGCCCTGGTGGCTCGGCCGGATCGCGCGCGGCGGCCCGGTCCTCGCCCCCGGCCCCCGGGAGCTGCCGATCCAGTACGTCGACGCCCGCGACCTCGCCGGATGGACCCTCGACGCGCTGTCCGCCGGGCTGCACGGCCCGTACGACCTGGTCTGCCCGCCGGGCCGGACGACCATGGGCGAGCTGCTCGACGCCTGTGTACGGGTCACCGGGTCCGGTGCCTCGCTGCGCTGGACCGGCCCCGAGGAGCTGCTCGCCGCCGGTGCCGCGCCCTGGACGGAGCTGCCGGTGTGGCTGCCGCCGGGCGATACGTACGACATGATCCACACCGCCGACGTCGGCAAGGCGCTCGCCGCCGGGCTGCGCTGCCGCCCGGTCGCCGAGACCGTCGCCGACACCTGGGCCTGGCTGGAGTCGCTCGGCGGGGTCGCGCCGCAGCGACCGGACCGGCCGGCGCCGGGCCTCAGCCCGCAGCGGGAGGCGGAGGTGCTGGCCGCGCTCGCCGGACCCTGACGAACCGGTATGGATCACACCGATACGGATGTGAACGGCATGGATCCACTGGAACTGCCCGGACCGGGGTGATCGCTTACGGTCGGCAACAGGACGTACGCACGGGTGCGGACCCGTACGAGCCGGAGGAGCCGACGCCATGCCCGCCATTCCCGCCACCTCCGTCGCCAACCTGCGCGACCTCGGCGGTCTCCCGCTGGCCGGGGGCCGGACCGTCCGTCCGGGACTCGTCCTGCGGTCCGCGCAGCTCGACCGGCTCGACCCCGCCGAACCGGCGGTGGCCCGCCTCGGCGTCCGCACGGTCGTGGACCTCCGCACGGAGGGCGAGCGGACCGCACGGCCCGACCGGCTGCCCGCCGGGGCGCGGGCGGTCCTCGCGGACGTGCTCGCCGACCAGCTGTCGATCAGCGGGCTGCCGCCCGCCGCCCAGCTGAGGACGCTGCTCTCGAACCCGGCGCTCGCCGAGGAGCACCTCGGCGGGGGCCGGGTCAGGGAGGCGTTCGCCCGCACCTACCGGGCCTTCGTCTCCGGCGAGGCCGCGCGCACCGCGTACCGGACGCTGCTGACCGCGCTGGGCGGGCCGGACGCCGGGCCCGTGCTCTTCCACTGCACGGCGGGCAAGGACCGGACCGGCTGGGGCGCGACCGTCGTGCTGTCGCTGCTCGGCGCGGACGAGCGGACCGTGCGGACGGAGTACCTCGCCGTCAACCCGGCGGTGCGGCAGGCGTTCGCGCCGATGATCGAGGGGTTCACCGCGCAGGGCGGCGACCCGCAGCTGGCCCTCGATCTGATCGGTGTCGTCCCGGAGTACCTGGAGGCGGCGCTGGACGAGGTGGCGGTCCGGCACGGGTCGATGGAGGCGTACGTACGGGAGGGGCTCGGCGTCCCCGACGGGACGACGGCACGCATCCGCGAGCGGCTGACCGACCCGAGCCCCTGAACTGTGCCTGAACTGCCCCTGAAAAAGGGAGAGTTGACCTCACGATCCCGTCCGAGCGGGACCCGGCCGGGGTGACCATCGGAAGAATCGCTCGTTCTGCTGAACGTGAGCACCCAGGATCTCGTTCCCTCGCCCGTGGGCCCGGTCGACGTCGAGCAGGCCGAGGCCGCGCTCGTCGAGCGCTATCCGCGCCTGGTCCGCATCGCCTACCTCGTCCTGCCGCCGTCGCTCGGCCGCAACCGCCGGGTGCTGACCGCGCACGCGCTCGTCCAGCGTTCGCTGCCCCGCCGCCGGGTCACCGGGCCCGCCGTGCCCGCGCCCCGGCCCGCCGAGGACGCCGTCGATCCCGGATACGCGTACGTGCGGGGCGAGGTGCTGCGGCAGGCGCTGGTCGCCGGGCTCCCGCTGCGGCGGTTCGCGCTGCCGCGCCGGGCGCAGTTCCCGCCGCTGCTCCCGCACGTGTGGGGGCTGCGGCTCTTCCCCCGGGTGGGCGGCACGGACGAACTCGCCCTGGACCAGCGCCTGTCCCGCCTCTCCGGGCCCGGCCGCGCGGCCTATGTGCTGCGCGGCCTCGAACGCCAGGGGGACCCCGAGGTCCTGCGGGTCCTGGCGGCGGCCGGAGTGCCGGACCCGGCGGCGGCACTGGCGGAGGCGGACGCGGTGGACGGCGCCGACGCGGCAGGGCAGGGCGTCGAGGGCCAACAAGCATTCACCGTGGAGAACTTGGGGTCGGCGGGGCGCCCGGGGACGGTGGGGCACTCGGGGGTGATGGGGCGGGCGCACGACGAGCCCGGCCGCGCGCACCCCTGGGGCGGTACGAGCCCCGGAGCGGGCGGGCGCGCGGACGGACACCCCGGGGCCGGGGGCCGGGCCGGAACAGGGGCCGGGGCCCCGGCCACCGGCCCCGGGGCCCCGGGGCCGGGCGCGCCCGGGTCCGTGCCCGCCGCCGTCGGCGGTCCCCGCGCCTTCGATCCCGGGCCGCGCCGCAGCGGCGGCGCCCTGCTGGAGTCCGACGAGTTCGACCCCTGCGCCCTTCAGGCGCGGCCCACGGACCTGCTGCGGCGGCGCCAGCACCTGCGGGCCGCGCTCGTCGCCCTCGTCGCGCTGCTGGTGTGCGGCGCCCTGCTGGGGCTGCCCGGGGACGGCTGGGGCAGGAACGGCGCGGCCGCGCCCTCCTACGCCCGCAATCCCGCCGCCGAGGCGGCCCTCGACCCGGGAGCGCTCAAGCGGGTGGACCCGGCCGTCTGGCCCGGTTCCACCCGGCAGGACTTCTCCGTGTGGCCCGCGCGCGGCGGGCTCGTGCGGGACCGCGCGCTGCTGCGGCGGGCGCTCGCCGTCTGGGCCCGCCCCGGGCCGTCCGTACACTCGTCCGCGACGCCCGGCACCCCGGTGGGGCCGCCGATGGGGCCGCCGCAGCTCCTCTTCGCGGGGCTGGTCGACGGGGCCCGGGTGGTCCTCCTCCACGACGGGCTGCGGGCGGTGCGGTACGCGGAACCGGTCGAGGGCTCGGTGGGCGCGGCCCTCGACTTCGCCAGGACCGACGGCGCCGACACACCCGGTGCCGCCGCGCTCGTGGTGTCCAGGGCGGCGGGCAACGTCCGCTATCTGACGGCCCCCTGGGTGAAGGAGACCGGTGTGCGGGACCTCCTGAGGCCCCTGGCGCCGGTGCGTCCGCTGGCGCGGGACGCCGACGGGGTGACCGGTCCGATGACGAGCCCCGCCCTCGCCCGGGACTGCGTCCGCTGGAACGCCCTGCGGCTGCGGGACGGTTCGGGGGACCGGGTCCTCACCGACCTGGGCGAGCTGGCCCCCGTCCGGCTGCTGTGGGGCCCGCCCGCCGCGCCGGTGGACGCGACGGGCCCGGAGGCGGGGACCGCGTGGGCGCGGACCGCCTGCCAGCTGGCGGCGGTGCGGGCGCACGGGGTGCGGTCGGTGAACGCCTGGCGGTTCGCCCGGCAGGCGCTGCCGGAGGGCGCCGGGCACGGTACCTGGATCTGTACACGCGCGGAGACCTGGCGGGGTACGGGGAGCAGGGTCCTCGCCCAGTTCCTGGTGCCGTCGCCCCAGGTGCCCGCGGCGCTCGTGGCACGGGCGGAAGGCTCGCCCGCCTGCGGGGTGCGGGACCCCCGGGTGCTCGCGGGCGTGCTGTGGCAGGCGCCGGGCGGCGACTGGTTCGTCCTGGCGGCGGGCGGCGGGGACTTCGCGTCCCTGGAGGCCTCGGGCGGGGTGACGGGCCGTGCGGACGGTCCGGTCCTCGCGGTACGGGCCTCGGCCGGTGCGCGGGCGGAACTGCGCGGTACGTTGGAGGACGGGAGGCGGGTGGGCGCGCTCCGGTGACCCACCGGGGGCGGGCCCCGGCGGGCGGGGCCTCCTCCCGTACGGCAGAAAGACGCCGCACAAGCCTGTCGCGCCGTCATACCCCTCAGTACATTGACGGTATGTCTAATAAGCAGCCCGCGCCGGTGGCGTCGGAGCACGTCGAACTCAAGGCCCGCAAGGTCTCCTTCGACTGGGAGGCGACCCCGCTCCACTGGGTGCCGGGCGACCCCTTCACCACGCACACCATCAACGTGCTGCACCTGCTGCTCCCGGCGGGCGAGCGCTGGTTCGTGCACGTCTACCGGCAGGCCCTGCCGCTCGTGACCGACGACCGGCTCCGCGAGGACGTCATCGGCTTCATCGGGCAGGAGGCCGTCCACTCCCAGGCCCATGACGACGTCCTGCCCCATCTGCGCGCGCAGGGCCTCGACCCCACCCCGTACACCGCGCAGGTCGACTGGTTCTTCGAGAAGCTGCTCGGTGACCGGACGCTGCCGCCGGGCCGCCCGCGCCGCTGGTGGCTGATGGAGCGGGTCGCGATGATCGCCGCCATCGAGCACTACACCGCCTTCCTCGGCGACTGGGTCCTCAACGCGGACGCGCTCGACCGCGCCGGAGCCGACCCCACCATGCTCGACCTGCTGCGCTGGCACGGCGCCGAGGAGGTCGAGCACCGCGCGGTCGCCTTCGAACTGTTCATGCACCTCGACGGCGGCTACCGGCGGCGCGCCCGGACCTGGGCCCTCGGCTTCTCCACGCTCCTCTTCCTCTGGCAGCGCGGCATCCGCTTCTTCATGGAGAACGACCCCACCCTCGTCGACGGGAAGGCGTCCCTCCGCCAGTTCATACGCAAGGGCCGTCAGGGCGTGCTGCCCGCCACCCCCGACATGCTCCGCTCCGTCCCCCGCTACCTCAGCCGCGCCTACCACCCCTCCCAGGAGGGCGACACCGCGCAGGCCGTGGCCTATCTGGCCGCCTCCCCCGGCGCCAACGGAGGCCGCTGATGCTCCGGTTCGCCACCGCCGCCGTGGTCGCGGGGGCCGCGCTGCTGGCCCGTCGCGCGGTCCGCAGCCGGATGTCCACCGCCCCGCTCTGGCCGATGCCCGCGCTCGACGAGCCCGTCTCCGGACACGGCCCCGGCCGCACCGTCCCCCGCAGGGTCCGGGTCGCCCGGCGCACCGAACCCGCCGAGGGCGTCGTCGAACTGCGCCTGGAGGGAGCCGGGTTGCCCGCCTGGCGGCCGGGCGCCCACATCGACCTCGTCCTGCCCTCGGGGCTCGTCCGCCCGTACTCGCTCTGCGGCGACCCGGCCGACACCACCGCGTACACCGTGGCGACCCGGCTGATCGAGGAGGAGCGGGGCGGACGCGGGGGCTCCCGCGAGGTCCACGAACGGCTCCACGAGGGCGCCGAGATCGAGATCCGGGGGCCCCGCAACCGCTTCCCGCTGGTGGCGGCCCCGGCGTACGTCTTCGTCGCGGGCGGCATCGGCATCACCCCCGTCCTGCCGATGGTCCGCGCCGCCGAGGCGGCCGGTGCGGACTGGCGGCTCGTCTACTGCGGGCGCGACCGGGCCTCCATGCCGTATCTCGCGGAGCTGGAACGGCTGGGCGGGGCCGAGCGGTCGACCGTGGTCGCCGAGGACGAGTCGGGCCGTCCCGACCTGGGCTTCCTCGCGGAGGTGCCCGCCGGGACGCCGGTGTACTGCTGCGGTCCCGAGGGCCTCATGGACGCCGTGACCGCCGCGCTGCCGGAGGGCGGGGCGCCGCGCCTGGAGCGGTTCTCGGCGGCGGCACCGGCCGGTGGCGCGCCCTTCGTGGTCGAACTGCGGCGCTCCGGGCGGGTCCTGGAGGTCGCGGCAGACCAGTCGCTGCTCTCGGCGGTCCACGCGGAACTTCCGGGACTCATGTACTCCTGCCGGCAGGGGTTCTGCGGCACCTGCCGACAGCGGGTCCTGGAGGGGGAGGTCGACCACCGGGACGACCTGCTCACCGACGCCGAACGGGCCGACCAGATGCTGATCTGCGTCTCCCGCTGCGCGGGGGGACGGCTGGTGCTGGACCTCTGACCCGTGGGGCCCGCCACCCCCGACCCGGCAGCCGGTGCGCGGCCGATCCGCGCCCGGTGCGCGCCCCCGGCCCGCGCCCGGCGCCCGGCCAGGCCGCTACGGCAGGACCAGCCAGTCCAGGGCGAGGGCGGTGAGGAGGCCGCCGACCAGGAGCCAGGTGGCCAGCCGGGTGCGGCCGTTGCGGGACAGTTCGATCACGACACCGCAGAGGATCATGGCGAGTCCGTACACGCCGACGACCAGGACGGACGTACGGCTCGCCAGGCGGATCGCCAGGACCACGGCCATCGCCACCAGGAGCACGGAGGCGACGGCCACGCGCAGCCGCCGCGCCTGCTTCGGGGTGAGCCCGGCCGCCGGGGCCGACGCCTCCTCGGACTCCCCCTCGCCCGCCTCCTCCCGGGCCTCGTCCGGGTGCCCCCGCTCGCTCCCGTGAACCGCTCCGGCCCCCTCGGGACTCTCCGGCTCCTCGAACTCCGCCTTCTCTCCGGCCTGTTCGGACCGGGGGGTCCCGGCGGGCTCCGGAGACTTCCGGGGAGTCCCCGGGGAGGTCCTCTCGCCGGTCCCGTCGCTCGCGGGGGCCTCGGCGGCCTCCGGGGGCTCGGCTGCCTGGGTGTCCTGGTCGGAAGCGCTCATGGGGCAGGAGCGTAACGGACCCCGTTAGGCTGTTCGTATGACGACCGGGGTACGCCGCAGGATGGGCGTCGAGGAGCGCAAGCAACAGCTGATCGGGGTCGCCCTCGAACTCTTCAGCCACCGCAGTCCCGACGAGGTCTCCATCGACGAGATCGCCGCCGCCGCGGGCATCTCCCGCCCGCTGGTCTACCACTACTTCCCCGGCAAGCAGAGCCTCTACGAGGCGGCGCTGCGGCGGGCGGCCGACGAGCTGGCGGCCCGGTTCGTGGAGCCGCCGCAGGGGCCCCTCGGGGCGCGGCTGCTGCGGGTGATGGGCCGCTTCTTCGACTTCGTGGACGATCACGGGCCGGGGTTCTCGGCGCTGATGCGGGGCGGTCCCGCCGTGGGTTCCTCCACGACCAACGCGATGATCGACGAGGTGCGGCAGGCCGCGTACGTGCAGATCCTGGCGCATCTGGAGGTCGAGAAGCCCTCGGCGCGGCTCGAACTGGTCGTCCGTTCCTGGGTGTCGCTCGCGGAGTCGACGGCGCTGATCTGGCTGGACGGGCGGCGGGTGCCGCGCGCGGAGCTGGAGCTGCAGCTGGTGCACGACTTCGCGGCCCTCGCGGCGGTGAGCGCCGTGCACGACGAGGAGATGGCGGACATCCTGGTGGGCCTGCTCGCGGACGAGCCCGCCGACGGGCCCTTCGGGGAGCTGGTGGCCCGGCTGGTGGCGCTGGTGCCGTCGGCGGGGGCCGTGGAGCCGTCCGTGCCGGAGCGGCGCGGGCACTGAACCGACGGGAACGCCCCGGCACCGGAGGTCCGGTGCCGGGGCGTCCTGTCGAGCCGGTGCGCGGGTGGGTCAGCCGGTGGCCTTGAAGACGGCGACCGTGCGGGCCGGGACCGTGAAGGTGCCCGAACCGGCCGTGTAGGAGGCGGACTTCACGACGGCGTCCGCGCCCTTCGCCTGGACCGGGTGGAGGGCGTATCCCCGGCCCGTCAGGGCGGCGACCCTCTGGGTGGTGGCGCCCGGGGTGGCGTTGAGGACGACGACCAGGTCACCGAGGCGCATGGTGAGGACGCCCGGGGTCTCCTCGCGGCCGGAGAGCGGGAAGGACAGGGTGCTCTGGACCCGCTCGGCGGTGGCGAGGGAGAACACCGGCTCGGTGGTGCGGATCTTCTGGAGGTCCCGGTAGGCGGCGGAGGCGCCGTCGATCTGGGCGCAGCCGACGGTGAGGGCCGGGTTCACCAGGAGCGGCCTGCCGTGGGACCACTTGTCCTTGTTGTCGGCGGCGGGCGGCAGGCCCCGGCCGAAGCCGTTGCCGTCGCGGCAGTCCCAGTGGAGGGCGTTGAACCAGTCGCCGCTGTCGTAGGAGTTGCGGTCGAGGGACTTGGAGCGGAGCAGGTCGGAGCCCGCCTGGGAGAGCGCCGGGCCCTGGGAGAGGGTGGCGGTGGCCATGGCGAGGACCTGTGCGCGGGCCCGGTCGGCGGGGCTGGTGTCCGCCGGGAGCTTGAAGGCGAGCGCGTCGTAGAGGGTCTCGTTGTCGTGGGCGTCGGCGTAGGCGAGGGCGTCGCCGGGGGCGGCGGCGTATCCGGCGGGGGCGCCGTTGTAGTCGACCTCGGAGCCCTTGACCGTACGGCCCGAGGTGTCGGTGAAGGTGTAGGAGGCGAGGTTGCCGGTCAGGCCGACCTTGATGAGGTCCTGGTAGTGGAGGAGGCGGGCCTTCTGCTGCTCGGGGGTGCCGTTGGCGGCGGAGGCGTTGGGGTCGGTGTAGAGGCCGGAGGCGAAGCCCTGGACGCCGGGGTCCTCGTCGAAGGGGCCGCCGCCGCGGACGGCGTCACGGGCCCGGTCGGAGAAGGTGGCGATGCCGGTTCCGGCCATGTTCTTCTGGGTGGCCTGGACGAACCGGGCGTCGTCGGCGATCTCGCCGAAGTTCCAGCCCTCGCCGTAGAGGACGATCGCCTTGCCGTCGACGCCGTCCCTGGCGACGGTGAGGGCGTCGAGGGCCTTGCGGACGGCGAGGATGTTCTCCTTCGGGTGGTGGCCCATCAGGTCGAAGCGGAAGCCGTCGACCTTGTACTCCCTGGCCCAGGTGACGACGGAGTCGACGACGAGCTTGCCCATCATCGCGTTCTCCGGCGCGGTGTTGGCGCAGCAGGTGGAGGTGGCGACGGTGCCGTCGGCCTGGAGGCGCTGGTAGTAGCCCGGCACGATGCGGTCGAGGACCGACTTGTCGGACTGTCCGGCGGCGACGGTGTGGTTGTAGACGACGTCCATGACGGTGCGCAGGCCGTCGCCGTTGAGGGACTGGACCATCCGCCGGAACTCGACCGTGCGGCGGGTGCCTTCGGGGTCGGTGGCGTAGGAGCCCTCGGGGACCGTGTAGTGCAGGGGGTCGTAGCCCCAGTTGTAGGCGTCGGTGGCCGCGGCGGCGGCGACGCACTTCTGCTGTTCCTCGGAGTCGGGGGCGTAGACCTTCAGGTCGCAGGCGGGGGTGGTCTGCGCGGACTTCTTCTCGGGGACGGTGCCGAGGTCGAAGGCGGGCAGCAGGTGGACGTAGGAGGTGCCGGAGGCGGCGAGGGCGCGCAGGTGCTTCGAGCCCTTGCTGTCCTTGTCGGTGAAGGCGAGGTAGGTGCCCCGGTGGTCGGCGCGGGCGGTGGTGTCCGCGACGGAGAAGTCACGGATGTGGAGTTCCTGGATCTGGGCGTCCCGCAGCGGTACGGCGGCGGGCTTGCGCAGGGTGTTCCAGCCCCGGGGGGCGAGCTTCGGGTCGGTGAGGTCGACGGCGAGGCTGCGGGCGGAGTCGGTGGTGAGGGCGGTGGAGTAGGGGTCGGTGACCTTGTTGGTGACGGTCTTCCGGACGGTGGGGGCCCAGACCTTCACGGCGTACCGGTAGGGCTTGCCGGTCCAGGACTTCGGGCCGGTGGCGGACCAGACACCGGAGGTGTCGTCGCGGCGCATGGGCACGGTCCGGCCGTCGAGTTCGAGGGCGACGGTCCGGGCGGTGGGGGCCCAGACGGAGAGGGTGACTCCGTGCTTCCCGAAGACGGGGCCGAGGGCGGTGCCGGTGGCCTTCTTCGCGTAGAGGTCGTCGAGGACTCCGGCGGTCTGGACGCCGGTGGCGGCGAGCAGTGCTCCGTCGGCGGTGCGCTGGGTGGCGATGAGCTGGCCGCGCAGGGAGTCGCGGACGCGGTCGGTGTCGCGCGGGTCGACGGTGAAGGCGGGGTACTGCGCGAGGTGCGGGAACTTCGCCTTCTGGGCGTCGGTGAGGGTGCTCCGGCCGAGCCTGAGCCACTGGCCCTCGGTGTTCAGGGCGCCGTCGGTGACGGTGATCCCGCCGTCCGGGGCGTACACCAGCTGCTGGCTGGTGGCGTCGGTGGCCCTGACCTTCCAGACGACGGTGTTCCGGTCGATCCACTGGGCCTCGGCCTTGCCGAGGTCGAGTTCGGGGGCGGCGCCGCTGGTGGGCAGCAGGTAGGAGGGCTGTCCGGAGAGCAGCCAGACCTCGTTGCCGTGGGTGGCGAGGTCGAGGGACTGGTCGGTGGGCAGGTCCTTCTGGTCGCCCTTGTGCAGGATGTACGACAGGGAGCGGGCGCCTTCGGCGAGGGGGACCTCGTAGACGGCTCCGTAGGCGTCGAAGCGCACGGGCATGAGGGGCTTGGACCAGTCGGTGGGCTGGGCGGCGCCGGTCCAGGTGTGGAGGCCCCAGCCCTCGTGGTCGCCGTCGGCGCGCTGGTAGTGCAGGACGGCCTTGGTGCGGTCCGGGACGGTGGGGGCGGGGTGGGTGTCGGACTGGCCGTCCTTGCCGCGGGCGATCCAGACCTCGCCGGTGCGGCCGAGGACGACGGTGCGGCGGGGGCCGTCGGCGACGCCGTCCTTCTCGACGGTGTACGGGACGGTGGAGGCGCCCTCGGGGACCTTGACCCAGGCGAAGGCGCCGTAGGAGTCGCGGCCGGTGAAGGCGGTCTCCTGGCCCGCGGCCTTCAGCTTCCAGCCGTCGTAGTTCCCGTCCTCGCGCTGGTAGTGGACGACGGCGTAGGGGCGCTGGACGGCGACCGGCTTCTCGGGGGCCGGGGGCGCGCCCGCGGTGGTGGCGGCGGTGGCGCTCGCCGTGCGGCCCCTGGTGTCGACGACGACGGCCTTGTAGCGCAGGGCGGTGCCGGCGGGGGCGGTGAGGTGCTGGGTGACCTTGTAGGGGGCGTGGTCGGCGGTGCCGAGGGTCTGCCAGCGTCCGTTGCCGGTCTGGGCGGCGAAGACGACCCGGTTGAGCTGTCCGCCGGTGACGTCGGCGGTGAGTTCGACGGTGCCGGTGGCTCCGGCGGCGGGCGCCCTGAGGGTGACGGCGGGCGCGGTGGCGGGGGCGGGCAGGGGCCTGTCGGCCTTGAGGACGACGGAGGAGAGGGCGGGGACGGTGAGGGTGACTTCGCCGCCGGTCGCGGTGACCGTGCCCCGGCCGCCGTAGAGGGTGCGGAAGGCGGTGGAGTCGACGGGGACGGTGACGGTCCTGGGGGTGGTGCCGCCGTTGGCGGCGACGAGGTACTCGGTCCGGTCCCCTGCGTCCGTGCGGGAGAAGGCGTAGACGGAGCCCTCGGCGTACCGTTCGCGCTGGACGCCGTCGCGGAGGGCGGGGTGTTCGCGGGTGAGCTTCGACAGGGCGGCGATCGCGCGGTAGAGCGGGTGGCCGGTGTCGTAGGCGTCGGTGGCGTGGGTGCGGTCGGTGCCGATCTGGTCGTCGTCGAGGTAGTCGGCGGTCCGGGAGGCGAAGAGGGGCTGGCGGGCGTCCTTGTCGCCGCCCGCGCCGGTGAAGCCCTGTTCGTCGCCGGAGTAGATCACCGGGTTGCCCCGGGAGAGGAACATCAGCTCGTTGGCGAGGCGGTCGCGGGCGAGGAGTTCGGCGTCGGAGGCGTTCGGGTTGTCCTGCTTGAGGAAGGTCCCCGGGCGGCCCATGTCGTGGTTGCCGAGGAAGGTGACCTGTTCGTAGGCGTTGGCCTTGTCGGTGGTGTACCGGTAGTCCTCGGCGAAGACCTTGGCGAGGCGGTCGGCTCCGGCGCCCTGGGAGGCGAAGGCGCGGGCGGCGTCCTGGAAGGGGAAGTCGAGGGTGGCGTCGAGGCGGCCCCGGGTGACGTAGGGCGCGGTGACGGCGGTGTCGGCGGAGTAGACCTCGCCGAACATGAAGAAGTCCTCGCGGCCCCGCTTCTTCGCGTAGGCGTCGAGGGCGGTGGCCCACTGGGTCCAGAAGTCGAGGTCGACGTGTTTGACGGTGTCGACGCGGAAGCCGTCGATCTTGAAGTCGCGGACCCACTTCTCGTAGATCCGCTTCATGCCCTCGACGACCTCGGGGCGTTCGGTCCACAGGTCGTCGAGGCCGACGAAGTCGCCGTACTCGGCGGACTCCCCGGCCCAGGTGGAGTCGCCCCGGTTGTGGTACATCGTGGGGTCGTTGAGCCAGGCGGGGACCTTGGTGCCCGCCTTCTCGACGGGGGTGTACGGGAAGGAGTCCGCGTCGACCTTCCCGATGGCGGCCCGGTCGTCGAAGGGGCGGCCGTCCTTGTCGAGGTAGGGGTAGGCGCCCTTGGGGCGGTAGCCGTACTCCGTCTCGGCGTAGTCGACGGTGTCGGCGGTGTGGTTGGTGATGACGTCGAAGAAGACCTTCATGCCCTTGGCGTGGGCGGCGGCTATCAGCTTCTTCAGGTCGTCGTTGGTGCCGAAGTGCGGGTCGACCTGGGTGAAGTCGGTGATCCAGTAGCCGTGGTACCCGGCGGAGGCGTCCTTGCCCTCGCCCTGTACGGGCCGGTTCTTGAAGATCGGCGCCATCCAGATGGCGGTGGTGCCGAGGCCCTTGATGTAGTCGAGGCGCTGGGTCAGGCCCTTGAGGTCGCCGCCCTGGTAGAAGCCCTTGTCGGTGGGGTCGAAGCCGTGCTGTGTCCGGCTGCCGGTGAGTCCGCCCCGGTCGTTGGAGGGGTCGCCGTTGGCGAAGCGGTCGGGCAGCACGAAGTAGAACTGCTCGCGGGTGAGTTCCTGGCGGGCCGGTTCGGCGGCGAGCGCCCGGTCGGAGGGTGGGGCGGGGGGCCGGGGCGCGGCGGTCGCGGGCATCGCGGGCACGAGGGCGGCGCACAGGGCGGCGGCCAGTACGACCGCCGTTCTCTTGCGTGTCACGGGGGTGCTCCCTGGAGGTACGGGAAAGTGAGGGCCGCCCCGGTCGGGGCGGCCCCTGGGGGCGCGGGGGTTCAGCTCCGGAAGGTGTCGTTCAGGTCGACGCGGCCGGTGGCGGGGACGGTCGCGGTGCGGTTGGCGCCGGACTCCCAGGTGACGTTCCCGGCGGCGTCCTTGCGGAGGTACTTGTACGCGAAGGCGGTGCCGGCGGGGAGGCCGACGGTCAGCTTCCAGACGGGGTAGGCAGCGGGGTCGAGCTTCAGGGCGGCGGCCGGGGACCAGTTGCCGAGTTCGGCGCGGTCGCCGGTGACGTAGACGTCCTGGCCGGGCACGGTGGTGGCGGTGGCGCTGAAGGAGGCGCCGGAGGCGGCCGGAGGGGTGGTGGGCGGGGTGCCGCCGCAGTTGACCGCGTTGACGTGCAGGGCGAGGGCGGTGTTCGCGCCGAGGGTGGCGGTGAACTGGCCGGAGCCGTTGACCGTCACGGGCCTGTTCGACTGCACGTCGCAGTAGGTGCCCGCGGGCAGCGAGGTCTGGAAGGCGCGGGTGAGCGCCGAGGACTCGTGGTTGATCGCCACATAGGCCTTGGAGCCGCGGCCGAACGCGATGGCGTTGTTGCCGTTGTCCCACCAGCCGGTGACGGCCTGGCCGCGCGCGGTGGTGCGGAGGGCGACCATGGAGGAGATCTCGCGCCAGGCGTGCTGGCACTTCCAGCCGTCGGCGTAACAGGCGTTGACCTGGCCGCCGTTGGGCGGTCCCGCGTCCTTGTCGGTCCACTCGTAGCCGGAGTGGACGTCCGGGGAGCCGTAGGGCCAGGCGAGCATGAAGACGGAGGCGAGGGTGTAGTTCGCGCCGTCCTTGTAGGAGAGGGTGTCGCCGCCGCGCTCGGTGTCGTGGTTGTCGACGAAGACGCCGGACTGTCCGGAGGGCATGTAGCCCCAGGCCTCGCCGAAGTTCTTGAGGTAGGCGAGCTTCTCGCCCTGGAAGACGCGCTTGAGGTCGCGGGCGTAGCGGAACTCCTGGACGTCGCCGGTGCCGAGGTACTCGCTCGGGGAGACGGCCTCTCCGGCGCCGAATATCGCCTCCTGCTTCCAGTAGGCGTTCGGGTTGCCCATCCGTGTCTTGATGTCGGCGAGGTCGGCGGCGGGCATGTGCTTGGCGGCGTCGATGCGCAGGCCGTCCACGCCGAGGGAGAGCAGGTCGTTCAGGTAGCCCGCGATCTTCGCGCGGACGTACGGCTCGCCGGTGTCGAGGTCGGGGAGCTGGACCAGTTCGCAGTTCTGGACGTTGGCCCGGTCCTGGTAGGTGGTGATGGAGGCGCGGCAGTCGTCCATGTCGGCGCCGGAGTAGAGGCCCGGGTAGTCGTACTTGGAGAACGGGGTCCCGCCCGTTCCCGTGCCGGAGCCGTTCGCCATGTGGTTGATGACGGCGTCGGCGACGACCTTGACGCCCGCCGCGTGGCAGGTATTGATCATGTTCTTGAAGGCGGTGCGGTCGCCGAGGCGTCCGGCGATCCTGTAGCTGACCGGCTGGTACGAGGTCCACCACTGGGGGCCCTGGAGGTGTTCCTGCGGCGGGGAGACCTGGACGTATCCGTATCCGGCGGGGCCGAGGCGGTCGGTGCACTCCCGGGCGACCGAGGCGAACTTCCACTCGAACATCACCGCGGTGACGTCCTTCTCGCCGGGCGGGACGGCCTGCGCGGGAACGTTTCCCCCGACGGTCACGGCGGCGGCTCCCGCCACGAGGGCGAGTGCGGCGGCCACGGTTCTTCTGGCCATGGTTCCTCCTGTACGACGTCGGTGTCGCAAGAAGTTGCCGAAAGAATCAGCAACTGTTTTCAGCCGTGACCGTACGAGTGCCCCGGCGCCCGGTCAATACTCCGGACGCCCGAACACGACTTGTTACGGGAGGACTTGCGGTGTCCCGGCCGGAGCGGGCACGGGAGGCTGCGCGGTCGACCCCCGGACCACCAGCTCCGGCTGGAAGACGAACTCCGTGCGCTGCACCGGGTTCCCCTCGATCTCCTCCAGGAGCGCGCCCACCGCCGCCGTCGCCATGGCCTGCACGGGCTGGCGCACGGTGGACAGCGGCGGGCTGGTGAACGCGATCAGCGGCGAGTCGTCGAAGCCCACCACGGAGACGTCCCGGGGCACGTCGAGGCCACGGGCCCGGACCGCCCGGACCACCCCGAGCGCCATCAGGTCGGAGCCGCAGACGATGCCGGTGCAGCCCTCGGCGAGCAGGATCTCGGCGGCGGCGTGCCCGCCCTCCACCCCGAACAGGGTGGGCCTGATGAACCGTTCGGCGTCCGCCCGCCCGACGCCGAGCGACTCGTACAGCTCGGCGGTGAAGCCCTCGGCCTTGCGCCGCGAGGGCACGTACCGGGTGGGGCCGATGGCGAGCCCGATGCGCTCATGGCCCAGCTCGACCAGGTGCCGCACGGCCATCCTGGCCGCCGCCCGGTCGTCGGGGGAGACGAAGTTGGCGTCGATCCGTTCGTTGTAGCCGTTGATGAGGACGTACGGAACGCCCCGGGCGCTCAGCCGGGCGTACCGCGACGGATCGGCGGAGGCGTCCGCGTGCAGCCCGGACAGGAACACGATCCCGGCCACCCCGCGCTCCACCAGCTGCTCGACCAGCTCGTCCTCGGTGGCGCCGCCGGGCATCTGGGTGCAGAGCACCGGGGTGTAGCCGTGCCCCGCGAGGACCTGCTCCACGACCTGCGCGAAGGCGGGGAAGATCGGGTTGGTCAGCTCCGGGATCACCAGTCCGACCAGGCCCGCGCTGCGCCGCCTCAGCCGTACGGGACGCTCGTAGCCGAGCACGTCCAGGGCCGCGAGGACCTTGTGCCGGGTCCCGCCCGCGACCCCCGCCTTGCCGTTGAGGACCCGGCTGACGGTGGCCTCGCTGACGCCGGACTGGGCGGCGATGTCCGCGAGCCGAGGGGTGCCGGACCCGGCGCCCCTCGGCAGGGGAACCGTCACACCGCCCACCAGGCGGTGGTGTCGGCGGGCAGGACCGCCGTGCCGTCGACGGTCCCGACCTCCTCGTTGGCAAGGAGGAACCGGCCGGGCAGCGGGACGGAGATGGCCCGGCCGGTGGTGTTGGCGGTGCAGACGAAGCCGTCGCGCCGGAAGACGAGGAGCCCCTCGGGGGCGTCCCGCCACTCGACGGAGTCGCCCGCGCCGAGACCGCGCTGCTCCCGCCGCACGGCGAGCGCGGCACGGTACAGCTCCAGGGTGGAGCCGGGGTCGCCGGTCTGCGCCTCGACGCTCAGCGCTCCCCAGCCCTCGGGCTGCGGCAGCCAGGAGCCGCCCGCGCCGAAGCCGTACGAGCCGCCCTCGACGGTCCACGGGATCGGCACCCGGCAGCCGTCGCGGAAGCCGTCCTGGCCGCTGGCCCGCCAGAACGAGGGGTCCTGCCGGACCTCGTCGGGCAGGTCGGTGACGTCGGGCAGGCCCAGCTCCTCGCCCTGGTAGACGTAGGCCGAGCCGGGCAGCGCCAGCATCAGCAGGGTCGCCGCGCGGGCCCGGCGCAGGCCCAGCGCGCGGTCGCCCGGCTCGCGCAGCTGGGTGCCGAGGCCCGCCGGGTTGGCGAAGCGGGTGGCGTGCCGGGTGACGTCGTGGTTGGAGAGCACCCAGGTGGTGGGGGCGCCGACCGGGCGCATGGCGTCCAGCGACTCGTCGATGACCCGGCGCAGCTCGGCGGCGTCCCAGTGGGTGCCCAGGTACTGGAAGTTGAAGGCCTGGTGCATCTCGTCGGGGCGCACGTAGTTCGCGGTGCGGTCGACGGTGGGGGTCCACGCCTCGGCGACGAGGACGCGCTCGTCGCCGTACTCGGCGAGGATCGTGCGCCAGGAGCGGTAGATCTCGTGGACGCCGTCCTGGTCGAAGAAGGGCATGACGTCGTTGCCGAGCAGCTTCAGCTGGTCGTGGTCGCCGATGTCGGGCAGTCCGGCGGCCTTGACCAGGCCGTGGGCGACGTCGACCCGGAAGCCGTCCACGCCCATGTCGAGCCAGAAGCGCAGGATGGAGCGGAACTCGTCGCGTACGGCGGGGTGTTCCCAGTTGAAGTCGGGCTGCTCCGGGGCGAAGAGGTGCAGGTACCAGTCGCCGGGGGTGCCGTCCGGGTCCTCGGTGCGGGTCCAGGCCGGGCCGCCGAAGATGGACTCCCAGTCGTTGGGCGGCAGTTCGCCGTCCGCGCCCTGGCCGGGGCGGAAGTGGTAGCGCTCGCGCAGCGGCGATCCGGGGCCCTCGCGCAGGGCCCGCTGGAACCACTCGTGGCGGTCGGAGGAGTGGTTGGGGACGAGGTCGACGATGACGCGCAGGCCCAGGTCGTGGGCTTCGCGGAGCACGGCGTCGGCGTCGAGGAGCGAGCCGAACATGGGGTCGATGGACCGGTAGTCGGCGACGTCGTAGCCCGCGTCGGCCTGCGGCGAGGCGTAGAACGGGGAGAGCCAGACGGCGTCGACGCCGAGCTCCTTCAGGTACGGCAGCCGGCCGCGGACGCCCTCCAGGTCGCCCATGCCGTCGCCGTTGCCGTCGGCGAAGCTGCGCGGGTAGACCTGGTAGATCACCGCGTCTCTCCACCAGCCCGTGTGCGTGCCGGTGGTCGGGGCGTCGGCCGGGGTGGCGAGATGCTGGGTCATGTCTTCCCTGAGGGGTAAGGAGGTGCGTACGGAAGGCGTGATCGGGCCGTCAGCCCTTGACGGCACCGGCGGACATGCCGGTGACCAGGTGCCGCTGGGCGAAGAGGAACACCAGGGCGGCGGGGATGGCGATGAGCACGGAGGCCGCGGACATCGGGCCCCACTGGGCGCCGTACTGGTTGACGAACTTCTGCAGTCCGCCGGCCAGGGTGAGGTTCTCGTCGCCGACCATGAAGGCGGAGGCGTAGGCGACCTCGCCCCAGGCGGTGATGAAGGAGTAGAAGGCGGTGACCGCGATGCCGGGCTTGGCGAGCGGCAGGATCAGCCGCCAGAACGTGCCGAACGGGGTGAGTCCGTCGACGTGGCCCGACTCGTCGATCTCGCGCGGGATGCTGTCGAAGAAGCCCTTCATCATCCACGCGCAGAACGGAACGGCGATGGTCAGGTACGTGACGACCAGGCCGACCGGCCGGTTGAGCAGGCCCATCGCCGCCATGATGTTGTAGATCGGCACGATGAGGACGGCGACCGGGAACATCTGGGTGATGAGCAGGGTCCACATCAGACCGCGCTTGCCGGGGAAGCGGAAGCGGCTGACGGCGTAGCCCGTGGTGGCGGCGATGAAGACGCCGATGACCGTGGTGAGACCGGCGACGAGGAGCGAGTTGCCGAACCAGGTGAGGAACGGGGTGTCCCGCAGCAGGTTCGTGTAGTTCTCGAACGTCGTCTCCTTGACGAAGTCCGAGGTCGTCGCGTACTTCGCGGGCTTCAGCGAGGTCAGCAGGACCCACAGCACCGGGAAGACGGCGATCACCGAGGCGATGATCAGGGTGAGGTGCAGTCCGGCCGAGGCCAGCGGCGAACGGCGGCCCCGCACGGGGGTGTTGGCGGCCGGGGCGGTCACGGCCCGGGCGGTGGGGCCGGTGGCGGTGGGGGTCGTGGTGGTCACCAGACTTCTCCCTGCTTGCGGAGGACGCGCCGGTAGATCGCGGCGAAGACCATCAGGAGGACCAGGATCAGGACGCCCCAGGTCGAGGACTGCGCGAAGTCGCGCGGGCTGATCTCGAAGGAGAACTTGTACGCCTGGGTGACGAGGATCTGGGTGGCCTCGCCGGGTCCGCCCCGGGTGAGCAGGAAGATCACCGGGAACATGTTGAAGGTCCAGATGGTGGAGAGCAGAATCACCGTGGTCGACACCGAACTGAGGCCGGGCATCGTGATGTTGCGGAAGCGCTGCCAGGCGTTCGCGCCGTCCATCTCGGCGGCCTCGTACAGCTCGCCGGGGATGGACTGGAGCCCGCCGAGGAGGGCGACCATCATGAACGGGACGCCGAGCCAGACGTTGACGAGGATGACGGAGAACTTGGCCCAGGTCGGGTCGTTGAGCCACGGGACGCCGTCGAGGCCGCCGCCGGTGAGGATCTGGTTGAGCATGCCGCGGCGCTCGTCGTAGAGGAAGCGCCAGGCGAAGACGGAGACGAAGCCGGGGACCGCCCAGGGCAGGATCAGCAGCATCCGGTAGACGGAGCGGCCCGCGATCCTGCGGTTGAGGACGTTGGCGAGGGCCAGGCCCAGGGCGAAGGTGACCGCCACGCAGGAGACGGTCCAGACGACCGTCCAGAGCAGCGTGCCGAGGAACTGGCCGCCGGTGAGCGCGTCGGTGTAGTTGTCCAGACCGATGAACTCGTAGGTGGCCGGGATCTCGTTGACGCCGATCGACCGCGCCACGTTCCGCTCGTTGGCGTCGGTGAACGACAGGTAGACGCCACGGACCAGCGGGTAGCCGATGATCACGCCGAGTACGACCACCACCGGCAGGACCATCGCCCAGGCGTACCAGTAGGTGGAGAAGGAGCGCTTCGCCGCGCGGCGCGGCGTACCAGTTCCGCGGGGGGGGGGGGGGGGGGGGGGGGGGGGGGGGGGGGGGGGGCCGCGCCCGCCCCCCCCCCCGCGCCCCCCGGCGCCCCCGCCCCCCCCCCCCACA